>JBCDLG010000017.1:0-39407 GCA_038745625.1 Pseudomonadota bacterium | reverse complement strand
CGCCTCGCCTCGATCGGTGTGATCGACGGGGTGCCAGCTGATGATCAGCTGGCTGACCTTCATTCAGGTCAGATGATGGTCAATCGCGAAGGCCAAGTCTGGCGGTGGGACGGCTTCCGCAGCACGGGGGAAGCCGACGCGCATCTTCAGGAGCTCTTGTCGGCGGCAGCCCGCCTTGGCGAACTTGATCAGGAACGGGCGGAAGCTTCAAGCGCGGCGGCGCGTGCGACTTTGGTTGTGGAAACCAGCCGCGCCTCGCTCGAAATCGCCGAGGATATCCTCAAGGGCGCTGAGGATGAGGCCGCCAGGGCCCGCACCGCGTTCGAGACGGCCAAGGCAAGTGCCGATACGCTTGCCCGCGAGGCGGAAACGAGCAAGCTCCGCCGCGAAAGCGTTGACGAGCAGCTACGCGCCAACGCTCAAGCATTGGCGCAGGCCGATGCGCGCCTGGTCGACCTTCCGCAGGCTGAGGAGGTCAGCACCAAGAAGCGCCAGGATCTTGAGGCGGCACGCCACGCCCGCGACGAGGCGCGTCGGCAGTCCGGACGGGCGCGTGGTCAGGCCGCGGAATATCGCCGGGCCTCGGCCGAACGCCGCGATGTCCTGCGGCAGAACAATCAGTCGATTAAGGCTTGGGATGATCGGCGGACAGCGGCGGGCTCCCGCCTTCAGGAGCTTCAAGCCGAGCGCTCCCGGCTTGAAGCTGATCAGCAGGCCGCAAATGACGACCAAGATGCCGAGACCGCGCGGCTTGCCGATCTTACCACCGTCGCTGAGGGGCATAAGGAGCTTTGGGGCCAGTCCCAGGCTTCGGTCGCCAATTTCCAAAACCAAATGAGCCATGCCGACCGGGAACGGCGCGAAGCCGAGGCTGTCGCGGGCACCGCGCGTGAAGCCGCAGCGGCCCTCGCAGCGGAACTCAGCGGCGCCCAGAGCAAGCTGGAAGACGCGCTTACCGAAGCCGATGTCACGCTCGAGGACGCCGCAGCCTCAATCAACAACGACGAAAAAACCGCCGCAAGCGCCGAAGAGCTGACGCGCAAGCTCGCTAAGCTGGAACAAGAGCGCGAACGGATGGGCGCGGTCAACCTTCTGGCTGCTGAGGAAAAAGAGCAGGTCGATGAGCGCCTCTCAACCCTGCGCCGCGAACGCGGCGATTGTGATGCAGCCGCCAACCAGCTGCGCAACGCGGTCAACTCGATCAACCGCGAGGGTCGGCAGCGGCTGCTCGCGGCCTTTGACACGGTGAACGGTCACTTCCGCGATCTTTTCACCAGCCTCTTCGGTGGCGGCGAGGCGCAGCTTCGCTTTGTCGACAATGATGATCCGCTTGCGGCAGGCCTTGAGATTTTCGCCTGCCCGCCGGGTAAGAAACTGCAGTCCTTGAGCTTGATGTCTGGTGGTGAGCAGGCGCTGACGGCAACAGCGCTGATCTTTGCCGCCTTCCGCACCAACCCTGCGCCCATCTGCGTCCTTGATGAGGTTGACGCACCTTTGGACGATGCCAATGTCGAACGGTTCTGTAACCTCCTTACACTGATGGCCTCGTCGAGTTCGACCCGGTTCCTGGTGGTGACACACCATCCGCTGACCATGTCCCGGGTGGACCGGCTTTACGGTGTGACGATGATGGAACGCGGCGTCAGCCAGCTCTTTAGCCTCGACCTGGAATCAGCGCGGCGCCTGGCCGCCTAGGACGCTGGCGAGAAGGTCCTTGACACTTTCGTCGTCCTGCGGAGCATCGGCGTCGAGCCAGGCCTTCTCAAACTGCCGCATGATGCGCCCCACCTCTTCGCCCGGCGGAATACCGACGGCAATGAGGTCTCGCCCAGCGATGGGGAGCACCGGTATATCGTTCGTACGCACCTCTTTAGGGAGAGCGGGATCGCACACCGCACCGCGCGCACTGGCCAGGCGCAATGCGTCCAGCGTCACGACACGACCGAAATGAAAGAGCAGCGCGCGCGCCGACGCGCCTCGACCGATCTCCTCAATCGCCTCCTCTGTCTTGGCATAGGCGGTCAAGAAGCTGCTTGGCGGCCTAAACGCGTCACGGAGGTCGTTCTCTGAGCAACCAGGCCAAAGCGCGGCGATCCCCAGCGCCACCGAGAGATTGGCAGACTGATGAACATGGGCGAAGGCATCAAGATCAGCGGGCGCATCGAGGATCTGCCGCAGAACCCCCGCACTCTCGGCTGCACGCAACGCTGCTGGTGCGCCTTTTGCCGGCAGGGTGCGAGAAAACTCCGACCAGATACGCTCTTTGGAAAGCTGATTGATCAGCGACGTCGCCTCCGTGATCGCCGTCATTGCATGCTGGTCAAAAGTCTCACCAAACCGAGCCGAGAAACGGAAGAACCGCAAGATCCGAAGCGCGTCCTCACGAATGCGGGCGCTCGCATCGCCGATAAACCGTACCCGGCGCGCCTCAAGATCCGTCAAGCCGCTCGCGGGGTCCCAGATCGCGCCGTCACGGTCCATATAGAGCGCATTGATGGTGAAATCGCGCCGCCGCCAATCGAGATCCCAGTCTTGAGTGAACGCCACCTCAGCGTGCCGACCATCGGTCTCAACATCGCTGCGCAGGCTGGTGCACTCGCAGACAAGACCGTCGACAACCGCCGTGAGTGTACCATGCGCAGCGCCGGTCGCGACCCATTTGATCCCGGCACGGCTAAACGCAGCGCTCATTGCGTCGGGGTTGAGCGTTGTTGCGATATCGACATCGATATCATCGCGATCAAGCGGCGCCAGACCGAGAAGGCTGTCGCGGACACAGCCGCCGACCAGCCGGGCCTCACCATCAGCATGAAGAGCAGAAAAGACCGCCTGCAAGCGCTCGTCGCCGAGCCAAGCGAACCTATCGTCCGCCATCATAATGGAAAACCTCGGAAAACGTCCGAAGGATCCCTGCCGTCAATCCCCAGATGTTCCGCCGGACCCCGCCTGTGTCAAAGACGGGTACAGCATACATATCGTAAGGGACGTGATTGAAAATGCGCTGCTCGACGACGTGATTGCCCTGGTCAAGAACCGCCGATAGTGGGACCTCGAACGCCTCGGACACCTCCCGCGGACAGGGTTCAACCGGTACGCCGGGATCGACGATGCCGATCACGGGGGTGACGACATAACCAAGACCACCATGGTGAGGGCCAAGCGTGCCAAGCACATCGATCGACGACCGTGCGAGCCCGACCTCTTCTTCGGCCTCGCGAAGCGCTGTGCCGACATCGCCGTCATCCTCCTCTTTCGGGGTGCCGCCTGGCAGGCCAATTTGGCCAGCATGGGACGGCATCGTCGGTGCACGAACGGTCAAAACAATGGTCGGATCGTCACCGCCGCGCACACCGATCAAAACCGATGCGGGCCGCGGCGCCTGCGGCGGCGATTTCAAAATTGGCGCATGGGCGAGTTTGGGATTGAGCTCCTGAAAGAGATGCCGTTCACGCTGAGCGCCGGGCACGGCAAGCCCACGCGAGATTTGCTCCTGCCACTGATTCATGCGTCCCCCGCATTCATCGGCAGGGAAAATGTCGCGCCCGCGCTTTCGATCACCACCGCAGCGTCCCCTTCTTCCGCATCGGTTTCATCGATCAGCCGGTAATAGGCCGCCCGGCTAAGGCGGGCCTCTAGTCGGCCGCGCACATGCAGGTAGGGCGCATCATGACCGAGCGCCTTGCTTCGGCGCAGTGCGATCGGATGCTCCTTTGACAGAAGAACCCGGTCGCCGACATTGGTGACGAACTCAAGACCCTGGTCAGTGCGGTCAAAATCGACAGCGATGAACGGCGCATCTTCGACCGTGATCGTGACCCGCTCAACCGGGGTCACCAAAACGAACTCATCATCGTCGCGGCGCAGGATCCGCGAGAAGAGCCGCACCAGCTGCGGACGGGTCATCGGGGTTCCCTCGTGCCACCAGGTGCCGTCTTCCTTGATGACGAGGTCCATGGCGCCGCAATGGGTCGGGTGCCAGCTATCCACCGGAAGCGGTTTGTCGCCGCCGGCGTCACTCAACGAAGCAGCAAGGCGGCTGAGGTCGGTCACCCCTAAAAAATGGAAGCGCCCGGCCCTGCGGTCAAGCAAAGCCGGGCGCACCAGGAAAAGTGAGACGAAGAGCCGCTTAGAAGTCTTCGCACGCAAGACAGCGGACATAGACGCCGTTCGGGTCGTCATGGGCTGCTTCAATCATCAGCTCATCGTGGACGGTCTTGGCCACTTTGCCGACAGACGTCCGCTCCAGGCGCCCAAGACCCAGCACATCGCGGGGCAGCGCGCCGCTGACGCTGGCTTCTGCGCCAAAGCTCTCAAGGAAGAGCTCAAACTGCGTCTTCTCGCGCGAGGCGCCGACCGCGTCATAGTCCTCAAGGCCCGCCAGCTCGGCTGCGGCATCAAGCGCGTCTTCCAGCTCGCCGAGCTCGTCGACCAGGCCCAGCTCCAGGGCTTGCGTGCCGATCCAGACACGGCCCTGGCCGCGCTCATCGACCTCCTCCGGCGTCAGGCCGCGGCCCTCGGACACCGTCCGCAAGAAGTCGCCATAGGCATCATTGACGCTGTATTGGGCGATCTCAGCAACGCTCTCGGGCAAGGCCGCCAGAGGCACCGCATCAAGCGACGCAAGCGGCGTGGTCCCAACCCCGTCAACGCTGACCCCGTAACGAGCCGCCAGGTTCTCAAACGTCGGGAGGAACGCGTAGACACCGATCGAACCCGTGATCGTGGTCTCCGACGCGATGATCTTGTCGGCGGGTGCCGCGATCCAGTAGCCGCCAGACGCCGCAAACGAGCTCATCGACGCCACAACAGGCTTACCCGCTTCTTTCAGCGCGGTGAGCTCCTCATACATCAGCTGCGCCGCAAACAGGGCGCCGCCCGGGGAGTCGACGCGCAGAACCACAGCAGCAACATCATCATCCTCGCGCGCTTCACGGAGACGCTTGGCAATGACTTCACCGGACGCATTGCCGGTGTCATCGTCACCCATCACGATCGCGCCTTCGACAGGGATCACCATCACATTCGGAACATCGTCGCGATCCTCAGGCTCGGGTAGGCTCGACCGATAAGTGTCGAGATCGACGAAGTTCAGATCGCCCTCCTCGTTCTCACCGACCATATCGGTCAGGAAAGCCTTGCGCTCGACCCGGGAGCCGATCTCATCGACATAGCCGCTCTCCAGCGCCGTGAGCGCGAGGTCGCCGCGGGCGGCGCGGACGAATTCGGGCAGCTGGTCCGAGAAGCCCTTGGTGGCGCCATCGCCGAGGCCTCGGTTCTCATCAATGCGCGCGGCCACCGAGTCCCACATCACGCTCAGATAAGCGAGATTGGCCTCCTCAGCTTCCGCTGACATGTCATCGCGGAAGAAGGGCTCAAGCGCCGATTTGAAGCTGCCAGCCCGGAAGACATTCCGGGTCACATCGAGATTATCGAGCAGCGTGGCGTAGTAGGTCCGGTACCGGCCAAATCCTGGGAACATGACTGCGCCGTAGTCATGCATCAGGACCGTGTTGGCCTCCGACGCCACGAGATACTGTGCCTGGCCGTAAAAATCGCCGATCGCGACCACCTCTTTGCCGCTCTTGCGGAAGGTCTCGACGGCATCGGCGAGAATATGAGCTTTCGACAGATAGCTCGACGGGATGATTAGTCCTTCAAGATCGAGCACCATCGATGTGATGCGATCATCTTCGGCTGCCGCTTCGATCGCGTCGATCAGACTATGAACACTCACGCGTCCCGCGCTACCGCCGCCAAAGACCTCATCCAAGGCCTCCTCAAAGGGGTCAGGCGAAGGCTCGGTTTCCGCCAAAAGACCCACTGGGTTGAAGAGCAAAGAGGAGCCATCAGGAATTTTCACCGTCGGACCTTCCCGGCCCCCGCCATCGCCAGATGAGGACATACCGCCGAACAGGGAAATCACGAGAGCGAACAGAACGATAAACAAAAAGGCTTGCAAAAACAGGGCGCCGCCAATGACGACCTTGGCAAAGCCTCGGAAGAAAGACCAAACGGTCATGCGCGAACCTTCCGCGCTGTCATGATTGCTCAAGTGTGCCTCCCAAACGGAACGGTGAAGTCCGCACGACGCGCGAACGATAGCCAATTTATCGATAAATAATCAATCAAAACCCCACTACGAGAGGAAAATGCGCTTTTTCGATTGCCAATTCGCCATTTGCCCACGCTTTCAACGCATCCTAGCCAAAGAACATAGCGGTTTGGGAGGACAGCTCGGTGGCGAATGATGATTTATCGGCTTTGGCGGCCTTCGACGCCTTGAGCGTTCGCTTGGACAAGGCCCGCAAAGCGCTTGCTGCGATGGTCTTTGGCCAAGACCAGGTGATCGACGAGGTGCTGATCACGCTGCTTTGCGGCGGACATGGTCTTCTTGTCGGCACCCCAGGCCTTGCGAAAACCAGGCTGGTAAAGTCGGCCGGTGTGGTTCTCGGCCTGACCTCCAAGCGCGTGCAGTTCACGCCCGATTTGATGCCTTCTGATATTCTTGGGGCTGAGGTTCTTGACGAAGATGCGCAAGGCAAGCGGCAGTTTCGCTTCATCGAAGGCCCGATTTTCTCCCAGCTGTTGATGGCGGACGAGATCAACCGCGCCAGCCCGCGGACGCAGTCAGCCCTGCTTGAGGCCATGCAGGAGCAGCAGGTCACAATCAGCGGCGAGGTGCGGCCACTCCCCGCGCCTTTCCACGTGCTGGCGACACAGAACCCGATTGAGCAGGAGGGAACCTACCCGCTGCCCGAAGCGCAGCTTGACCGTTTCCTTATGCAGATCAATGTCGACCAGCCGAGCCTCGAGGCGGAACGTGCAATGATCCGTGCCACGACGTTCGACCAGAATGAGGAGCCCGAACAGGTCTTCACCCCAGGGCTCCTACAAGAGGCGCAGCATCTTGTCCGGCGCATGCCAGTCGCGGATACGTTGATTGAGACAGTGCTCGAGCTCGTCCGAACGGCCCGGCCCGGCGGCCGTTTTGCTGAATATCTCCGCTGGGGACCAGGTCCCCGCGCCAGCCAGGCCTTTAGCCTCGCGCTCCGTGCCCGTGCCCTCCTCCGCGGCGCCCCGTCGCCGGAAACCGAAGACCTGGTCGCGCTCGCAGCACCGATCCTCCGTCACCGGATGGCATTGAGCTTCACCGCGCGCGCGGAGGGTCAGTCGATCGAACCGCTGATCGCCGGCATGGTGGAGACCGCCGTCTCGTGACCGCGACGCCTGCCTCCCTTGAGCAGGAAGCCGCCCGCGCGGCGCTCGGCTTGCCTGAACTGATCGCGGCGGCTGAGCATGCCGCGGCGGCAGTAACAGCGGGCCGTCACGCGCGTCAGCGGCCCGGGCGCAGCGATACCTTTTGGCAGTTCAGGGACTATGCGCCCGGCGATCCGTCCTCAGTGATCGATTGGCGCCAGTCCGCCCGGCTCGAGCGGCGGCTCCTGGTGCGGCAGACCGAGTGGGAACAGCCGCAGACGCTTCTTCTTTGGTGCGATGGAGACGAGGATTTCGACTTTGCCGGGAAAGACCGCCCAAGCAAACGGTTCCGTGGGCAGACCATCGCACTGGCTTTGGCCATGGTGCTTCTTCGGTCCGGTGAACGGGTGGGTCTTTGGGGCGGGGCCGAGCCGCCCCTGACCGGTGCCCAGAGCATTCCCGCGCTCGCTCATCGGCTGCTCCACCGCCAGGCCTCTTTGACCGAGATGGCGCCAGCACCCGGCGCCCATGTGCTGCTGGTCAGCGATTTTCATCGTCCGCCTGAGGATCTTCATGACGTCTTCGCACGTATCCGAGAGGCGCGTGGTCGGCCGATGGCGGTGGTGGTTGAGGACCCGCTGGAGGAGGTCTTTCCCTATCAAGGAGCAACACGATTTGAGGGGCCTGGCGGCGCAATCCGCCGCCGCTTTGGCGACGCAGGCTCGGTGCGTGAGGCCTATCAGGAGCAGCGGCGGGAGCATCACGAAAAGCTAAAGCATGCCGTCCGCCTGCCCCATGAATTGGTACGCTTTCACAGCACCGATCAGTCACCCGCGCCACTGCTCCTCTCCTTGCTTCAACGCATGAGCGAGGAGGGATAGGCGATGTCGTTCACCAGCCCCTTGGTGCTCGCGGGCCTCCTCGCACTCCCCGCTCTCTACTGGTTGTTGCGGGCTGTGCCGCCGCAGCCCAAGCGTGAAGTCTTTGGCGGCATGTACTTCCTTAAAACGCTCTCGACCCGGAAGAGCCAGCCCGTTCGGACGCCGCCGCTGATTTTGATCGTCCGCATGCTCGCATTCACCGCGCTCATCCTCGGCCTTGCTGGACCGCTTGTGGGCGATGAGCCGCAGCGGTCCGATGGGCCGGTGACCTTGCTGATGGACGATGGCTGGGACGCAGCGGCACATTGGAGCGAACGACAAAATGCAGCCCGCGCCGCGCTTGAGGCCAGCACGGGTCCTGTCACGCTTGTCCGGCGTTCAGACGGCACGGCAAGCCCCGATCTGACGCCTGACCAAGCCATGCGCGCCGTTGAACGATGGGAGCCGCAACCCACTCTCCCCAACGACGACAATCTCGATCGAGCCGCTCTTCAGAATGCAGAGCGACTGATCTACATCGCCGGCGGTCTGATGACGGACGACGATCTTGGCTATCTTCGCGGTGCTGAGGTGTCTTTGCCGCCGTCGGCCACACTTGCCCTCGGCCGCGTGAGCGTGACCGCTGATGCTCTTGCCATTCCACTGATGCGAAGCAGCACACGGGGCACCGGGCGATGGCAGGTTTCCGCCATCGGCGCCGACGGCCGCGCACTCTCGACCGAAACTGTTGTCTTAGAACCCGGCGAGGATATGGCCGAGGTCACCTTCCGGCTCCCGCTGGCGATCCGTAACCAGGTCGTCCGTCTCGAGATTGAAGGCATTCGTAGCGCCGGTGCGGTCGAGCTGCTCGGTGCCAGCGCACGGCGCACGCTGGTGGGTATCGCTTCGCGCGGCAATGACAGCTTGCGCGAGGGCGGCTTCTACCTGACCCGCGCATTGGCGCCCCAGGCGGAGCTGATTGAAGGGCCGATTGCTGATCTTTTGATCGAAGAGCCCGGTATGATCATCCTTGATGATGTCGGCACGTTCAGGGCACGGGACAGGGACGGTCTTGAGGCGTTCGTGAACAATGGCGGCGTTCTTCTGCGGTTTGCCGGCCCGCGCCTGCTCGCCGGTGAAGCAATCAATGGCGACCCGCTCCTCCCCGCGCCGGTGCTGGGCGGAGAGCGGGCGCTCGGCGGCGCGCTCACCTGGGACGAACCGCAGCGCGTCGATCAGATTGATGCGCGCAGCCCGATCGGTGACTTCGTCCTCGAAGAAGAGATCGCGGTGCGGCGTCAGGTGCTCACCACACCGGGATCGAACCCTGATGTCTGGGTCGCTCTCGCCGATGGAACACCGCTCGTGACCGCGCGTCGCCAAGGCAGTGGGCTTGTGGTCCTGGTCCATGTCAGCGCTGTTCCAACGTGGTCTGATTTTCCGATATCAGGGCTTTTTGCTCAGTTCCTGCAGCGGCTGGCTGCCCTGGCTGAAACGTCGCTCGATCAGCCGGTCCCTGGCCCCGATGACGCGCTTCCAGCGACCAAGCTGCTCAATGGCTTCGGCGCCCTGAGCGACGCGCCCCTTGGCAGCGATCTGTGGCGCACAGGGGTCGAGGTTGCGCCAGGGCTCTATGGTTCCACCACCAAGGAGCTTGCCGTCAATGCGTATGCTGGTGTGCCGCCGCTGCGAGGCCTGACACCCGAGAGACTGCCCCGCGGGGCGCGGCTCATCGGCGCAGCAGAAGCGACGCAGACAGATCTTGGCCCCCTTCTCCTGATCCTCGCTGTGATCCTTCTTTCGGCCGACGCCTTTCTGACGATGACGGGCGGGCGTCTCTTGCCCGCTGCCGCGGCCCTGGCCGTGGTCACCTTCAGCCCACTGATCGCACCGCGGGCTGAGGCGCAGCTAAGGCCGCCCTTGCCCTCGCTGGCAACGGAAGCTGCGCTTGATATCCGCTTTGGCTATATCAAAACGGGCGACCGCGAGGTGGACGCCCTTAGCGAGGCGGGGCTCCGCGGCCTGTCGGTGCAAGCGACCCTGCGCACCGCGCTGGAACCTGCACCGCCGCAGGGCGTCGATCCTGATCGCGACGAGCTTTCCGTCTACCCCCTTCTTTATTGGCCGATCCATGCTGGCCAAGAGCCTCCCTCAGACAGCGCACTCCAGCGCCTCGAAGAGTTCATGGAAGGCGGCGGTCTCTTGGTGATCGATACACCGAACATCGCAAGACCAGGGCTTGGCCAGGGCGGTCTCGACGACATCCTGTCCCGTTTCGACGCCCCGCCGCTTGAACCTTTAGGCGCCAACAGCGTCTTGCTCTTCTCTTTCTACCGGCTGGCTGATCTCGAGGGGCGTTCGACGAGTGGGCAAGTCTGGGTCGAGACCAGAGGCGCGCTTGATCAGCGCCGTGACGGTGTGCCCTCCCTCATCATCGGCAGCCGGGACTGGGCTGCGGCCTGGGCACTTGACGACCGCGGCTATCCGTTGCGGCCAGCAGGCCCCGGCGGCGAGCGGCGACGAGAGCTTGCTTTCCGTGCCGGGATCAACATGGCCATGGTGGCGGTCACGGGAAACTACAAAGCTGATCAGGCGGAGGTGCAGTCGATGCTCGATCGGCTCGGCGATCCAGATGATCCGATGGAGAGGTTCCGCGATGGCCCTTGAGTGGAGCCCCCTTCTGCCCTTGCCGCTCATCGCCCTGATCGGCGTGATTGTTGTGATCGCGGCAGGCGTCCGGTTTGTCGGCTCTCGCACAGGCGCGGCTCTCAGGTTGCTCTCCGCAGCCGCCATCTGCCTGTTTCTCCTTGGCCCAACGACCACGGAGCAAATCTTCGAGCCGCTGCCCGATCAGGCATTGATCCTGATCGATCAAAGCAGCAGCACCCAGCTCGGTGAGAGGCCTGCCATCACCGACGCGGCGCGTTCGACACTACGTACGAAGCTTGAGGCCGAAGGTGTTGATGTGATCGAAGCGAGCTTTGGCGATGGCGAGACATCAGACCTTGCTGAAGGCCTCACCAGTGGCCTTGGCGCAGCCGATCGCGATCAACTGGCCGCCATCTTTGTGCTGAGTGATGGACAGGTCAGTGGCGGCGACAATGCCATTGCACGGGAGCTGCCGGTTCCTCTTCACTCCGTCTTGGTCGGCGATCCCGCGCGTGAACGCGATCGCTCCGTGCGCTTCCTGTCTGCGCCGCGGTTCGGTATCGTCGGCGATCAGCTTACCTTTGAGTTCATTGTTGAGGATCACCAGTCGACAGATGCGATCCCTGCATTTTTGTCCGTTGACGGTGAGCGGATTGCCAACCGCATGGTGCGTCCAGGTGAAGCGAGCCAGTTCTCCCTGCCGATGGAGCGGCCAGGCGCGCGCGTGGTCGAAATCGAGGTGCCGCGGACGCAAGGCGAGCTCACGCTCAGGAACAACTCGGTCTCCGCTGGCGTGAACGTCATCCGCGATCGCCTGCGCGTGCTGTTGATCTCGGGTGAACCGCATGCGGGAGAGCGTGTCTGGCGGAACGTTCTGAAGTCCGATCCCGCTGTCGACCTCGTGCATTTCACGATCTTGAAGCCCGGCAACAAGGAGGTCACGGCCTCGCGCGCCGAGCTTAACCTAATTGAGTTTCCAAGCCGCGAGCTGTTCCGCGACAAGCTTGAACACTTCAACGTCGTGGTTTTTGATCGGTACACCTATCGCAACGTGATCTCCGCCTCGGAGCTCGCATCGGTCACTCGATATGTCGAACGGGGCGGCGCACTGTTGATCGCGGCCGGGCCGGAACTCTCCGGTGACGGCAGTCTCGTGGCGCAAGCCACCCTATCGCGCGTGCTGCCAATTGGCGAAATGGGCCGCGCTGCTGAACGTGCTTTCGTTCCGCAAGTCTCCGCACTCGGTGAACGCCACCCAATCACCGGAACGCTTGAAGGACGGGGTGATTGGGGTCGGTGGCTCCGGCATATCCCAGCAGATGTCCGTAGCGGCGATGTGCTGATGACCGCGGGCGATGTGGCACCGCTGTTGATCACAGACCGCGTCGGCGATGGCCGGATCGCGATGCTGCTGTCTGATCATCTTTGGCTATGGTCGCGGGGTTTCGACGGCGGTGGTCCGCACCGGGAGTTTCTACGCCGTTTGGTGCACTGGCTGATGGCGGAGCCTGAGCTCGAGGAAGAGGCCTTAGCTGCCACATTATCCGAGAGCGGACGGCTGGAAATCAGGCGACGGACACTTGCAGAAGAGGTCGGAACCGTCCGCATCACGCTGGACGACGAGACGCCGGAAACCGTTGGTCTTGAGCAACAAGCGGAGGGCGTGTTCTCTCTTTCGATCGAAGGCGTCGAGGCAAACCGCGTCACGCTCGAAACCACGACGGAGGATGGCGAGATATTCCGTGCTGCGGCACTGCGCTCCCAAAACCCCTCCCAAGAGCTCGCGCAGGTTAGCCTCACCGGCGATTATCTCGGTCCCGCCTCCGCTGCCACAGCGGGCGGTACCATCGCCTGGACCTCGGCGGACTTTGGCGGCCCGGCGCTAAGGCGTGTGCGGGCTGGTCGGGAGACCAAGCATGGGCGCGACTGGTTGGGGTTCGTGCCGCGGCAGGCGCGCACCATCCTCTCGGAAAGCGCGAGCGCGCTGGCACCACGCTGGCTTTATGCACTGCTTGCAGGCGGTCTCTTGATGCTGGCCTGGTTGGTTGAAAGCGGGCGCCTGCCAACGCCTACATGGTTAAAGCGGGTGGTGCGGAGCCGTCGCGACGTACACTTTGGGTTAGGCAAAGCGATGACGGGTACGTGACATCCACTTCATTTTGAGGCAAGTTAAAGACACGAAGTTTGCAGGGGTTGGTCTTCGTGAAAACGGCCTTTCTTTTGTGCGTTGCAGCACTTTCGTTATGCGCTTGCGCCGCGACGGGAGACGCGATCAACCGCGCTGCCGGGACGTCGATGAGCGGCATCAGCAACGCAGCCCTGCGCGCGACAGGTCGATCGATCCCGGGCGAGGGTCCGGAGATCGTTACAACCGAAAGTGGTGCTCACTGGTCGGAAGAGTGGGTCTGGCAGGGCGATATGGACACCGCCGATTCATCGATGGTTAACGATGAGGGCCCCATCTCGGCCCAGTGACCTCCTCGCTGAGTTTCAACAATCTCACACAAGGCTTTCTCGATGCGCTCCGGGTGGAGCGCCGCGCCAGCCCTTATACAGTGCGCAATTACGAAGCAGCGCTCGGGCGCTTTCACCTTTTTCTTCAAAGCCATGTTGACGGTCCTCTGTGTGCGACGGCGCTTTGCGCGCTCAAGACCCGCGATTTCCGCGCGTTCCTCGCATGGCGCCACCGGGACGACGTCGATCCGGCTACCCTGCGGCTCGATCTGTCGGCCCTGCGGAGCTTCTACCGCTATTGGGACCGCCGCGGCGTCGTCTCCTCGGCGAGCTTGTCGGCGCTCAAATCCCCCAAGCGGCGCAAAGTGCTTCCAAGACCGATCAGCGCCCCGGATGCCGACGCACTGATTAAAGCTGCATCAGCCGAGGGCAACGAGCCAGGCTGGGTCGCGGCGCGCGATGCCGCGCTGTTCACACTTCTCTACGGCGCGGGCCTCCGGATCAGCGAAGCCATCGCCCTGCCCGCCGATTTGCCGGAGGACGTCCTGAGGATCGACGGCAAGGGTGGCAAAACCCGCGACGTGCCCATCCTGCCGCAGGTCGCGTCGGCACTGCGCCGCTACCGTGACGCGATCCGGGATATACCCGTGAAGACGGAAGGCGATGAGAAACCACCGCTTTTCATCGGTGTACGCGGCGCGCGCCTGTCACCAACGGTGGCGCAAGCCCGCATGCGCAAGCTGCGCCAGCATTTGGGTCTACCCGACTCAGCGACACCGCATGCGCTGCGCCATGCCTTTGCCACAGAGCTTCTCGCCTCTGGTGCCGACCTTCGGGTGATCCAAGAGCTGCTCGGGCACGCCTCGCTGGCGTCTACCCAGCGTTATACCGCCGTCGACCCTGATCGGCTTCAACGAGAGCATCATCGCTGTCACCCACGGGCGCGTCGTCGCGCGTCATAAGTCGCTCGACCTCGTTGAGAGCTGCATCAAGGTGCAAACTCACCGTCTCGAACTCATGCAGTCTGAAGTAAGACTCCAGCCTGATCAAATGATGCAGCGCAGGCCCTATCACTGCGCGAACTCTATCACACTCACTGACTTCACTCGACATTGCCACCCCTTTGGGAAACGCCACTCTGCTCGTATAGGTTGTTTATTTAATTTCAGCAACTTTTAGTGCGCAGGAAAAAACGAAGAAATAACCTCTACGCGTTGACACGCTGATCCCGCGCCACCACTTTCCCGCGCATTCTGCCGATCCCGAAAGGCCCTCTTCTTCTATGCAGGTCGTCATTGTTGAGTCCCCATCCAAGGCGAAAACCATCGGCAAATATCTCGGCACGGACTATGAAGTCTTAGCCTCGTATGGTCATATTCGCGATCTTCCGTCCAAAGATGGATCAGTCGATCCCGAAAACGACTTCGCCATGATCTGGGACATGGACACAAAATCCAAAGCGCGGATCAAAGAGATCACCGACGCTGTGAAGAACGCCGACGGCGTGATCCTGGCGACCGACCCCGATCGTGAAGGTGAAGCGATCTCGTGGCACCTCTACGACGTTCTCGAACAAAAAAAGGTCCTGAAGGACAAGCCTGTTCAGCGGGTTGCATTCAATGCCGTCACCAAGAAGGCCGTACAGGAAGCAATCAGCAATCCACGGATGATCGATCAGGACCTTGTCGATGCCTATCTGGCGCGGCGGGCGCTCGACTACCTTGTTGGCTTCTCTCTCTCACCTGTTCTGTGGCGCAAGCTGCCCGGTTCGCGTTCAGCTGGACGGGTCCAATCGGTCGCCCTGCGGCTCATCTGCGAACGCGAGCTCGATATCGAGAAATTCGTCGCCGAAGAGTTCTGGACGGTGGAAGCGCAGGTCGCCGCAAACAGTGATCCGTTTACGGCGCGTCTCACTTATCTTGACGGTGAGAAGCTCGGCAAGTTCTCCCTCACCACCGAAGCGGACGGCGAACGGGCAAAAAAGTTAATCGAAGATGCCGACTTCACAATTGCGTCAGTCGAAGCCAAACCGACCAAACGGAACCCGGCAGCACCCTTCACCACGTCGACAATGCAGCAAGAGGCGTCGCGCAAAATCGGCTTCTCAGCCAAGCGCACCATGCAAGCGGCCCAGCGACTCTATGAGGCCGGCCTGATCACTTACATGCGGACCGACGGCATCGACATGGCGCCCGAGGCGGTGATGGCCTGCCGCGATGAAATCAAGTCGCGCTACGGCGACCGATTCGTTCCCGACAGCCCGCGGATGTACAAGTCGAAGCAAAAAAATGCGCAGGAAGCGCATGAGTGTATTCGGCCTACGGATTTTTCGAAGCATCCCGATGATGTCAAAGCGGCCGAAGATGAAGCCAAACTCTATCGCCTCATCTGGCGCCGGGCTGTGGCCTGCCAGATGGCAAGCGCCCAGCTCGAGCAGACCACCATCGATATCCGCTCGTCAGACGAGAAGATCGGGTTCCGCGCCACCGGCTCCGTGATCACCTTTGAAGGCTTCATCGCCGTCTACACCGAAGGCAAGGACGACGAGGAGGATGACGAAAAGGAAGGTCGCCTGCCGAAAGTGACGCAAGGCGCAACAGCTGACGTCGCGAAGGTCACGCCGGAGCAGCACTTCACCCAGCCGCCGCCACGCTTCACCGAGGCGAGCCTTGTCAAAGCACTGGAAGAGAACGGCATCGGTCGGCCCTCGACCTATGCGTCGATCATCTCGACCCTGCAGGACCGCTCCTATGTCCGCATGGACAAGAACCGCTTCATTCCAGAAGACCGCGGCCGGATTGTCACAGCGTTTCTCGAGAACTTCTTCGGCAAATATGTCGAGTACGACTTCACCGCGCAGATGGAGACCACGCTCGATGACATCTCCGGTGGGCGCGAGAACTGGCGCGCATTCTTGACCCGCTTCTGGGACGAGTTCCACGCCAAGATCGACGGGATGACGGGCCTTCGGATCACCGAGGTGCTGGATGCCCTCAATGAGGCCTTGGGGCCCCATATCTTCCCAGCGAAAGAAGACGGAAGCGATCCGCGCCAGTGTCCCACCTGCGGGATCGGCACACTGTCCCTAAAGGTCGGGCGCTACGGCGCCTTTATCGGCTGCTCGCGCTATCCCGATTGCAAGCACACGCGGCAGCTCGGCAAATCCGAAGGCCAGCAGGTGGAAGACAAAGTGCTCGGTATTGATCCGGACACGTCGACAGAGGTCTCCCTCAAATCCGGCCGGTTCGGCCCCTATGTTGAGCGCGCGGCCGTGGAGGAAGGCGAAAAGCCAAAGCGCGGCTCCATTCCAAAGGGCTGGGACGTCGCCGATATCGATTTTGACAAAGCGATGATGCTCCTATCGTTGCCACGCGATGTCGGTCCGCACCCAGAGGACGGTGCGATGATCGAAGCCGCCATCGGTCGCTTCGGCCCCTACGTGAAGCACGGCAAGACCTATGCAAGCCTTGAGAATGTCGATGAGGTTTGGGAGGTCGGGATCAACCGGGCGGTGACGCTGATCGCCGACAAGCTTGCCAACCCGCGCGGCCGCGGACGGGCCGCTGCGAAACCAACCCGCGAGCTGGGTAACCATCCTGACACCGAGGAGATGATCGGCGTCTATGACGGTCGCTACGGCCCTTACGTCAAACACCAAAAAACCAATGCAACGATTCCGGACGGTATCAAGCCCGAAGAGATCACGCTCGAGCAAGCGCTGGAGCTGATCGCCGCGAAAGAAGCGAAAAAGCCGACCAAGAAGAAGGCCGCGAAGAAGAAAAAAGCGGCGAAGAAGAAATCCACCAAGAAAACTGTCAAAAAGGCCACGAAAAAGACGACAAAAAAAGCCGCCGCCAAAAAGGCGACGGCTTCGGAGACGGACGGCTGAGGTCAGTCCGTGTAGGCTGGCGCCAAGACCAAGCCGTTGGCGATCATCAGCGTCAGCCCGTGCAGATAGGCTCTTGTGGTGGGGTCTTGGGTGAACCCGACAACCATACCGTCGCCTGAACCAGCGGCGACCACCATTGGCTTATAGGCCAGTTGTGTACGAACGTTGTCCCAAAGGTAGCCCGACGCGAGGAGGTCATCGGCCTCCTGATAGGTGAAGACATTGACGCCCTGGTCCGCGCGTAAGGGCGTGTAGATCGTATCGCCGGCAAAAGGCGTGATCGCTTCGGTGTAACCGGAGCTCATAAAGTGGTCTTCGTTCGCGTTGGCCCGGAGGAGCACGCCAGGGACAAAATCCGGACGCCGCTCGGGGTCCGAAACAGCGGCCGCGTAATCCTCGCGCGACTCAAGCTCCGTCCCTGGGATCGGCCCATCAGCGTCGCTGCCGCCCTCGCCATCCCCGACAGCATTCTCCCGGGTCAACGGCAAGAGACCAACATCCTCCGATGACAGAACGGATACGGCGTTGCCGAGCGCCAGGATAACGCCCCCGTCCTCAGCAAAGGCTTTGACGTTCGCCAAGCCCCTTGCGCCGAGAGCATCGCCAAAGCGGCCCCATGTCTGAGGAATGACGAGAACGTCGTATTTTTCGAGATCTGCACGTTCCATGCTCAGAACACGGATCGGCGTCACGGGGATACCGAGCTCGCGTTCCGCCGCATGCCGGAAAGCGCCCGCGGACAGCGGCGATGTGCCCGCACCCCACGCCATGGCGACCTTCGGCATGACGAGGCGGGTGTAGCTGTTCGAGCCGAAGGTCGGGCCATCATCGGTCCAGCTTTCGGGCATCCCCACAACTTCAGCGCCGATGTCCGCTGCCAAGGCGTTCAGCTCATCGCCCAGCTCCTCTGTGTTGAGAGCATTGGTGAAGACAACCGTGCCGCGAGGGAAGATCCGCCCACCTTGGGTGAACGGCTCGCTCGTCGTCTTGCCAACCAGGCCCGCTTTCAACGCGGCGACGACCAACTCAGCCTGCACCTTGTCGTCCCAGGGGATGGCATAGCCAAAGTCAGCGTCGTCAGCGAGGATCGCCATCGGCGGCGCGTCGGGGTCAAACGGCACCGTGCCTTCGAGACTGATACGGCTGCAGGCCACCGGCGATAGGCCATCCATCAAAGGCACGGACCACGCCGTGATGTCATAAAGCTCGACCTCAAGACCCCGCTCACGGCGGCGCTCTTGCTCCTCAATAAAATCGTCCGCCATCGGTGAATCGGGATCGAGGAGGGTTGCGATGAGATCACCCAGCGGCTGGGCCCGATCAACGATCAACGCGCCATCGGGATGGCTTTTCCGGCAGAAGACGCCTTCGTCTTCCCGATAAAGAACCTTGATGCCCTGGGAGGCAAGGCGACGACCGAGCGCCTCGGCCTGCCCCCGGCGTTCGGAGAGGTCGATGACGGTGAACCGGCGGGAACTCGACCGCCCGCGCGCGATCGCGGACGCCCTGGCATCAGCAAAGGCCGTCAAGAAACGGTCCTTGTTCTCGGCAACGGCATAGGCTGTCGTCAGTGTTGCGAGGAATTGGTTATCGACCGTATCGCGGTAGGTCAGCCGCGTGCCATCCGAGCGATCCGCCACAAGCCCGCGGGCAGACCCCTGCTCATAGGTGAGCGCGGTGGCGCCACCAAAGGCTGGCCACGTGTCACCATATCCTGGGTAGAGCTGGTCAAAGACTTCCCGGATGAAGTAAGGTTCACCGGCGTCATCGAAGGCGGCGGCGATCATCCGTCCAATGATGTCTTGGCCATTTCGGATGCCCTGACCCAGATGCGGGTTGAACGGGCGCGCGGCGGGCGGGAAATAATAGGTCGCGTCTGTGCCCATTTCGTGGACGTCGCCGAACACCACCGGGTTCCACTCCAGAAGGCTCGCGACCTTCCCGCGGGTTTCGGGCTGTGACAGCGTGAACCAGTCGCGGTTGAGGTCAAAAAGAGCGCCATTGTAGCGCCCGCGAGGCCAAGGCTGGTCCCGCTCGGCTGCAGCAAAATCGCCTTGCGGTTCGATCCCGCGGGCCGCTTCGAACGAATGGATGAAGCGCGCGCGCCCATCCGGGTTCTGATTGGGATCAATCACCACGATCGTCTTATCACGGATCGAGTCAACGCGCGGATCGTCGGTTGCGGCCACAAGATGGTAGGCCACGCCCAGGGCTGCATCGGTCGTCGAGATCTCGTCGCCGTGGACGCTATAGGCTAGCCACGTGACGGCTGGCGTTTCGCTGATGATCTGCTCGCGCTCGGTCTCGACAAGCTCTCCGGACGCAAGCGCTGCCGTGTCCGCTTTGATCTCATCGATCCGCTCCATGACCTCGGGCTCAGCAATCACGGCGTAGACCAAGGCTCGGCCTTCAAGGCTTTCGGCGTAGGGGACGACCTTCACCCGGTCGGGGGCAGCCGCTTCGAGCGCTTTAAGGTACTCAACCGCTTCCCGGGGCGTCGTCAGCTCGTCGCCGAACGCGTGGCCAACGACCTCCTGCAAAGTCGGAATAGCGGGATCATAGTCCGCATCCGTCAGCGGCTCTCCTTGCGCCCATCCCCCAGCCAAGCTCCCGCATGCCGCCAACACGGCCCAAACACCCAAACGCATAGTCACCCACATCTCGCTTCAGCGGAACGCTAAGCGAGAACAGGGCAATATCCAAATGGGCTTGCGGCGAGCGGCGAGACATGGTCACTCCGCGGGCTATGCCGACTTTTTATCGCAACAACGCCCGCTGGCTGCTCGGCGGTTTTCTTCTGACGCTGTTCTCCGGCTTCGGACAGACGATCTTTATCGGCGCGAGCGGTGGCGAGCTGCGCGAAGCCTTTGGTATGTCCAATGGTCAGTGGGGCAACCTCTATGGGCTAGCGACACTGGGCAGTGCAGCCACCCTTCCCTTTATCGGCCGGGTGATGGACTATCGCCCCGGATGGCAGGTCGCTGCCGTTGTGATCCCATGCCTCGCGCTCGCTTGCGTCATGATGGCCTTTGCCAGCTCCATCCTGATGCTGGGGATCAGCCTCTTTCTCTTGCGCCTCCTCGGCCAGGGGATGATGAGCCATATCGCGCTCACGGAGACCGCACGCTGGTTCAAAGCGTCCCGCGGCAAGGCGGTGTCGATCGTCGTGATCGGTTTTCAGGGTCAAGAAGCGCTTTTTCCCCTGACGTTCACATTGATTGTCGCCGCGTTCGGGTATCAGGCAGGCTGGCTGACGGGCGCCGCTGCACTGCTTCTCCTTGCTTTGCCGGTGATCGTTTTTCTCCTGCGCAAGGAGCGCGTTCCGCAGGGTGCGGAGGAAGATGTTGTTCACCCGGTGCGCGATTGGACCCGGGGTGAGGTCCTCCGCGATCCCCTCTTCTATCTTGTCCTGACCGCGGTGCTGGCGCCGGCTTTCATTGGTACAACGCTGTTTTTCCATCGGGACTACCTGGCGGAGATCCGAGGCTTGGCTGATGGGACGATGGCAGCAGGTATCCCGGTGATGGCCGTTTTGACGTTGAGCTTTGCGCTCCTGACCGGCCGACTGGTCGACAGGTTCAGTGCGACCCAGCTTCTGCCGATCTTTCTCATCCCCCTCGCGCTTGGATGTGCGGCGGTTGCGGGCCTCAGCGGACCGAGCGGTGTAATCGTCTTTTTCGGCTTCTTCGGGGTGAGCTACGGGTTTGCCAACACGCTGTTCGGGTCGTTCTGGCCAGAGGCCTACGGAACAAAACATCTCGGCTCGATCCGGTCGGTGATCCAGTCGGCGATGGTGTTCTCAACAGCACTCGGCCCGTGGATTACGGGACTGCTGATTGATCGCGGCGTGCCGCTGCCGACCCAGTTCGGCTGGATGACACTTTACTGCTTGGTTGCTTGCGTGTCGCTTTACTGGGCATCCCGCCGGATCCTCGCGCGGGGCTAGGCTTGCCAAAACGGCCGTCATCGCCTTCTTTGCGCGCTTATACCTGGGAGGCGGTTTGACGGACGACGCGCAAAGGCTCGACAAATGGCTATGGTCGGTGCGGATTTTCAAAACCCGCGCTTTGTCGGCTAAGGTGATCAGCGGCAAAAGCGTCCGCGTCACCCGTGACGGTCAGACGCTGCGTACGGACAAGCCGGGTTTCAAGCTGCGGATTGGCGACACCGTGACCGTGATGCGCGGCCCCCGGCTCTTCGTCCTCGATGTGCTGCGTTTGCCCGAACGGCGGGTCGCAGCCCCTGAGGCAGCGCTTTGCTACAAAGACCACGCGGCGCCGCCGCCAGGTGAGACAGAGGACCCAAGCCATGCTCGATAAGCTCTTCAAATCGTTCCGTGGCCAGCCCGACGAACCCGGCGATAACGGCGCGGAGTTGCACAAAGCCGTCGCGGCCCTGCTCGTCGAGGCGGCCCGTGCCGATGATGTCTACACCGATGAAGAACGCGCGCTCATTACCCAGATGATCGCCAAGAGGTTCGCGCTTTCAGGCGACGAGGCTCTCGCGCTTAGGACCGAGGCCGAAGCGGCACAAGCGGCAGCCAACGATGTCTACGGCTTCAGCCGTGTGGTCAAAACGGGGCTGGACCGCGAGGGAAAGATGTCCCTGATCGAAGACATGTGGCGGATCGTTTTAAGCGATGATACGCGGGACCCGCACGAAGAGATGATCATCCGCCGACTGATCGGCCTCATTTATCTCGAAGACACCGACAGCGCCGAAGCACGCCGTCGGGCAGAAGCGTCAGCGAAGGCCTAGGCCTTCGCAAATTTGATGATCTTGGTAGGCTCAGCTGGTGGCTCGCCTTTCTCAATCGCGTGGACGTGCTCCATGCCGCTCGTGACCTTACCCCAAGCGGTGTACTGACCATCAAGGAACGTCGCATCATCAAGACAGATGAAGAATTGGCTTGATGCGGAGTTTGGATCCTGCGCCCGCGCCATTGAGACAATGCCCTCGACATGCGGCGTGTCGTTGAACTCAGCGGGGATATGCTCGTCCGCACCGCCCATACCGGTGCCGTCGGGGCAGCCGCCTTGCGCCATGAAACCGTCGATCACCCGGTGGAAGATGAGACCATCGTAAAAGCCGTCCTCGGCCAGGCGCGTGATTTGCTCAACATGCTTGGGCGCTTTGTCTTCGAAGGTCTCGATCGTCACTTCGCCGGTTTCAAGGGTGAGTTTGAGAGTGCTCATGAAATGATCTCGCCTCCAATGCGGACCGGTACGTTGATGGAACAGACATCGGGGAAGAAACCGTCTGCGGTGATCCCGCCTGTTGCGCGAAGCCATGCCTTGAAGGTTTCGCTGTCGGTCTTCAACACTTCAACCTGCCTTTGCTCGTCGATGGGAAGATCAGGCATGAGGCGCAGCCTTAGCATCGGGGTCGGACGATCAGGCGGCTCGCCCCGGTTGATCCGCCGAACGTTGCGCTCGCCCGTTAGCACTTTGCCCCAGGCGGTGTAGCGCTTGTCGAGCGCGTCACGGCTGTCACCAATCATGATGAAGTACTGGCTGTTGGCGGAGTTCGGATCACCGCTCCGCGCCATCGACATGACGCCTGGGCAATGCATCGGCCACATCACCACATCATCTGCGTTCATGAAGGACGTGAGGCTCGGCGTTTGGCTCGCCACCGGGACGCTACCGAGAAACCCAATACGCGGTGAACGAGGCCCCCGGCCCAGATAAGAGATGCTGCTGTAGTCCTTGGCGAAATGCACAAACTCCGCAGGCAGGTCAGGAAGGTCCGAACCGCCGGTGCCGTCGCCCAACGGGTCTCCGCCCTGCGCCATGAAACCATCAATCACCCGGTGGAACAGCAGGCCATCGTAGAAGCCATCGCGCACCAAGGTCTGGATCCGCTCGATGTGGCGGGGCGCGATATCGGGCCGCATCTCAATGAGCAGTTCGCCGGACGGAAGGTCCAGAACCAGCACGTTTTCGCGCGCGACTGTGCGCCAATCATTGTCCGAGGCGTCGCTCAGAAGCTGATCGGCCACGCCGGCGCGGTTCACTTGCTGAGCCATCGCGCCTTGGACCAGGCCAAGGGTGATGCAGGCGAGGATCGTGAGAATCTGTTTCATGGGGCGTGGCTAGCGGATCGCAGGAGCTTCAGAAAGTGAGGCAAGGCTTAAACGCGTGTCAGGGTCTCACCTTGGCCGCAAGCGGCGCGACAACGGCCGCCGGGACAAACGGCTCATACTTGCCGCCGAGCTGGGCAATCTCTTTCACCCAGCGGCTCGCAACGGCCTGGTACTTCACGTCGGCCATCAAAAAGACCGTCTCAATCTCCGCATTGAGCACTGCGTTCATCCCGACCATTTGAAACTCGTACTCAAAGTCGGAAACGGCTCTCAGGCCACGGAAGATCACATTGGCTTTGACCCGCTCGGCATAGGTCATGAGGAGGCCTTCGAAAGGCTCGACACGAATGGTCGCCCGCGCCTGCTCTTCAATGCCTTCGAGCGACGCGCGCACGAGCTCCTGGCGTTCTTGAAGGTCAAACAGCGGGTTCTTGCCTGAATGGACGGCAACACCGATCACGAGTTCATCGACGAGCTTCACTGCGCGCTTGATGATATCGAGATGCCCAACAGTGATCGGGTCAAACGTGCCGGGATAAAGGCCAACAAGCGGTTTGGTCATGCCGCCTCCTCATAGCGGAAATGATGGGCGGCCAGCTTGCGCAGACGCGACTGACGATGCGCGTAAAAGACCTTGGCGAAGGCTGCAACGATCGGTGTGCGCCAGCCTGCGTCAAGCTCGAGGCGGTCTTGGTATCGCGTGCCTTCGCCCTCGGGGGTGACCGACACCCAATGATCCCAGCGCTTGATCGAGGAAGAATGGCCGTTGTCTCGGAGGAAGCGGGTCTCTCCTTCAGGCTCAGGATAGGAAATCCCGATCACCTGATTGCCAATCGGAATAACACCGAAGAGACGCAGCGCGCAGAGAAAGTCCCCATCCTCCCAACGCTCCGGCAGCTCAGCGGGCTCAATGGGGGTGAAATACACCAGTGGTGAAGCGACAAAGTGCAGCGTGCTCGTGCTGGTTGCTGCAAGCCAGATATCATCCGGCCTCGCATCGAAAAACGTGCTCACCACAACACTCGACGTCATGCAGCGGGATCTCCGTCAGCATCCGTCTCATCCACACCTTCCACCGAGACAACACGTTCGTCCTTCTTTGTGGAAATGATCGTCACGCCTTGCGTGTTGCGGCCGGCCACGCGGATATCATTGATCGGTGTTCGGATCAGCTGACCGCCGTCGGTGACAAGCATCACCTCGTCGCCATCATCAGCGGGGAAGCTCGCGACGACGCGGCCGTTCCGCTTGCCCGTCACGATCGCAATGATGCCTTTGCCGCCGCGTCCGGACGTCCGGTACTCAAAAGAAGACGTTCGTTTGCCGTAGCCATTTTCCGTCACGGTCAGGATGAATTCTTCTGCCGCCGACATCTCAGCAATACGCTGAGAGCTGAGTGCGGCTTCCACGCCGCCCTCGTCGGTGCCTTCGGTCTCGCCATCACCCGCCGCACGGCGCATGGCGGCCGCGTGTTTGAGGTAAGCGCGTGCCTCCTCCGGCGTCGCATCAATATGGCGCAGGATGCTCATGCCGATGACGTGATCGTCGTCGCCGAGCCTGATCCCGCGTACGCCCGTCGACGTCCGGCCACTGAAGACCCGCACCGTTTCCAGCGGGAAGCGGATCGCCATGCCTTCGGCGGTGGTGAAAAGGACATCTTCGTCACGCCGCGCGAGCTTGACGCCAACCAGGACATCGCCCTCGTCGAGCTTCATGGCAATCTTGCCGGCACGGTTGATGTTCGCGAAATCCGAGAGCTTGTTCCGCCGCACATTGCCCGAGCGGGTCGCAAAGACGATGTCCTGCGCTTCTTGATCATCGGGAAGCGGAAGAATGACGGTGACCCGCTCGCCTTGCTCAAGCGGCAGGAGATTGACGAAGGCTTTGCCGCGGGAGGTCGGGCCACCTTCGGGCAAACGCCAGAGCTTGAGCTGATAGACCATACCCCTGTCGGTGAAGAACAAGAGCGGTGTGTGCGTGTTGCCGACAAACAGCTGGCTGACGAAATCCTCGTCCTTCATCGCCATGCCGGAGCGGCCCTTGCCGCCGCGGCGCTGGGCACGGTAGGTTGAGAGCGGCGTCCGTTTGACGTAGCCAGAATGGCTGACGGTGACGACCATATCTTCGCGGCTGATAAGGTCTTCGTCCTCCATCTCAATCGCGTCGATGAATTCGGAGCGCCGCGGGGTCGCAAACTCTTCGCGCACCGCCATCATCTCGTCTTTGACAATCGTCTGCACACGTGAACGATTGGAGAGGATGTCGAGGAAATCTTCAATCTGGGCGGCAAGCTTTTGCAGCTCATCACCGATCTCATCCCGGCCAAGCGCCGTCAGGCGCTGCAAGCGGAGATCGAGGATCGCCTTGGCCTGGACCTCGGAAAGACGGAGCATCCCATCCTCCGAGAGCTTGTGCCTAGGGTCGGCAACAAGGCGCACCAGCGGCGCAAGATCCTTCGCTGGCCAGTCGCGCGCCATCAGCTCTTCGCGAGCGACAGCTGGGTTCGGGGCATTGCGGATGAGTTTAACGACCTCGTCTATATTGGCGACGGCGATCGCCATGCCGCACAAGACGTGGGCGCGGTCGCGGGCCTTGGCGAGATCAAATTTTGTCCGTCGGGTAACGACCTCCTCACGGAACTGGATGAAGCTCATCAGGATCGAGCGGAGCGTCATCTGCTCAGGGCGGCCGCCATTGAGCGCGAGCATATTCACACCGAACGAGGTCTGCAGCGGGCTCTGCTTATAAAGGTTGTTGAGCACCACATCGGCCACCGCGTCGCGCTTGAGCTCGACAACGACGCGGATGCCCTGACGATCACTCTCGTCGCGCAAATCGGCGATGCCTTCGATCTTCTTTTCACGGACGAGCAAGGCGATTTTCTCGACCATCGCCGCTTTGTTCACCTGGTAGGGCACCTCGGTGATGATGATGGCGTAGCGGTCTTTGCGGATCTCTTCGATCGACGTCCGCCCACGCATGATGACCGAACCGCGGCCCGTCAAAAGACCCGAGCGGGCCCCCGACTGCCCAAGGATCTGGCCGCCCGTTGGGAAGTCTGGACCCGGCACAATCTCAAGAAGCCGGGCATCATCAGTCTCTGGAGCATCGATCAGAGTCACCGCTGCATCGATCACCTCGCCCAAATTGTGCGGCGGGATGTTGGTCGCCATCCCCACAGCGATGCCGCCCGCGCCATTGACGAGGAGGTTCGGGAAGCGAGCTGGCAGCACCGTCGGCTCTTGCCGCGAGCTGTCATAGGTCTCTTGGAAATTGACCGTGTTCTTCTCAATATCGGCCAGGATGTTCGAAGCTGACTTGGCGAGGCGGCACTCCGTATACCGCATGGCAGCTGGAGGGTCATTGTCGATCGAGCCGAAATTGCCCTGCCCCTGGATCAGCGGCAGACGCATCGAGAAATCCTGCGCCATGCGGACGAGCGCATCGTAAATCGCGCTGTCGCCGTGGGGATGGTATTTACCCATCACGTCACCAACGACGTTCGCTGACTTTTTGAACGGCTTGTCGTGGGAGAAGCCGTTCTCATGCATCGACCAGAGTATGCGGCGGTGGACAGGCTTCAAACCGTCCCGCGCATCGGGGATAGCGCGGCTGACGATGACCGACATCGCATAATCGAGGTAGCTTTTCTCCATCTCACCGGTAATGGAAACACCGGAGATGCCAGGCGTGATCTCACCCGCGTTCGGTGTGTTATCGCTGGTCTGGTCGTTTTGGTCGTCGGCCACGGGGCGCTATATCCTGCTCGCTTGAATCATGATCGCCGGGCGTTAGCAGTCTTCATGCGCGACCGCCAGAAAACTAGAGAGAGAGATCCCATGAAACGCATCACAGCCGGTCTTTTGTGTGTCGCTCTGGCGGCTTGCGGCGGAGCGCCCGCCCCGACGGTCGATCTCCCCGATGAGCGCCGCCAGATGACGGCCGACGTCATTGGTACAGGCGGCGATGTCATTGGGGAGGTCGTTCTCTCCCACGATGTCCACGGCATGATGTTCCGCGTTGCGGCCACGGGGCTGCCTCCTGGCTGGCATGGCGCGCATCTTCACACGGTGGGGAGCTGCGCCGACTTTGCCGACGGCTTCAAAGCCGCGGGCGGGCATATCAACCCCACCGGCGACGAGCATGGCCTGCTCAATCCCAATGGTTTCCATGTCGGCGCCAACTTCCCAAACCTCTATGTGCCCGAGGACGGCTCGCTTCGCGTCGAGGTGTTCTCCCAGGGTCTCACCTTGGACGCCGCCAATGATGCGGACGGCTTCACCTTCATTATCCACATCAATGAAGATGACCATGTGAGCCAACCGATCGGAGGAGCTGGCGGCCGGATCGCTTGCGCCGCGTTTACGTCGTCCTAGGCGCACCTGCCTCTGGAAAGGCGAGTGAGCCCTGCGCCTCCTCGGTGCCAGTCTCCTCCTCATGCTCACCGCGGGGGTCGAGCTCAAAAAGGGCCGGCGTGGTGCGCATCACAGGGACGTAGTCTTCCGTCGTCTCCGGCGCCGCGCGGGCGAAGAGGCGCAACAGCCCAAAGACCGCCACCGCGAGATAGCAAAGCCCGACCCAGTGATAGAGACTGCTGGTGCCAAAGACGGCCATCACCTGGGACGCAATCACTGGCCCCGCGCACGCCGCCGAGCCATAGAGCATCAAGAGGCCTCCATTGACGGCCACGATCCGGCCCGGCTCCGCATGATCATTGGCGTGCGCGATGGTGAGGCCAAAGCCTGGCACCGCCACCGCACCAAAAACGAGCCCGGTGATCACAAGCGCCGTCTGAGAACCGCCAGCGGTCATCGGCACCATCACCGAAATCACCGCGGCGGCGCCCGCCGTGCCGATGATCACCAAACGGCGATCCACCCGATCAGACAGCCAGCCAAGGGGCCATTGCGCCAGCGCTCCGCCAAAGATCAGTGCCCCCATAAAAAGGCCGGTCTTTTCCGGCATGTAGTCGAGCCCCAGGATAAAGAGCGGGCTCATCGACCAATAGGCGCTGGTGGTCAGGCCAATCATCACCGCACCAAAGGCCGCCAAGGGTGAGACGCGCCACAACCCCGGAATATCGAGCTTCGCTTCGGTGGGGACCGCAGGCGCTGGCACCCGGGTCAACGCCACTGGCACCAGCGCAAAGGAAATCAGCACCGAGAGCAAACCAAAGAGAACAAAGCCGCGCGGATCGAAAAGCGGCATCGCGGCAAGGAAGAAGGTCACCGCCGTGAAGTCGGTGATCCGGTAGATCGACAGCACCCGCCCGCGGTTCTCATTCGTCGCCCGCTCGTTCAGCCAGCTCTCAATGATCATCTGAAGGGCTGCGAAAGAGAACCCCGTGACCACGCGGCTCATGATCCAGAACCAGCTCTCCACATAAAGTGCGTGGAAGATCGCCGCCGCTGACGCGATGGATGCAAAGGCCGTGAAGGCCCGGATATGGCCGACATCCCGGATGATCCCCGGCACCCGGCGGCAGCCAATAATGAAGCCGACATAATAGGCGGTGAGAAGGAGCGCGATCTCGGTCGCGGAGAACCCCTCAATCGCCCCGCGCACCCCTAGCAAGGTGGCATGCAAAGCGTTGCTGCCAAGAAGAAGCGCAGCAGCGAACAACAGTGAGAATAGAGAGACGACGATTTGCATCGCCATCTGTCTTTGCAGGTCTTCACCGCCGCGCAAGACGGTAAAGACAGATCCTCAGCATTCGGTTTTATTGTCGCAAAATCGCCCGTCCGGGCCCTAAGCGCTCTCTTTTTTGCGCTCATCGTCCGTCATGGTGGCGCTGAACGGTTTGTCGAGGAGATCAACACTCGCGTAGATACCCTCCGCCTTCTGGGCGAGCATGCGCGACTTGTCGCGATCACGGAACTCCGCCTCGATATCGGCAATCATCGCGTCGCTCATGCCAAGATAGCCGAGCGTGCGCGATGCCATCTTGATAGAGCTCTCAAACGTCTCCCGGACGACCAGATCAACATCCTCATCAAGCAGATCAATCGCATGCAACCGGTCGGTGGCTCGGACGATGATTTTGAGCTTGGGGCATCGTTCGCGCAGCGCTGCGATCGTATCTTTGAGACGCACGGGATCTTTGACACAGAAAATCACCGAACGCGCCGATGTTGCCCCAGCTGTCAGGAGCAAGCGGATGTTCAGGCCGTCGCCAAAATATACCTTGGCGCCGAACTGGCGGGCGGTTTCGATCCTGTTCGGATCATTATCGATCGCTGTGACGCTGACACCGGATGCCTTCAGCATTTGAGAGACGATCTGCCCAATGCGGCCATAGCCGACGACCAGCACGTCGTTCTTAATGCCTTCCGGCACCTCGGGCACCTCGCCCACCTCTTGCGGCCGCGACCGGGTGATCAGCATCATGATCACTGGCGTCGCCACCATCGAAAGGGTGATGATCGCCGAGATCACGGTGGCGAGCTCTGAACTGAAAATCCCGCTTCCTGCGCCGAGGCTGAAAACGACAAAACCAAACTCACCGCCCTGGCTGAGCATCCCGGCTGTGCGCAGCGCCTGGGGGCGGTTGGCGCCAAAACCCAGCGCCAAGCCGTAGATGACGATCATCTTGAAGATGATCAAACCAGCAGCGCCCAGGAGCACGATGGCCCATGCGGACAGCATCACCCCAAGATCCAGCTGCATCCCCACGCCGATAAAGAAGAGCCCCAGAAGAAGCTCGCGGAAGGGATCGATGTCCGACTCAATCTGATGGCGGAAAGAACTTTCAGCGAGCAAGACGCCGGCGATGAACGCACCGAGGGCCATCGACAGCCCTGCCCCCGCCAAAAGAAGCGCCGTGGTGGCGACGACAAAAAGCGCCGCGGCCGTGAACGCCTCACGTGAGCCTGAAACGGCCACTAGGCGGAAGAAAGGGTTGAGCACATAGCGGCCCGCAACGATGACCACGACGATCACCAACGCGGACCGCAGGATCGCAAAAGCATCGATCGGCAGACCCTGCCCACTCGACGAACTCAGAGCCACAAAGGGGATCGCCGCCAAAAGCGGAATGACGGCAATGTCCTGGAAGAGGAGGATCGAAAAAGCCTTGGTGCCATAAGGCGTGTTGAGCTCACCACGCTCGTCCAGAAGGCTGAGGGCAAAGGCGGTCGATGAACACGCGAGCGCAAAACCAGCGATCAACCCGGGTCCACTCGTCAGTAAGCCGAAGATAATGAAACCAAAGCCGATCGCGAGCCCTGTGATCAGCATCTGCAAAAGCCCCAGCCCAAAGATCGTCTTCCTCAGCGACCATAGCCTGGGCACACTCAGTTCTAATCCGATCACAAAGAGAAGCAGGACAACGCCCAGCTCGGCGATCTGAAACACCCCCTCCTCAGCCTGCAATAGACCGAGTGCGGATGGTCCGAGCAGAACACCGGCCGAGAGAAATCCCAAAATCGTGCCAAGTTTGAGACGCTTGAAGACAGGAACTGCAACGGCTGTGGCACCAAGGTAAACTGCTGCCTGGACTAGAAACTCCGAACCACCCGCTGCTGCCATACGATCTCCTTCTTCCGGTTGAGAAGTAGAGCAAAGACCACCCAAAAGCCAGCAAAAATGCGCTATCCAGCGGTGATTTGCGCGCCGATCGCGTGCATGCGGTCGGCAAATCCGGGGAAGGATGTATCGACGGCTTCGGCGCCCTCAATCGTCATCGGCTCAGCGCTCTGAAGACCGAGCACCAATGCCGCCATACCCATCCGGTGATCATGATCAGTATCGATCAGTGTACCGCCTTTAAGAGGGGCGCCGGCACTGCCTTCGATCTCGAGCCAATCGTCGCCCTGCTCGCAAGACGCCCCCGCGGCACGGAGAAGATTGGTGGTCGCGGCAAGCCGATCGCTTTCTTTCACTTTGAGCTCTTCGAGGCCTTCGATCCGTGTGATGCCATGGGCTGTCGCAGCGGCGACGGCGAGGATCGGCACCTCATCGATCATGTCGGGCACCTCACTGGCTTCAACCTTGGTGCCTTGAAGGCTGGATGCGGTGACGCGGAGGTCGGCAACATCCTCGCCGCCGACATGCCGCGTCGTCTCCTCCACGATCTTGGCACCCATCCGCTTGAGGACGGAAAAGAGACCGGTCCGGCGGGGGTTCATCATGACGCCTTCGAGCAGAATGTCGGAGCCTTCCAGCAGGATCGCTGCGACCATGGGGAACGCGGCCGATGAGGGGTCTGCTGGCACCGTGATGGTCTGTCCGATCAGCCGCGGCCCCGGCTTGAGCACAATCTCGTGAGCATCGGTGACAAGATCAGCGCCAAAGGCTGTCAGCATACGTTCGGTATGATCCCGCGTCGGAACCATCTCGACCACGGTCACTGGGCCCTCGGCACCAAGACCGGCCAGAAGCACGGCGGACTTCACCTGCGCAGAGGCCATCGGCAGATCATAGCGAAGGCTCTTCAGCGGTGACGGCCAAAGCGTGACGGGAAGGCGGCCGTCCTGGTCGTCAGGCTTGAGGCCCATGAGCCGCAACGGGTCGAGCACCCGTCCCATCGGACGCCGACGCAGGCTTGGATCCCCCGTGAAGGTGCATGCGACCTGTTGTCCAGCCACGAGCCCCATCAGGAGCCGCACGCCGGTTCCCGCATTGCCCAGATCAAGGTCGCGGCTCGGCGCTGCCAGCTGCGTCCCCCTCACCAGCACCTGCTGCCCCGTCATCTCGATCTCGACGCCCATAGCGCGCAGCGCCTGGGCGGTGTGCAGGACATCCTCCGCCGTGAGAAGCGAATCGATGCGCGTGACGCCTTCTGCCACCGCGCCCAAGAGCAGCGAACGATGGCTGATGCTCTTGTCGCTAGGCACCCGCAAATGGCCGGAAAGGCCCGAAGAACGCTTGGCGATAAGTCGAGCCATGGGGCATCCGCTAGGTAACGAAAGACCGGTTTTGACAGCCGCGCCTGGCTCTGCCAACTGGCGGCTTTGCAGGGCGGCCTCCCCACCGCCCTCCCTGAGACCCTCCAAGCTGGAATAGACGTGGCGAACGAAGAACTTGGCACCAAACGCGATTGCCCCAACTGCGGCGCGCGCTTTTACGACCTGAAAAAAGACCCCGCGCTTTGCCCCAAATGCGGCCATGAGTTCACGCCTGACGTGCTCTTGAAGTCCCGCAAGCGCATTCGCGAAGAAGAAGAGGCGGCGGCAAAGGCCAAAGCCAACAAAGAGGCGGACGACACCGACGAGGATGACGTCGAGGAGGTCGGCGACATCGATGCGGAAGCAGCGACCAGCCTTGATGAGGCGGACGAGGAGGCGAAACCTGCCAAGTCGAAACGCGCGCAATCGCTCGATGATGACGACAATGACGATGACGACGATGAGGACGAGGACGATCTCGACGGTATCGATGACATCGATCTTCCCGACGATGATGACGACAACACCACCATTCTCGGCGACGACGATGATGAAGAACCTATCGTTGGTATCCCCACCGGCGGCACTGATGAGGACGAGCGTTGACGGCGGGCCCCTCGCCCCTGAAACGGCTCACTAACGGACTAAGGAGATAAGCGGTATGGCAAAGATCAAGGTCAAAAATCCCGTTGTCGAACTCGACGGCGACGAGATGACCCGCATCATCTGGCAACTGATCAAAGACAAGCTGATCCATCCCTATCTCGATGTGGATCTGCACTATTACGACCTCGGTATGGAGGAGCGTGATCGCACTGACGATCAGATCACCATCGATGCAGCCAACGCGATCAAAGAGCACGGTGTCGGCGTTAAGTGTGCGACCATCACACCGGACGAAGCCCGCGTTGAGGAATTTGGCCTCAAGAAAATGTGGCGCTCACCCAATGGCACGATCCGCAACATCCTCGGCGGTGTGGTCTTCCGTGAGCCGATCATCATCCGCAACGTGCCGCGGCTTGTCCCTGGTTGGACCCAGCCAATCATCATCGGTCGTCACGCTTTTGGTGACCAATACCGCGCCACCGATTTCCTCTTCCCTGGCAAAGGCAAGCTGTCGATCAAATGGGAAGGCGAAACCGGCGAGATCCAAGAGTATGATGTCTTCGACGCCCCCAGCTCCGGCGTCATGATGGGCATGTACAACCTCGACGATTCCATCCGCGACTTTGCCCGGGCCTGCTTCAACTACGGCCTCCAGCGCAACTACCCGGTCTACCTCTCGACCAAGAACACGATCATGAAAAAATATGATGGTAGGTTCAAAGACATTTTCGCTGAGATCTTCGAGACCGAATTCAAGGATCAGTTCGAGGCAATCGGTCAGCACTATGAGCACCGTCTGATCGACGACATGGTCGCGGCCTGCATGAAATGGTCGGGCGGCTATGTTTGGGCCTGTAAGAACTATGACGGCGACGTGCAGTCCGACACTGTTGCACAAGGGTTCGGTTCGCTCGGCCTCATGACCTCGGTTCTTCTGACCCCGGATGGCAAGACGGCTGAGGCAGAAGCCGCTCACGGCACCGTGACCCGTCACTACCGTGCGCACCAGCGGGGCGAAGAGACCTCCACCAACTCGATCGCGTCGATGTATGCTTGGACCCGGGGCCTCGCCCACCGCGCCAAGCTCGACGACAACGAAGAGCTCGCTCGCTTCTCGACGACGCTGGAAGAGACCATCGTCAAAACCGTCGAGAGCGGCTCAATGACGAAGGACCTCGCCCTCCTTATCGGCTCCGAACAGGGCTGGCTCACCACGACCCAGTTCCTCGATAAGGTCGACGAGAACTTCCAAAAGGCGATGGGCTAACGAGCAGCTCACAACAGTCTGACCAGTTTGACAGAAGCCTGCCTTCATCGGCAGGCTTCTTTTATGAGCGGAACGAGCTGAAGTCATGATGGCAAGGTTGGCAGCAGCTGGCGTTGTGGTCCTCATCATCGCCATCATGCTGGTGGTGGTGCCGCGATTTGCCCGACCCGCTGAGGGCGATCTTGCAAATGGCCTGCAAGCGGAAAGCGAGCTCTTCGCCGCACTGGCGGAACACTACCCGGACGATTTCACCGCGCTGATCGACGAGATCGAAGCCGTTGGCGACAAACCGGCCGACGTTACGCGGATCTCAACGCAGTGGGTCACGACGTTTCGCCTTGATCATGCCAACGACCTTTTGGCGGCGGAAGATGATGCCCTGCGTGCGTATATCACGTCGATGAGTCTGACGCACCGCGCGGTTAAGGAGACCTTCGGCGTTGAGCGATGCAATCAATACGCGGTCTACGGTGCAAGCGCACTCGGACCCTTCATCACCAATCCCGGCGTCTTACCATCGGTCAACGCACAAGGCGCAGCGATGGTGGTGGCCTTTGATAGCGCCAAGGGGCGGAAGGTCCGACCAGAAGCCACGGAAGAGCAGTGGGCCGCTTTTTTCGAGGACGCCAACACATCGGAAGACACCCAGAACCATATCGATTTGATCGCAGCCGTCGACAGCAGCCATGTCGGGTACTGCGACGCCATGCTGTGGTTTCTCGATACGCTCACCTTGACCGATGGAGCCACCGCTGAAGTGGTGCGTGCATCACTGGCGAGAACCGTCACCAGCGGCTGAAGCGGGCTGGCCTGGACCAACCTCCCCGCCTCGCGCAATAAGACCTCTTGTGCGACCGAGCCTTCTCAACCCTCTCTTTGCCGATATCACCAAGCTTGATGGCGTCGGCCCCAAATCAGCCGCGCTGATCCAAAAGGTGGCAGGCGGACGGATGATCGATCTTGCCCTCACCCTGCCCACGGGGGTTATCGACCGCAGCCACCGGCCGCCGATCGGCGAGACCCAGGACGGTGAGAACGCGACCTTGCGGCTGCATGTCGATAACCATGAACCGCCCCCGTCCGATCGGCTGAGGTCGCCCTACCGGATTCTCTGCTCAGACCCGACCGGGTTCATTCGGCTGGTTTTCTTCCGTGCCCATCGCGATTGGCTAGAAAAAACCCTGCCGGAGGGTGCAGAGCGGCTGGTGTCCGGCAAAGTGGAACATTACGGCAATCAGCGCCAAATGGTGCACCCCGACGCGATTGTTGATCCCGAGGCGGAAGGCGACCTGCCCCTCGCGGAACCCGTCTATCCCCTGACCGCGAGCCTGACCGCGAAGATGATGAAAAAGGCCGTGCACGGTGCGGTTGCGCGGATTCCCGTGCTTCCCGAATGGCAACGCGCCGACATCATCGAACGGGAGGGGTTCCCAGGTTTCACCGATGGCCTGAAGGCGGTGCACCACCCCGAGGGCCGACTTGATCTCTCGGCCGACAACCCCGCACGTCGACGCCTCGCCTATGATGAGTTTTTGGCCAGCCAATTGGCCCTGGCGCTCACCCGGAAACGACAACGCAGTCAGGGCGGCCGGGCTTTCCGCGCGAAGGGCGCACTCGCTGAGAAAGCGCGTGCGGCACTGCCCTTCGCGCTGACCGGCGATCAGGACAAAGCCCTATCGACCATCCTTGATGATCTGCAAGCAGAGCAGAGAATGGTGCGCCTCCTTCAAGGGGATGTTGGCTCCGGCAAGACCGTGGTCGGCCTTCTCGCGGCGCTGCATGTGATCGAAGCGGGGGCGCAAGCGGTTTTGATGGCACCCACCGAAATCCTGGCGCGCCAGCATTTTGAGACCATGGAGCCACTGCTTGAGGCCGCAGGCATCTCATCCGTACTCCTTACTGGCCGTGACCAGGGCCAGGCGCGAAAAGCCAAACTGCGCGCGATCGAGGAGGGCTATGTGCGGCTCGCCGTTGGTACCCACGCGGTCTTTTCCGACGACGTTGCATTCGAAGACTTGGGGCTCGCCATCATCGATGAACAGCACCGCTTTGGTGTGCAGCAGCGGCTCAAGCTGCAAGAAAAGGGCCAGGGCACCGACGTTCTGGTGATGACCGCAACCCCGATCCCGCGCACCCTCGCGCTGACAGCCTATGGCGATATGGATGTCAGCCAGATCCGCGAAAAACCGCCGGGCCGGAAGCCCGTCGATACCCGCGCGATCCCCCTCGCCCGCTTGCATGACGTGGTCGAAGGTGTTGGCCGCGCGATCGCCGCGGGCGGGCAGGCCTATTGGGTTTGCCCTCTGGTCGAGGCGAATGATCAGTATGCAGCGACAGCGGCGGAGGAGCGTTTTGCAGCGCTGAAACAGCGCTTTGGCGACGACGTGGCGCTCGTTCACGGCAAGATGAAGGCGCCAGAAAAGGACGCGGCCGTCACGCGCTTCGCCAATGGCGACTGCAAAATCCTCGTCGCCACCACCGTGATCGAAGTCGGCGTCAACGCTCCAGATGCAACGGTGATCGTGATCGAGCATGCGGAGCGGTTTGGCCTCGCGCAGCTTCATCAGCTGCGCGGTCGCGTCGGACGCGGCGACAAACCCGGCAGCTGCCTCCTTCTTTATGGCGGCGCGCCGGATGAGCTGTCGGAGACCACCAAGGCGCGGCTCAACATCCTTCGTCAGTCACAAGACGGATTTGAAATCGCCGAGGAGGACCTCCGCCTCCGCGGTGCTGGAGACGCACTCGGGACAGCCCAGTCGGGCTTCCCGCAGTTCCAACTCGCCAGTCTCGCCGATCACGCGAAGCTTCTCGACACAGCTGTCGCCGATGCAAAACTGATTGTGGAAGACGACCCGGAACTCAAAACAGAACGCGGCGAGGCGCTCCGGCTTCTCCTCTACCTCTTCAGCCGCGACGATGCGGTCCGGCGTCTGAGGTCGGGTTAGCGGCCTGTTTCGACCTCACGCTCATAGGCCTCGCGGATCTCCGCGTCGTCATTGTTCGCCTTTTTGCGCTTTAGGAACCGGAAAGCGCCCATCGCCGCCTCACCGTCGGCATGCATCACCGCCGGCGGCTCGATGTTGAACTCTGGCGAGACAAGGCCAGCGGAGAAGATCATCTTTGCGCCATCCTCGACCGACATATCCAGGAGACGAATGCTGGACCGCGGCACGAACAGCAAAAAGCCAGACGTTGGGTTTGGTGTCGTCGGCACAAAGACATTCGTCATATCATCGCCGATATCGCGCAAGACATGACCGACCTCACCTTTGGTCCGTGTGACGACAAAGCAGAGGGTCCAGATCCCTTTTCGCGGATATTCGATCATCGCGACTTCCTGGAAGGACTGCTCCGACTGCTGAAGAGCCATCTCAAAGACGTTCTTAAAGAAGCCGTAGAGGCTCCGCACCACAGGCATCTGGTCCAGGAGGCCCTCACCGAAGCCGATAAAGAACCGGCCAATGAAGTTCCGCGCCATAATCCCAAGCAGCGTCAGCAGCACCACAGTGAGAAGGACACCAACGCCGGGCACATAGAGATCGGCCCATTCCGGCGGCAGCCAAGCATCGGGGATGTAGCTCTGCACCGTACCATCGATCCGGGCGAGCGGACCGGTGACGAGCCAGTACATCACCGCCGCCGTGATGATCAGCGGCGCTGCAATCACGACACCGGCCAAGAAGCTGTTTCTCAAGCTCGCGAACGGCCCCGCCTTGGCCAAAGGAAGGCCATGTCGCTCACCGGTCTCTTTTTTCGCCATCGTCCCGTCCATCAGAGGGTCTCTCGCGTCGCGTGAAATTCCCTCAAGTGTTGCATGCAATCACTTAGCGCTGTGCTAACCTCGCGTCGCGCGCCGCTTGTCCATGGGAGAAAGCTCAACCCATGTTTGTTCTCTTAAGGCTCCTTGTGGGCCTCGTCATTCTTTTGGGCGGAGTCGCCGCGTTGTCTTGGTTTTATCAGGATGAAGTGGCCCTTTCGGTCATCAATCCCAACAAATCCTACGAGGCTTATGGGCCTCCGCCAGCTCCCAACTATGCCACGGCGGAGGACGCTTGGCTCGCCCGCGGGGTCGGAGATGGACCAGCTGACGTATTTTTCATCCACAACAACGTCTATCGCGGCGACGGCAATTGGAACGCACCTTACAACCGGGACACGCAGCTGCCCTTCCTCCGGGACGTTCTCTTACCGCTGGAGGCAGGGCCCTTTGCTGAGCAAGGGCGGCTTTGGGCGCCGCGCTATCGCCAGGCGACCCTGGCCGCGCGGTTCACGCAAAAGCACCCAGGCTACGCCTCGCGCGAGACCGCCTATCGTGACGTGCTGCGCGCCTTTGATCTCTTCTTGCGGGAGCGCGACCCCAACAAGCCGTTCATTGTTGCCGGATATGGCGACGGCGCGCTTTACGCTGGACAGCTCTGGAACGATCGCATCGATAACAACCCGGTTCTGAAACACCGCCTCGCCGTTCTCTACGCGATCGGCCTGCCGCTGCCGGAGCGGATGTTCTTCGAGGATGTCTGCCAAGGCTTTGACGAACCGCGCTGCATGCTCGGCTTTGCGGCCGTCGACGCAAGGTTTGAGGTCTATCAAGAACGCCTCCGTGCACGGACATTGACGCTGGCGCTCGATCAGCGTGACTACACCTCGACGTCGGACGGCACCGAGCTTTGTGCGCCGCCGCCGCTCCCCAGGGACATCCGCGCGCTTCACATCGGCGAGGATGGTACCGAACGCATCCCGTTCATGCTCGACGCGGAATGCCAGAAGGGGCTCTTGATTGTCGAGCCGCCGGCGAGCGCCAAGCTCCGCCCGACCCGCTTTTACGGCCGTCAGTGGATGTCGGGCAGGACGAACCTTTTCTACGAGCCCCTGGCCGATGACGCCGAAGCCCGGGTGATCGGCGCGTTGCGGCTTCTCGCCAAAGAGGCGAACACGGCGCCGCCGATGATGGAGGCGGAGGACGTGAGCCGGTCAGAAATCAATAAGGTTCCGGAGTAGGCGCTAGAAGAGCCCGAAGAACCACTTCTTCTTGCGGCGTTTCCAGGCATCCTGGCGCTGCGATGCATAAGCGAGGTAGTCGGACGACCCGCGACGTACCCGCATATCGGTCGACGCAAGATCGGCGAAGAGCTGCTGATCCAGGGTGTCCGGCAGCGGCGCCGGATCGGCGTCAAAGCTCGCCTCCGGCTCTCCGCGACGGCGTTTGGCGTTCTTACCCTTCGCCACAATATCGGCGTGCAGCGCTTGGAAAGCCGCTTGCACCGCGTCGCTTTCAGCCATGCGGCCCTGTTGCGGCGGCGGCGTGAACTCTGCGAGGTCCTCACCAGGCTGCTCACGACGTTCAGGCCGCGGAAGGCCTTCGATATCAACAGCTGTCAGATGCACGCTGGTGCGGTCAGCGAAGTCGGTCCAGATTTGTTTGAGCCGGTCAGCCATGGTGATCTCCTCAAAGCTCCGCGCGTTCTTTGCCCATCACCAGCCCCTCATTCCGGGTGATGGTGGCAAGACTGATCGG
>JBCDLG010000016.1:0-40031 GCA_038745625.1 Pseudomonadota bacterium | reverse complement strand
CGAAAACGGTGAACCTACCGACGAGCGCCACCGCGGCGGACTGTCTGACCGCGTATCAAGCGGCCCACGCCAAGGGGCTGAAAGCCGTGGCGCTTTACCGCGATGGCTCGAAGCTCAGCCAACCGCTGTCGAGCGCGCTCACCTCTTCGGATGATGGCGATTTCGAGGACTTCGCCGACTTGCCGGCCGGCGAGCGCGCGAAGGTCTATGCCGAGCGTGTGGTCGAGCGGGTGGTGGAGCGCACGCCGGGCCGCCGCCGCCTCCCTGATCGCCGCAAAGGCTATATCCAAAAAGCGATCGTTGGCGGGCATAAGGTCTATCTGCATACGGGTGAGTTTGAGGATGGCGAACTCGGTGAGATCTTTGTCGATATGCACAAAGAGGGCGCAGCCTTCCGCTCCCTGATGAACAATTTTGCGATCGCCATTTCGCTTGGTCTGCAATATGGTGTGCCGCTTGACGAGTTCGTCGACGCCTATCTTTTCACCCGGTTCGAACCGGCAGGCCCTGTGCAAGGCAATGACCGGATCAAGAACGCGACCTCGATCCTGGACTACATCTTCCGTGAGCTGGCGATTAGCTATCTTGGCCGGGCCGATCTTGGTCATGTCCCCGACGGCGACGGCACGTTTGATCTCGGCGGCGGCGATAAGGCCGAAGGCGTGCGCGAAGAGGCGCAGCGTTTCATCTCGAAAGGGCTAACGCGCTCATCCACCATGGATAACTTGGTCGTGCTACGGGGCGGCGATTTTGACCGGCATCGCAAGACCGGTGACGAGGAGACCTCTGAAGCTGAAGAGAAAGACGCATCAGAAGAGGCCCAGCCGAGGGTGGCGGTGATACCTGCGGTCAGCGGCGGGCTGAAACTCGCGAGCGACCGCGATCAGTCGCGAGACGAGGCGCGGCTCAAAGGCTATGAGGGCGATGCATGCCCCGAATGCGGACAGTTCACTTTGGTGCGCAATGGGACCTGTTTGCGCTGTGACAGTTGCGGCGCGACCACTGGCTGTAGCTGAGGAGAATACGATGCTGGCATATGTGACCATCGGAACAAATGATCTCGATAAAGCGAGAGCGTTCTACAGCACCCTGATGGACAAGCTGGGCGCGAGACCCGTCGTCGAGAATGAACGATCAACCGTGTGGGGCAATGGCCCGGGCAAGCCGATGGTGATGGTGTGCACGCCCGCCGATGGTGGCGAGGCCACTTTTGGCAATGGCACCATGTTCACCCTCCAATGCGACAGCAAAGAGCTGGTGGATGAGCTGCACAAGATTGCTCTCGACCAGGGCGGCGCCAATGAGGGTGATCCGGGGCTGAGGGCGAATGATCGCTTCTACCTCGCCTATGCGCGCGACCTCGACGGGAACAAACTCGCCTTCTTCACACCCGCATAGTTTCTGCTGAAATCCAGGCAACAAAAAACCCCGCCGAGCCATCGGCGGGGTTCTTCTTGCGCTGGCCCCTAGACTTAGAAGCGTTTGCGAACCGTCACACCGTATGTGCGCGGTTGGTTCGGATAAGCCGACACCGTGGTTTGCAGTGTCGTTGGGAAGCCCGAGGTGTAGTACTCGTCTTGGTTGATGTTCCGGCCCCAGAGGAGGAGCTCAACACCGTTGTTGAAGTTCACACCGGCCGAAGCGTTCAGTGTACCAACTTCACGCTCGACTTCCGGCGCCACGTTCTCCAGCAGGCGAACTGACGACTCGTACTGGTAGTCCATCCGGAAGAAGGCCTCACCCTGTGAGAAGTCACGGCGATAGTCGAGACCGAACGAGCCTGAGAATGGCGAGATGCCTGCCACCTCTTCGCCGGAGAGGTCAGCAACGCCGTCTTGGACACCGTCAGCGAGGTCACGATCGCTGCCGCTGACAACAGGGGCACCTTCAAACTCTTCGTACTCCGCGTCGATCCAGAGGCCCGAGATGTTGAATGTCAGACCAGGGATCATCGGAGGTGCGATGATCGTGTCGAATTCGACACCCTGCGCTGATTGCTCACCAGCGTTGGCGAGAACGAAGCCCGTGCCTTGGAAGGTCGATGACTGGAAGCCTTCCACCGTCTGGTCAAAGAGCGCGATATTGAACTGACCCCAAGAGAACTGGGTTTTCAGACCAATCTCGAACGTCTTGGTGATCTCAGGATCAGCAAGGCGTGTACCTGCATACTGGCCAAGAGCAATCGCTGTGGTGGTCGCGTTGGTCGTGCCAGGGATGGCCGTATCCGTCGCAAGCGCACCCGCTGCACTCAGCGCGCCAATGTCACTGGCGAATGGACGCGTGTCAGGTGTCAGGTTCCATGACGAGGCTTTGAAGCCGCGAGCGTAGGAGACATAGACATTGGTCCGATCCGTTGCGTCGTAGGCCAGGCGCAAGGTGTAAGGCCAGTCGGTGTCGGTCGACTCGCCATCTTCCACCTCGTTCGGGAACGGTGTGAGCGGTCCAAGCGGCTGCAGACCGCCGAAGAACAGCTCTAGGAGAGCGTTGGATGATGGCAGGCCCGTAGCCGCGTCCACCGTCCCGGCGATCGCGTTAGGATCGGCTGTCGGGTTACCGGCAGCATCGACAGGAATGCTGGTGCCCGAAGCGATCGCGTCCGCGATGCGGGTTTCAGCACCTTGCTGCAGGACCGCAAGCGTGGCCGCATCCGTCAGGTCAGCGCCGCCAGCGGCAGCCGCCTGCGCGTTGAGACCGAAGCCCACCTCGACGAGGTTAAGGTCAGAGAATGGGTTGGTGCGTGTGACGTCTCGGAAGTCGACCTCTTTGTCGGCTTGGAAGTAGGCCACACCACCCGTGAAGACGAGTTTGTCGGTGATGTTGATGTCCATCTGTGTGAACAGTTGGAACTGGGTGTCGTCTTGCACATTGACGAAGCTCGTGCCGCCGCCGTCTTGGTAGAAGGTGTTGCCGATGGCGCCAGCGCCAAAAATAGCGCCCTCAAGCGCGCCAAGTGTGCCGACACCGCCCGCCAGCGAGGATGGGCCATCGACGAGGAAGTCGACATAGGGGCGAGCATCATCACCGTACAGACGAGCGTCGGTGTTGGTCAGCTCTTCATTATAGTAGAAGGCACCGAAGAGGTAGTTGACCCGATCGTTCCAGTTACCGACCAGGCGAAGCTCTTGGGTGAAGGTCTCTGCCTCGAGGTCACGGATGTTGGTGCCGAGAAGCTCAAGCGTGGTGAAGTCGCCTTCATAGTTGATGAGGTCTTCATATTCCCGATACGCCGTGATTGAGCTCAGCGTCATGTTCGGTGTGATGTCCCAGTCCGCGTGGAACGACGCACCATAGTTGTCGATCTCGTTCTGACTGTTGAAGTCCGTGTTGGTCTCGTAGGTGAAGCCAGGCTCTGCCTCTGCGCCGCCGAGCAGGCCAACGACGATCGATGAATCACCACCCAGCGCGAGCTGTGTACCGCAGCAGTTCTCGTCGATCTTGTCGTAGTCAGCGATTAGGCGGAACTCGAGATTATCGGTCGGCTGAGCAAGCAGTTGACCGCGGATGGCCCAACGATCACGCTCGTTGAGGTCGTTGGCCGGGCCGTTGTTTTCGAAATAGCCGTCACGCTGGTTGATGCTGCCAGCCAGTGAGAAGGCAAAAATGTCGTTCAGAGGACCCGTGATATAGCCGCGAGCGATTTTGGAATCGTAGTTGCCGTAGGTGAACTCACCAACGCCGCTCCACTCATATTCGGGCTTCTTGGTGACAATGCTGACCACACCGGAGGTCGCGTTCTTACCAAAAAGGGTCGATTGCGGACCACGCAGAACCTCAACCCGCTCAAGGCTGATCAGGTCGCTCAGAGCCGAACCAGCGCGCGAGCGGAACACACCGTCGATATAGACAGCGACCGAGGGCTCGATCCCTGGGTTGTTGGCGCCGTTCCCCTGACCCCGAATGATGAACGTGGTGTTCGACGAGCGCTCAAGCTGGCTGACACGAAGTGCTGGGACCAGCGACTGCAGGTCAAGCGCGTCGATGATCTGTGCATCAGCGACGGTTTCTTCCTGAACCACCGACACCGCGATCGGAACTTCTTGAAGCGTTTGCTCACGCTTGGTGGCGGTCACGACGATTTCGTCGATCTGCGCCGCTGCCTGCGCCATAAAGGAAGCGCCTACCAGCGCCGTCGTTACGAAAAAGACGTTTTTTTTCACCGTCACTCTCCTCCCGTGCCCGACCTAACGGGGCTCTCACATGACCTTTATAAGGCCGTTTTGTTTCGATCGCCTTGCCGTTTTCATTGCGCCCCTCCTTCAATGTGGGCGAAGACGAAAGACAAATTCGAAATCGATCAGTCTGGAATAGCGGATTGATGAGAGAGGAAAAGAGTTTCTAATGAATACAATCACGGTCGATGAACTGATGCGACAAATCGGCAACAGTCGGTTAACCTCAGATTGGATTACGGTGGACCAAGACAGAATCAACCAATTTGCCGACGTCACCGAAGATCATCAATTTATTCATGTGGATGAAGAGCGAGCAAAAGCTACGCCCTTCGGCGGCACGATCGCGCATGGTTATCTGACCCTCTCGCTTCTTTCCAAAATGGGGGAGGGCACGGTCCACGTCCTCGAAGGGGTGCAAGCGGGCGTCAATTACGGCTGCAACAAGCTCCGGTTCATCAGCCCCGTGCGGTCCGGCAAGCGCGTGCGCGGACATTTCAGCCTGATCGACTACAAACAGCCCAAGCCGGGTACGAATGTGATGACCTACAACATTGAGGTGGAGATCGAGGGCGAGGAGAAGCCTGCCCTTATCACCGAATGGGTCTTCATGCAGATGACGGCGGCTTAAAGAGAAAACGCCGGGCCCTATCGCGACCCGGCGTGTTTGTTCAGTCCATCGTGATGACCACTTTGCCGGTGGCTTCGCGGCCTTCCAGCAATTTGAGCGCCTTGGCGCCTTCCTCCAGCGGGAAGCTCGCCGTGATCCGCGGCTTCACCCGGCCATCGGCCATCATCGCGCCGATATCGGCCATGTTCTGCGCATGGGCCGCGGGATCCCGCATCACGGCCGCGCCCCAGAAGACGCCCATGATCTGCGAGCTTTTGAGGAGCGTCAGGTTCAGCGGCGGGTTGGGGATACCGGCCGGGAAGCCGATCACGAGATAGCGGCCCTCCCAAGCCATCGCGCGAAGCGCTGGCTCACAATACGCGCCGCCCACGGAATCATAGAGCGCGTCAGCACCGCCGCCGGTCTTCTCTTTGATCGCGTTGGCGAGAGCTTTCTGCGAGTCGCGGTCAAGCTCGCGCGGGTAGACGATGGTGTCGTCGGCGCCGAGCTCGCGGCAGAACGCGGCCTTGGCTTCCGAGCTGACGGCTGCGACCACCTTCGCGCCCATCGCTTTGCCCAGCTCAATGGCTGCGGAGCCGACGCCGCCCGCTGCACCCAACACCACAAGGCTCTCGCCGCTTTGCAGCTTCGCGCGGTCTTTCAGCGCGTAGTAGCTGGTGCCGTAGGTCATGATGAAACCGGCTGCCTGGTCGAAGGGCAGGGCATCAGGGATCGGCATCGCCGTTGGTGCATCGACGCAGACATGGGTCGAATAACCGCCAAAGGCGCCGGCGGATGCGGCCACGCGCTCGCCGATCCGCGAGGCATCGACACCCTCACCAACCGCTTCGATCACCCCGGCCACTTCACCGCCGGGCGCGAAGGGGCGCTCGGGTTTGAATTGATAAAGATCTTTGATGATCAGGGTGTCGGGAAAGTTCACGCCAGCAGCGTGCACACGGACGAGCACTTGGCCTTTGCCGGGGGTCGGGTCGTCTTGCTCGACGATCTCCAGCGTCTCCGGTCCACCGGGCGTGACTGACATCAATGACTTCATGGCGTTTCTCTCGCTTGCTGTTGTGGCCGAGACTAGGCACGCTCACTCCAAAAACAACCGATTGGGAGGCAGCGTAGGTGCCGAAGATTCAAAATCGAGGAGCGATCCTTGCGCTCCTCACGATGGTTTATGCGTTCAATTTCATCGACAGGCAGATTGTTGGTGTGCTGGCGCCCTTTATCCAGGGTGAGCTGGGCCTCTCAGGAACGCAGATCGGGCTTCTCACCGGCGGTCTCTTCGCGATCTTCTACACCTTTGTTGGCATTCCGATTGCTGGGATCGTCGATAACCCACCGACGGTCAAGATCGGCGGCTTCAAGGTCACCTTCGACCGGGTGACGATCATCGCGCTCAGTCTCGCGACCTGGAGCTTCTTCACCATGGTCACGGGGTTTGCGAGCGGCTTTGCGGCGCTCGCGGTCTTGCGGATCGGCGTCGCCATCGGGGAGGCCGGGTGCAGCCCGCCGAGCCATTCGCTTATCTCGGACCTCTACAAACCCAACGAGCGCGCCAAGGCCTTGGGGACCTATGCGCTCGGCATCCCGTTCGGGATCATGACCGCCTATTTCGTCAACGCGTTTTTTGTCTCCGGCGGCACGGTGGATTGGCGCACGGCGTTCTTAGTCGTGGGCTTTGCCGGCCTTCCGCTCGCCTTTATTGTCAAAGCCGTTATTCCCGAACCCGAACGTGGACGGATGGATAAGGCGAAGGCCGAGCCTGTGCCGTTCCGCGAGGGCCTGGCGCAGCTGGCTAAAGTGCCAAGCTATTGGACGATGGCGCTCGGCATCGCTTTTTCGAGTTTCGGATCTTACTCCGTCTCCGCCTTCCTGATGGGCTATATGGTGGGTGTGCCGAACGAGATGGTCGGTCAGTTTGCTGATATTCCGCTGGTGCCCCTTCTTCTTGGCCTCGGTGTCGGCAACGCGATCTTCTATGCGGGCGGCACCTATCTCGGCGGTGCGATCGCCGACCATTTCGGCAAGAAGAATGTTGGGGCCTACGCCTTTGTCCCCGGGATCACGACGACGTTGGCCGCCTGTTTTGCGGTGCTTGCCTGGTCCACGGGGTCAGCCGCGCTGTTCTTCTTTTCCCTCTCGATGCATGTCTTCTTCCTCGGCTTCTATCTCGGGCCAAGCTTCTCGGTGGCGCAGAACCTGGCGGGTGTTTCTGTGCGCGCGACCTCCACGGCGGTGTTCTTCTTTGTGCTGAACCTGATTGCCCTCGGCGCGGGGCCGACGGTGACGGGGTGGCTGTGGGATGTCTTTGCCTCCGATGGTACGCCGAAGCTCGACGCCTTGCGGATGGCTCTCTATGCGTTGTCGGTGCCGTGGGTGCTGGCGGTTGTGATGTTCTTCGTTTCCGCCCGACTGCTTCCTAAGGACTGGGCCAAAACCCATGGGGTCCAAAAGCCCGCTGATGCTCCCAATGTGCCAATGACGGCGAGCTTGGAGGACGAGTCACCCGAAGCCACTTGATATTAAGAATTACTCGCAATAAATGGAGCGTATGCGCTCTTTCATCAAGACGACGACTTACGCGGCGATGCATTTCATCGTCGCGTTTTCTGTGGCCTTTGCCCTGACCCGTAGCATGCCTGCCGCCGCTGCCATCGGTATCGTCGAGCCCTTGGTGCAGACCTTCGCCTACGCCTTGCATGAGCGTTTGTGGGAAAAGCGCCGCAATCGGGGAAAAACAATTGGTTTGTGGAGAGCTTTTGCCCGCCCTCTGACGGACAAGTTAACCGAAGCGCGATAGCGTCTCTTGCAACAATGCCGCGCGCTCCCGACATGCCCTCAGCTGTCGCGCGACCTACATCCAATTTCGCGGCAGTGGTGGGGCCCGTGCCGCGGATCGGGCGGAGCGCCGCCGGAGACTGCCGATAAGGAGTTCCTATGGCTGAAGAGATCAAGACTTATCCCGTCCTGCCCCTACGTGATATTGTGGTGTTCCCCCACATGGTCGTCCCGCTTTTCGTGGGCCGCGACAAATCCGTGCGCGCGCTTGAGACGGTGATGGAGTCCGATCGCGAAATCTTGCTGGTGGCGCAAAAGGACGCTGGCAATGACGACCCTGATCACGACGATATCTACACGATCGGTGTGGTTGCGAAGGTGCTGCAGCTATTGAAGCTGCCCGACGGCACTGTGAAAGTGCTGGTCGAGGGCGGCCAGCGCGCAGAGATCACACGCTACACGGACGAAGAGAGCTTCTTTGAAGCCGACGCCGCGCTGCTTGAGGAGATCGAAGGCGATCCCGCTGAGATTGAGGCGCTGGCGCGCTCCGTGAACACCCAGTTTGAAAGCTATGTGAAGCTCAACAAGCGCGTCTCGCCTGAGGTGATCGTCTCCATCGGTCAGATCGACGAAGCGTCAAAGCTCGCCGACACCGTCGCGTCGCACCTCAATCTCAAGATTGCTGAGAAGCAGGAGCTTCTCGAAATCTCGTCCATCCCGCAGCGGCTCGAAGCCGTCTACGGATTTATGGAAGGCGAGATGTCCGTTCTCCAGGTCGAGAAAAAGATCCGTGGACGTGTCAAACGTCAGATGGAGAAGACCCAGCGCGAGTACTATCTGAATGAGCAGATGAAGGCCATTCAGAAGGAGCTTGGCGAAGGCGAGGACGGCAAGGACGAGCTTGGCGAACTCGAAGAGAAGATCGAGAAAACCAAACTCTCCAAAGAGGCCAAAACAAAGGCGCATGCGGAGCTGAAAAAGCTGCGCCAGATGTCGCCGATGTCGGCTGAGAGCACGGTGGTCCGGAACTACCTCGATTGGCTGTTGTCGATCCCGTGGAACAATCGCGGCAAGATCAAACATGATCTGGGTAAGGCCGAAGAGGTGCTCGATCGTGATCACTATGGCCTTGATAAGGTCAAAGAGCGGATCGTTGAGTATCTCGCCGTGCAGAAACGGACGGGCAAGCTGAAAGGCCCGATCCTGTGCCTCGTCGGCCCTCCTGGTGTCGGTAAGACCTCGCTCGGTAAGTCGGTGGCGGAAGCAACCGGCCGTGAGTTTGTGCGCGTCTCGCTTGGCGGTGTGCGCGATGAGAGCGAGATCCGCGGTCACCGCCGGACCTATATCGGCTCGATGCCTGGTAAAGTCATCCAGTCGATGAAGAAGGTGAAAAAGACCAACCCGCTCTTCCTCCTTGATGAGATCGACAAGATGGGGCAGGACTTCCGCGGTGACCCTTCATCGGCGCTCTTGGAGGTGCTTGATCCGGCTCAAAACGATACGTTTGCGGATCACTATCTTGAGGTCGATTACGATCTCTCCGATGTGATGTTCATCACCACGGCGAACTCGCTGAATATGCCGCAGCCGCTTCTCGATCGGATGGAGATCATCCGTATTCCGGGTTATACGGAAGATGAGAAGGTCGAGATCGCGACCCGGCATATCATGCCGCGCCTCCGTAAAGAGCATGGCCTGTCGAACGAGGACTGGGCGATCAACCCTGATGCGCTTCTTGAACTCATTCGGCTCTACACCCGCGAAGCGGGCGTGCGGAACCTTGAGCGCGAGCTTGCGACCCTTGCGCGGAAAGCTGTGACCCAGCTCGAAAAAGGTGAGGCGGACGGCAAAGTGGTGGTCACCATCGACAATCTCGCTGATTTCTCCGGCGTGCCGAAGTTCCGTTATGGCGAGGTGGAAGGCGACGACGCGGTTGGTGTCGTCACCGGACTTGCGTGGACATCCGTAGGCGGAGACATTCTCAAGATCGAGGGCGTCACCATGCCCGGCAAGGGCCGGATGACCCCGACGGGCAACCTCAAAGACGTGATGAAAGAGTCGGTCTCTGCCGCCGCGTCTTACGTCCGGAGCCGGGCTGTCGAGTTTGGGATCAAGCCGCCGGTCTTCGAGAAGACCGACATCCATATCCACGTGCCCGAAGGCGCAACGCCGAAGGACGGTCCATCAGCCGGCGTTGCGATGGCGACAGCCATTGTCTCGGCTCTCACCGGCATCCCCGTGCGGAAGGACATCGCCATGACCGGCGAGATCTCGCTCCGCGGCCGGGTGCTCGCGATTGGCGGTCTGAAAGAGAAACTCCTCGCAGCTCTTCGCGCTGGCACCAAGACGGTGCTGATCCCGCAGGAGAATGAGAAGGATCTCGCTGATGTGCCGGATAGCGTGAAAGAGGGCCTCGAGATCATTCCCGTTGAGCATGTCGACGACGTGCTCAAACTGGCGCTCACCGGTCCGCTGACGCCGATCGAGTGGGATCCGGAGGAAGAGGCGCTCAAAGCCCAGGCCTCCAAGCCTGACCCAACGCCAGAAGGCGGGCCGGTGATCACGCACTAGGCTCGGCCAAACAACAGATTGAAGAGGCGGTATGGCGACATGCCGCCTCTTTTCGTTTGCACCGAGGACGCCTAGTTGCCTCTTATGACAGTCAAACAACCTGCCCAATGCGGCTCCATGGAAGAGGTGCGGGAAGGGGTCGATGCCCTGGACCGTGAACTCGTTAAACTCCTCGCTGTTCGGCAGGGCTATATGGAGGCCGCGGCCCGCATTAAGCCGCGTGCGGAAGACGTCCGGGTGCCCTGGCGCATCGAAGAGGTTGTCGCAAAAGTCCTGAAAGCGGCGGAATCCGAGGGGTTAAGCGGTCGAATCGCGGAGCCGGTCTGGCGAGAATTGATCGAGAGATGCATCGAACATGAGGCTGAGACCTGGGAAAAGCTCCGTTCGGACTGATTTGATTTCCATATAAAATTCAACGTATTGGCGAATTCCTACCGAGAAATCGGCAGATCGTTTAAAATATAACTTTGACGTTTAACGAAATCCGTCTCTAGCGTCCCCTAGCTGCTGAAAGCCGCTAGAAATAAGGGTTCCAAGATATGAACAAGAATGAATTCGTCGACGAGGTCGCGCGCAAATCTGACATGAGCAAAGCGCAGGCTGCAAAAGCTGTGGACGCGGTGTTCGATACGATCACCGAAGCACTCCAAAACGGTGATGACGTCCGCCTCGTTGGCTTCGGGACGTTTTCTTCGGCCCGCCGCGAAGCCCGCGAAGGCCGTAACCCGCGCACGGGCGAAACCATTCAGATTGCAGCGTCGATCCAGCCGAAATTCTCGGCCGGTAAAGGCCTCAAAGACGCGCTCAACTAAGCGTCCAGACCTGACATACGGAGAACCTCGGCCCTGGCGTCATCGATCACGGCCACGGTTCTCCTTATGTCGAACAGGGTTTCGGTGCGCTGTCGGCCGCGTCGTTGAAACTCTTCCCGTTTCGCCGGGTTGTCGATCAGCTCAAGGACATTCTTAGCGATCGTCTCTGCCGATACATCATCCATATAAAGAGCAGCATCACCGCTCACCTCTTGAAGGCCGCCTCTGCCGGAAGAGACGAGCGCCGCGCCATAGGCGTTGGCTTCCATCGCTGTGCGGCCGAAGGTCTCCTCCCAGAGTGATGGCACAACGACGATCGCCGCACGGGCGAAAGCGTCCATCGTTTCTTCAAATGGTTTGTAGCCCGCAAAATGGAGGCCTGGTGTCGCCTCCATCTTATCGATCAGGATGCGGTTGAAATCGTCAAAATCAGGATTGGTCGCGCCGATCACCTCCGCCTTCCAATCCGGACGCTCGGCCAACACCTGATGCATGGCTTCGACGAATTGAAGCGAGCCCTTGTTGGGGATCAGCCGTGCGGCGAATAGGATCAAAGGCTCTTTGGTCCGATCCTTCGCGTGGTAGATCTCACTGTCGATACCGTTATAGGCGACATAGGTCCGATCGGCGAGGTGGGGGAAGTCGCGCGCAAAGCGGCTTCGGGCGAACTCTGAGACGATCGCGATGCTGTCAAAGCCCGCATACTGACGGGTCCGCCACCAACGCTGAAGGGGCCCTTTGGGTGTTTTGGTGTGCGAGTGCCGGAACAGCATGTTGGGCGTCTTCGGAAAAGCACGTGCGACGGCTGAGCAGGTTTTCATGTGCTGCCGGGCTTCGATGAAACCAGGATTGATGTCGCGCAGGGCACGGATCACATGACCGGGATAGCTGTTCGCGCCTCCCGTGGCCGGGACGGGATGAAAGGGCACGTCGGGGAAGGGCGCCTCGGTCTCCCGGCCAATCACCACCAGCTGATCGCGAAACCGCGAATGGACCACCGCGTCGTAGATATCGAGCTCGATGGCGCCGGCCTTGGCGGGGCTGAAATGGCCCCGAGGCGGGCAAACGATGGCCATGGTCGTCATGCGTTTCGTCCTTTGTGCGCGGCTCGAGCCGGTCAGCATGCCGCAGGCAGGCGTGTCGCTGATCACATCCCTGTCACAGTCCTGTAGTCAGGCTGTCACGACCCCCGCTTAGGCGCCACTCGGCTTTTGCACCAGAGGGGGTCCCTGTCATGAAACGAGTTCTCACTGCTTCGACCGCGCTATGCGCGCTGACCAGCGCGGCTGTCGCACAAACGAATATTGGTCCGGATGCGTCCTATGACGAGATCATCGTCACGGCGCAAAAGCGCGATCAGGTCATCACCGACGTGCCTGCCGCAATCACCGCCTTTACCCAGGACGATCTCGACTATCTGGGCGTGCAACAGTTCGATGATCTTGCGGACTTCATCCCGGGGCTTGAGGTGCAGGAGCAGTCGGCCAACAACCCTGGCTTTGTGATCCGCGGTATCACCTCTGATAGCGGCGCGGCGAACATTGAGCCGCGCGTCTCGATCTTCCAGGACGGGGTTTCCACCTCGCGGTCGCGCGGCAGTTTTGTGGAGATCTTTGACACGGAGGTTGAGGTTCTGCGCGGCCCGCAGCCAACCCTGTTTGGCCGCTCGGCACTGATCGGCGCCATCGCGCTCAACTCAATCAGGCCAGAGATTGGTGGCGAGCTCTCCGGTTTTGTCCGCGCTGGTTACGGCAATCTCGATTTCACGTTTGCCGAGGGCGGCATCAACATTCCGGTCACGGATACGTTCGCTGTTCGCGTCGCAGGCCGCTACAAGCGCCGAGACGGCTATATCGACAGCCTTAATGAGCAGGACGATTTCCAGGGCTTTGAGACCTACGCAGTCCGCACGTCAGCGCTTTGGGAGCCGACCGAAGATCTCTCTGTGCTCGTGATTGGCAACTACCAAGAGGACAACAATCCGGGCACGTCATTCAAATCGGGTACGTTCCGCCCTGCGGGCGGCAGCACGAGCCCATTCTCGGCAGCCGAACTCAACGTTTTCGGCGGTGAGATCTCCGAGGGTAAAACAGAGCTAGGGCTCGATCGTGAGCTTTGGAACGTCACGGGGCGGATCGATTACACGTTGAACGAGGTGTTGAGCGTCACCTCAATCACCAGCTATCGCGATTTCGACAGCGATGAGATCTTTGATCCTGACGGCTTTGGCTACAACCTCTTCCTCTTCGCCGAAGACGCGGAGGGTCAGCAGTTCAGCCAAGAGCTACGCCTCAACTACGATAACGGCCAACGCCTCGCTGGGTTTATCGGCGTGAACTATTTCGACGAAGAGGGAGAACAGCGCGTCCCGCTCCGCTATGACGAGAGCATCGCGCAGGCTCTTCTTGGCGGTTTTCTCTTCACGGACCTTCCAGGTGTTGAGCAAGATCCGCTGGCTTTGGCCTTCATCCCCACGGTGAATGCCGATCCGAACAGCCCGCTCTTTGGCACGCCGCTTGGGTTCTTCGAAGAGGAGTTCCGGAACACCGCAGACTCGCAGTCCTATGAGATCTTCGCCGACGCCACCTTTGCTCTGACCGATCGAATCGAGCTGACGGGCGGTGTGCGCTACACCTTTGACGACAAAGAAACGGGCCAGTCGGCGTTCTCAACATCGGGATCAGGGAGTGCTCTCACTGGGGCAGGCATCTTCCTCGCAGCAGACGTTCTGACGGCTGACGGCGCTGGTTTCCGCGGCGACGATCTGGTGACAGCTGAAGACGAGTTTGAGGGCATCACGGGCCGCTTTGGTGCCAAGGTCGACGTGACTGATGATCTCACTGTGTTCGCCAACTATTCACGTGGCCGCCGTCCCGAAGTCCTCAACTACAATACTGGGCTTGTGCCGCTCGGTGTGAGCGAAGAAGGCTTTGAAGAAATCGATGCGGAGACAGTGAACAGCTTCGAAGTGGGTGCTCGCGGGACGTTTTTTGATAATGTTCTGCGTGCCGATGGATCGTTCTACTACTACGACTACAACAACTTCCAGACCTCAGTGACGCTGGGCGTGGGTGATATTCAGACCGTCAACGCAGGTGGCGCAACCGCGTACGGCTTTGAGGGCACCACCGTGTTCACACCGACCGATTGGCTCTCGATCTTCGGTAACTATGCATGGAACGATGCCACGTTTGATGATGAGAGTGATGACGGTCAGCCTCAGGCTTTTGCTGGCAACCGTTTCCGACTGGCGCCTGAGCATGCTCTCAGCGTTGGTGTGAATGGCACGCTTGAGACCAAGTACGGTACCTTCAACCTCCGTCCAATCTACACCTACCGTTCGGAGATCTTCTTTGACGACGACAACGACCGTCAGATCGACGTCAATGGTGACGGCATGATCGATGTGAACGCTGGTGATCTGTTCCAGGACGAAGTTCAAGAAGGCTACGGCGTCCTCGACATTCGCGCGACGTGGACGTCGGTGGATGAACGTTTCACCCTTGAGGTCTTCGCCGAGAACGTGACCGATAAGGAATACCTGCTCGATGCGGGCAACACCGGCGATGCGTTCGGTATTGCGACCTTTATCGCGGCAGCACCTGCCACCTACGGATTCTACGTCTCGACAAACTTCTAAAGTTGGCCGCCTTCTCCAAAAGGCCCGAAAGCCCTGGTCATCACGACCGGGGCTTTTTTTTCAGTTCGGCTTGCCCAAGGGGCCGGAACGAGCCTAAGGCGGCCTTCCATGACGCGGTATATTTTCATCACCGGCGGCGTGGTCTCTTCGCTCGGAAAAGGGGTGGCTTCAGCGGCACTGGGTGCGCTTTTGCAGGCGCGCGGCTATTCGGTGCGGCTGCGCAAGCTCGACCCTTACATCAATGTCGACCCGGGAACGATGAGCCCATACCAACACGGCGAGGTCTTCGTCACCGATGACGGTGCGGAGACGGACCTCGACCTTGGCCACTATGAGCGCTTCACCGGCGTCTCGGCGACCAAGGCCGACAACATCACCACCGGTCAGATCTATAGCTCCGTGATCGAGAAAGAACGTCGCGGCGACTATCTCGGCGCCACCGTCCAGGTGATCCCGCATATCACCGATGCGATCAAAGACTTCATCCGCTCCGAGGCGATTGGCGAGGACGGCAAGCCTGTCGACTTCCTGCTCTGCGAGATCGGCGGGACCGTGGGCGATATCGAGGGTCTGCCGTTCTTCGAGGCCATCCGTCAGTTCGGGAACGAAGTCGATCGCGGACAGGCGATCTTCATCCACCTCACCTTGATGCCTTACATCTCCGTAGCCGGAGAGATGAAAACCAAGCCGACTCAACACTCGGTGAAAGAGTTGCGGTCGATTGGTATCCAGCCCGACGTCCTTCTGGTGCGTGCGGATCGTGAGATCCCGCAAGGGGAGAAGGACAAGATCGCGCAGTTCTGTAACGTTCGGCGCAGCGCGGTGGTCCAGGCGATGAACTCGCGCAGCATCTATGAGGTGCCGCTTGATTACCATGCAGAGGGTTTCGACGACGAGGTGCTTGCTGCGTTCGGGATTGATGACGCGCCGGAGCCCGACCTCACGCGATGGCGGAACATCACCAAGCGGATCACGGCGCCTGATGGCGAGGTCCGCATTGCGGTCGTTGGCAAATACACGGTCCTCAAAGATGCCTACAAATCGCTGATCGAGGCGCTGGCCCATGGCGGCATCGCTAACAATGTCCGTGTGGAGCTCGATTGGATCGACTCCAGCATCTTCACATCCGAAGAGGCAGCGCAGCAACGTCTCGCCGATGTGCACGGTATTTTGGTGCCTGGGGGCTTTGGCGAAAGAGGTGCTGAAGGAAAGATCCGGGCTGCGCATTTCGCGCGCACCAAAGACATTCCTTACTTTGGCATCTGCTTTGGGATGCAGATGGCTGTCGTCGAAGCGGCGAGGAGTGTCCTTGGCCACAGCGAGGCGACGAGCTCTGAGTTCACCGAGGGCGGTGAGCATGTCGTCGGGCTGATGACCGAATGGGTCAAAGGCAACACGGTCGAAGAGCGAGGCGCTGATGCGGACCTTGGCGGCACTATGCGCCTTGGCGCTTATGAAGCGGTTCTGTCCAAGGGTTCAAAGGTGCATGAGATCTATGGCGGTGACCGGATCTTTGAGCGCCACCGCCACCGCTATGAGGTGCAGATGGGGCTCGAGGCCGAACTGGCCGAGCACGGTATCCGCTTCACTGGTCGCTCGCCGGATGGTCAGCTGCCGGAGATCATGGAGGTTGAGGGACACCCCTGGTTCATCGCCGTGCAGTTCCACCCGGAGCTCAAGTCGAGGCCGTTTGAACCGCACCCGCTGTTCGCCAGCTTCATCGAAGCGGCGCTCAAGCGTTCACGGCTGGTCTAAGCATCGGCTTGGAGAGGGGGCACCGGTTTTCAGAAAGCCGATGCGGCCAACAAACGCTTAGACTTCGACGCCTGCCACCCGCGGCGCTTCCATCCCCAAGCGTTCCATCGCTTCGGCGCGAAGATTGTTCTTCCGCTCGGTGCTCAGCTGCATGAACTGAAGCCCGCCATTGTCGCGCTCGGTTTCCCAGATATCCGCCGCCACAATATCAATGATCTCGCGCTGTTCTGAGGTCAGCTGCGACCAGGAAGCGGCGTACCGGATGCGCGCTGTGTCAGGGAACTCCGACACGTTCGAGACCGACCGCAGACTTGCCGCATCAAGCTGTTCCGCTTGAGCTGCCCCGCCCATCAAAAGTGCCAGGCCGGCGGCCCAGAAGACATACTTCATACCAACACCCCCAAGTGTTACTCATTCACTTATCGATGGGGGGTGAGTTTTCGCTAACTTGCGACGGGCAAAATTGAGCGATTGCTGTTCACCTTATGACAGCATGAGTTAACGACAATCTTTGCGCTTGTCAGAGGAGCTGGCCTCCTTTATGCGGCGCGGCTTACCGGATTCTGGAGTGACGAATGGCCGTCCCTAAGAGTAAAATCACCAAGTCGCGCCGCGGCATGCGCCGCAGCCATGATGCCCTTGAGCGCTCGTCCTACATTGAGGACAAGCAGACGGGGAATCTGCGCCGTAACCACCATATCGACCTCAAGGCTGGCACCTATAACGGTCGCCAAGTGTTGCCGCCTGAAGAGGACTAAGCCTCGGATTTTGCCGATAGGGTTAAGCTTTCCCCGTCGGCAAAGTGAACACCCCGGGGGAAGGGGCGAAACCTCGCTTCCACTCCCCCGATAAAGCTGGCATGGGCACCCTCGAGTTTTGGAGGCCCCCATGCAATCGATCGCCGATATCCTAGCCCGTGAGATTCTCGACAGCCGCGGTTTCCCCACCGTGGAGGTCGATGTTGTGACCGCCGACGGTGCGATGGGTCGCGCCGCGGTGCCGTCGGGCGCATCGACCGGCATGCATGAAGCCCATGAGCGCCGTGACGGCGGCGATCGCTATCTCGGCAAAGGCGTCCGCGAAGCGGTCGAAGCGGTGCAGACCGAGATTTCCCAGGTTCTGATCGGCGTCGACACCACCGAGCAGGTCTTTATCGACCGCACGATGATCGATCTTGATGGCACAGCCAACAAGAGCCGTCTGGGCGCCAACGCGATCCTCGGGGTCAGCCTGGCTGTCGCCAAAGCCGCCGCCGAGCATCATGGCCTGCCACTCTTCCGGTATCTTGGCGGCCCGTCGGCGACGACGCTGCCCGTGCCGATGATGAACATCCTCAACGGCGGTGCGCATGCGGACAATCCGGTCGACATCCAAGAGTTCATGATCATGCCCGTGGGCGCGAACAGCTTCTCGCAAGCGTTGCGGATGGGTTCGGAAGTGTTCCACGCCCTTAAGAAGGCTCTGAAGGCGGAAGGCATGGGCACCAATGTCGGTGACGAGGGCGGCTTTGCGCCCAACATCTCGTCGTCGCGTCATGCGCTGGACCTCATCATGGGCGCGATTGAGGCCGCTGGTCTCAAGCCGGGTTCAGACATGGTCCTGGCGCTTGATGTCGCCTCCACCGAGTTCTTCAAGGATGGTCAGTACACCCTTGCTGGTGAGAACCAGACCCTCGATGCGGGCGGCATGGCGAGCTATCTCGCAGGTCTTGCGAAGGATTACCCCATCAAGTCTATCGAGGACGGCATGGCGGAAGACGACTGGGACGGTTGGGTCGAGCTCACCCGTCAGGTTGGCGACAGTGTCCAGCTGGTCGGCGACGACCTCTTCGTCACCAACCCCAAGCGCCTCGCGACAGGTATTGAGAAGGGCGCAGGCAATGCGATCCTGGTCAAGGTCAATCAGATTGGTACCCTGACGGAAACCTTCGAAGCCGTTGATATGGCCCATAAGGCTGGCTTCAAGGCTGTGATGTCCCACCGCTCTGGCGAGACGGAAGACACCACCATCGCCGACCTCGCGGTGGCAACAGGCTGCGGTCAGATCAAAACGGGCTCGCTCGCGCGCTCCGACCGGACGGCGAAGTACAACCAGCTCCTCCGCATCGAAGAGGCGCTTGGGCCGTCAGCCCATTATCCGGGTGCTGATATCCTCAAGAGTTAACGGGCGATCATTACGGCTTCGGCAAAAAATGTCAGCGCTGTAAGCTTTTGGTAACGCTGCTTGGCGAAGGGTGAGTCCTCTAGGAGACTTAATCCTTATGCTGACAGTTCGTTCGATCCTTGCACAATGTGTTGTGCCTGCAGCCCTCGTTGTGGGTACGGCATACCAGATCTTGATGGGGATCAACGGTCCAGATGGTCTTCGCCGGGCTGAGCAATTGGCGATGGTGCGGGCGGAACGGGCGCTTGAGGTGGAAATCCTAAAGCTTGAGCGGGCGCGGCTTGAGGAACGTGCTGACCGTTTGGTGCTCGCGTCCCTCGATGAGGACCTGCTTGAGGTTCAGGCCCGTGCCAATCTGGGACATATGCGCCCTGGGGAGTACCGCATTCCCCTGACTGAGCTTGATGCCGTCGCGGCAACGCCGGTCGCCCATGAGCAGCAGCTCACGAGCCTGATCGCGGTCTCGCTCCTCAACACCGGCGTCTGACAGGCGCGCTAAGCTTCTCCCTTTGGCAAAAGCATGAGCAACGCGGGCGAAATCGTCAGAACGACGAAAGACGCCGCCAGCAATTCGGTCAGTCCGTGCTCCACATAGGGCGCTGTGATCGCCGTTCCGGCCGCTGTGCCGATGAAGGCGAAGAGCAGGACGAGGGCAGCCGCGCGCGCCTCATTGCTCTCCGACACCGCAAGGGCCCGGTTAAAGCCCGGCGGTGCCCGCAGGCCGAGCCCCGCATTCACAAGGATAAAGAGCGCGATGTAGGCGTTGACATTCTCAACGCCCGCAAGATGGACGATGATCATCACCAGCATGGCGATCGCCGAGAGCGTCGACCCAAAGACGATCACCGTCTCTTCACCTAGCCGCTTGGTGATAAGCCCCGTGATGTTGGCGCAGACAGCGAAGAAAAAGATCCCCGAGATCTGCATCATGATGAAACGTTCGACACCCAGTTCGAAAACGTGGACCATCACCGCAGGCATGCCGAAGACAAAGATGAGGAGCCCGGCGAGCGACGCCGCTTGGCTCAGTCCATAGCGCCAATAGACAAGATTGGTCAGAAGGCTGCTGTAGGAACCAGCCTGTCCCATGATTGTGAGCGTTGGTGCGCGTCCTCTGATGATCAGTAAAAGGATGATAGCGCCGAGCGTGAGCACGAAGAGGAGATAGAACGAGCTCGTCCATCCAAAGCTCGCAAGCAGCCAAAGGCCCACGATCGGCGCAAGGGCGGGGGTCATCGACTCGAAGGTCGCGAGCAGTCCAAAGACCCGCACGACAGCGCTCTCAGGGACCAGCGACCGGATCCAAACCGGCGAGAACACCGCCGGCGCTGCGCCGACAAAGCCTTGCACGAACCGCAAGACTGACAGCGTAGGAAGGCTTGAGGCCCGTGTTGCCAAACCGCTCGCGAGTGCAAAACCGAACAGGCAAAAGAGAAGCAGCGTGACCTGATTGAACCGCGATCCCGCCTCGCCCCAAACGATCAGCCCAATGGCAATCCCGAAAGTGTAGCTCGCAAGCACGCCTTGCGCCATCGCCTGCGTACCGCCCAGTGCATCCGGCAAGGATGGCACAGCGGGCAGCACAAGATCCGTACCCGCAAGGCCTAGAATAGTCCCCACCAGTGCCGCGATCATGGCACTGATCGCGGTGATCCGGCCGGCCGGTCGGTCCGAAGCGGTCGTCTGCATGCTGGGTGCCCCGTCTCAAAGAGACGATGGGCTTATCAGCTTTGGGTGAAGACCACGATGTCTAAACCATACACGGCAGCTTGGAGATCAAAGATCGTTGACGAGCCTCGCAAAGCGCCCGTCCGAAAGAGGGATACGCACCACTTTACGCCTGCCCTCGGTGATCGAAATCTCGTCATAATCAGCAGACGATGTAAAGAATTGACGCTCCGAGTGCGGCTCATCAAACCAGCCTGATGGCTCGAGCTCTCGCTCCACCCGGTCGATTTCTTCCGTTGCGAAACGCCAAAAGCAGGTGCCGATGAGGTCCGAGACGGGTTGGTGCCACTCCAAAGCGCGCTTGGGCGATGCGGCGAGCAGGTTGTGCGAGACATCGCAGATCAGAAAATAGGGCTCGCACGACGTTTCAACCAAACGAGCGAGGGCATGATCGCTCGCTGTCGTCGGTCTGGCCTCAATGAGCGCCCGGATCTTTGGCTCAAGCGCCGGGGCGGGGCCCCATCCCTTCTCCCAGCGGGAGACGGTCACCTGGCTCACGCCAAAATGCGCCGCCAGCGCTTCCTGGCTCAGCGTGTTGAGGATACGCCAACGCCGGATCGCACCGCCAAGGTTCAATCGCGGGGGCAGGGTTGAGCTTGGCTGGGCCGGCGCATCGCGCATGGTGACCTCCTGACCGGCGGGGCTACCACAGATGCCAACCGCGTCACAAAGGCCCCGCGACTTCTTATTGAGCGGGTAGGAAACTGTCCTTAGGTAGGGCTATGGCCACGCTTATCGATCTCAACCAACGCCCCGCGCTGCGGCATCCGGAGAAGCAGAAGAACCCGGACAGCCCGGTCCAGCGCAAACCCGAATGGATTAGGGTCAAAGCCCCGGTTTCCAAGGGCTATGCGGCGACGCGTGAGATCGTCAAGTCGAAGGGCCTCGTCACTGTCTGCGAAGAAGCGGCGTGCCCCAATATTGGCGAGTGCTGGGATCAAAAGCACGCAACGATGATGATCCTGGGTGAGATCTGCACCCGCGCCTGCGCCTTCTGCAATGTGCGCACGGGGCTCCCCAACGCCGTCGATGGTGATGAGCCCCGCCGGGTTGCTGACGCGGTGGCCGAGATGGGCCTCAAGCACGTGGTGATCACGTCGGTCGACCGCGACGACCTTGAGGATGGCGGCGCGCAGCATTTCGTCGACGTGATCGAGGCTATTCGCGCCCGCTCACCACAAACGACGATTGAGATCCTGACGCCTGATTTCCTGCGCAAGCCCGGCTGGGCGCTGGATAAGGTGATCGATGCGGCGCCGGATGTCTTCAACCACAATCTGGAGACCGTGCCGCGGCTTTATCTCTCGATCCGTCCGGGTGCGCGCTATTTCCATAGCCTCCGCCTCCTTGAGCGGGTGAAAGATCGCGCTCCGGAGCAGTTCACCAAATCGGGCCTGATGGTCGGACTTGGGGAGAGCACAGAAGAAGTCATGCAGGTGATGGACGACATGCGTTCCGCGGGCATCGATTTTCTCACCATCGGCCAATATCTTCAGCCCACGCGTAAACACGCGCCCGTCGACCGGTTCGTCACGCCCGAAGAGTTCAAGCGCTATGAGACCATTGCCCGGTCCAAGGGCTTCCTCATGGTCTCGGCCAGCCCGCTCACACGCTCAAGCCACCACGCTGGCGACGACTTCGCCAAACTCAAAGCCGCCCGCGAGGCGAAGGCGCGTGCCTGAAGTTACGGTGATCGCCCATCCCACATGGCAAATGTTTGGTCATGAAGCTAAGCTGATCGCTGATGGCGCTGTGATGGGGAAGTTCTCGTTATCAGAGCCAGCAACGGCGACAGTTCCTCCAGAAACGAAGAGAATTTGTTTGCGGCTCGGTGTATCCAAAAGATCCTATGACGTCGTGTTGCCCTCAGGTACCGATCACACACTCCGCCTGGGAGATCCGAATGATAGGCTGCCAACGTATCGTCTGTATACACTGTTGTTTGCCTTGGTTTGTTTTATCGCCGTGTTTGCGTGGTTTTTCGGCTTCATTCCCGACCCACTGAACTTCCTGTGTTTAGCGGTTGCGATGGTTGGTTTGTATAATCTGCCGGTGCTGCCCTTGGCCATTGTGCCTAATGATGAGGGTGCCGCGTGACCGCCCATCACGAGCGTATGGCGGTGCCGTTTAAGCCGCGGGACATGTTTGATCTTGTGCTTGATGTGAACGACTACCCGCGGTTTATTCCCTGGGTTGAGGCGCTCCGTGTCAGGAAGGATGAGGAGCGTGCCGGACACCGCCTGATCACAGCGGATATGGTGGTCAGGTATTCTGTCTTCAGAGAAACCTTCCGTTCGGCGGTTAGGGCCAACAAAGAGGCGCACACGATCGATGTGCACTATGTCAAAGGTCCGCTGAAGGAGCTTTCGAACCACTGGACGTTTGAGGAGACGGAAGAGGGCTGTGTCGTCGATTTTCGGCTCGAATTCGCCTTTAAAAGCCAGCTCATGCAGACCGCTGCCAATGCCTTTGTCGATCAGGGCTTTATGCGTCTCTCCGGCGCGTTCATTGAGGAAGCGCATCGCCGCTACGCCGTCACGGCCTGAGGAATTTACCGAAAAACGATATTTTGTTCCTTGCTGACACAACCCAGGATCACCATCTGTTCTCCTGACGGAGGCGATCAAAGCCTCGCCAAAGACAGGAGGCCCCGCGTGGCAGAGCAAGCCCAAAGCACAGACAAGATTTTTGATGAAAAGACATTTCAAGACCAGCTGCGACCAGCTTGGACACCAGTCAACATCGCGTTGATGATCCTTTTCTTTATCACTGGTCTTTGGCCACTCGGCCTGCTCGCCATCGCTTACATGATGTATGGCCGGGAGATGGGTCTCGATTTCTCCAATTGGGGCCGGGCCAAATCGAGCGTGCGGCGTGCCTCCAAGGGTTGCAGCTGGTCCTCGAGCCGCACCCGCGGGCAGAGCTCATCCGGCAACGCAGCCTTCGACGCGTGGCGCGATGCGGAGATCAATCGCCTCGAAGAAGAGCGTCGCAAACTCGACGAAGCACGCAAAGCCTTTGATGAGCACATGAAAGAGTTACGCATGGCTCGCGACCGCGAAGAGTTCGACGCCTTCCAGCGCGCCTGGGAAGCCAAACGGCAGGGCGGTAGCTCCGTCTAAGCTTGACGCGGCATCCCAAAAGAAAAGGCCGGCTTCGTGCCGGCCTTTGTCGTTAGGGGCCACCTGGCGGACCACCCCCAGGTACCGGGGTTCCGACCCCGACGCCGCCGAAGATCTGCTCAAACAGCGTTGCCTCGCGGCCGCGGGTGGCCGTTTTCCGGGCGACGATATCGATATCCTGGCCGTCCTCAAGGGTGAGCGTCTCCACGCCCTCGACATGGCCCTCTTCATCAAAGGCAAAAGCGACGACCGTGCGGTCATAGACCTCGGTCATAAAGAACGCGCGGGCATTGGTTCTTTGGCTGATGTAGTACCAGACGTCATCGTTGAGCGGCGGACGCACCGATGGCTCGCCATAGCGCGCAAGAACCGATTCCTTGGTGTCGACACCAGGGATCGCCTCAAGACCGGTCTCGCCAAGCTCCACGACATAGCCGTGATTGGCCCGCGTCGAGACGCAGCCTGAGAGCAAGAGCGCAGCAAGAGCGCTGAAAAGAAAGATATGTTTCATGCGCACTCCCATCGCTCCTGCGGCGCGGATCGTCAACGGCCTGGTGCGTGAGAAGACGTCCATCAAGATTTCTCGCAAAGATCGCGCCGCGCTCGCCTGCCGCTTTGATGTCTTGTGCAAGCCGAGCTATCGGGGCGGACCCAGACGAGGCCCGCAACATGTACGAACGACTTAAAGAAATCATGGCCAAGCTGACCGGCGGCGACGCCGAACGGCGGCGGGCGCATGCGCTCTATGTGGCGATCGCTGAGGCGGCGCGGCGCGAGGTGTTTTACCGTGACCTCGGCGTTCCAGACACACCGGAGGGGCGCTATGACCTTCTGAGCATGCATGCGATCTTGCTGATGCGGCGTCTGCGCGGTGAGGGCGACGATGCCGTGGCCTTCGCTCAGCTGGTTTTTGATGTGATGTTCCGCGATATTGATGACTCGCTTCGCGAGATGGGCGTGGGCGACATGCGGGTTGGTAAGAAAGTCCGCGCCTATGCCGAAGCCTTCTACGGGCGCGCGAAGGCCTATGAGGACGGGCTTGACGGCGAGGGCGATCTTGCTGACGCGGCAGCGCGTAACGTTTATGGTGAGGATAACGCGGCGCGCGGCGCTGCGCTTGCGGACTACATGCGCAAAGCTGATGCCGCGCTCGCTGCGCAAAACGCTGACGATATCATGGCGGCGCGGTTGCGCTTTCCCGAGCCATCTTGATCAGGAGTGATGGGTGATGACGAACGTGCCTGAACCACTGGAAACCCTCTCGGCCGCAGTCGCGATCGATCAGCTGTCGGAGGATCCGACCGAGCGGTCGATGACGGTGAACGCTGATGATCGTCACGCGCTGGCCCAGCGGCTCGATGTGCCGGGGGTGAACGCTCTGTCAGGCACACTCCGCGCTGTGCGTCACGGCTCGCTGATCCATATTGACGGACGGCTGGATGCGGACCTTGAGCGCATCTGTGTCGTCAGCCTTGAACCGATGGCCGAGAGCATCAGCGAAGATTTCTCGACGGACTATACCGTGGACGTTCCGGAAAGCCTGGATGACGACGTTGAGGTTGATCTTGATGCGCCGGAGCCTTTGGACGGCGACAACCTCGACTTCGGCGATGTGCTGCTGGAGCAGCTTGTCCTGGCGATGAGCCCGCATCCTCGCAAAGAGGGCGCAGAGGCCCCGAACGACCCAGGGGCCGTTCGGGAATCGAGTCCCTTCGACGTGCTCAAGGCTTTAAAGAGCTAAGCCTTCCGACGGCGGAGGACCGCGCCTGCTGCCAGCGGCAAGAACAAAAGCGCAGCTGGCGGCAGTGGGATCGGCGCACCTGGATCACTGATCGAAAGGCTGACAATCGAGCCATTGTCGAGCGTTGTTTCGAACGTCCCCATGACGAACATTCCCAAATTGCTAAATGTCCTATTGGGGATGAACAGCGAGCCCTCAATCAGATCTTCCGATACATAGTTGGTGGGTACAAAAACGAATCCGGAGGCAATGCCAAACGTATCACCCGTGGGTGTGCCGCCAGCGAAGCCGCCTGTTCCGTAGACGGGCAAATTGTTTGGCACGTTGAACGCGTAGGCCTCGTATCCGCCAACGAATGACTGGAAAACCCCCGCCGGTCCAAAGGAGCTTGGTGCGATTAGACCCGAATTCGCCCCGGGTGACGGTGTGCCCTCCGGAAGACCGGTGAGATCGACTCCGCCGCTATAGGTGAAGAGCACACCGTCGGTTTCTTCGGTGGCTACGATGGTCATCATCGATGCTGCGAAGGCGCTTGATGCGTGGCCGACAACCAGCGCGCCGCCGATCACCACCGCCAAAAAGCGAAAAACTGCTCGGCGCATCACACCAGCCGTCCACGCGAACGCGGACTCGCGTCGCGTCTTGATGGCGTTGCCTGCAGCCCGCCGCCTACCTCTATGTCTTGTCGTCGTCATTCCAACGCTCCCTTTGCCAAACAAGTCGAAAAGGGCGCCGCCCAGCGAGCGAACTCCCCCACTTAAAGAGATCGCGAAGAGCGCTGATTTTGGGTCAAAATTGATGGAATATATTAATCTTCGCGGCCGTAGCCGTTCTTTGTTGGGGCCACTTAAGTGTCTTCTGCGGTCAAGGCGCTGGCATCGAGCTGCATGTCTCCCGTCTTCGTGCCCCCGGGATAACGGCGCGAACGGCGAGCGGCGCCTGCATTGGCTCAGTGGTTGAGACGGCCGGTCGGGTGGCCGATCTCACACCGGCAACGACGCACGCTCTTCGGCCAAGGCCTTAGCTACGCAGCGACGTCGTCACTCGCCTCGTCCATCTCCTCAGCATCCGTCTCCTCTTCGACCACAGTCCGTTCGAAGGACAAGATGACGGTCGTTCCCGATCTTTCGTCCGACGAGATGGAAAGCGAGCCGCCGTTCTTCTCGGCGATCAGCGAGGCGAGGTTGATGCCAAGGCCGATGCCGCCATGCTCGCGCGTTGCGCTCTCGTCGCCTTGACGAAAAGCTCCGGTGATTTGCTGAATGTCGTCCGCTGACATCCCCTGGCCCGTATCAGAGATCTTGACCATCACACGGCCGTCGAGTTCGCGCAGCGTCAAGCCCACATGCCCGCCATCGACGTTGAATTTGACGGCATTGGAAAGAAGCTCCCGAATGGCCATGCCAATATCGTCACGGCTGCCTGTGACGGCGAGATCATCATGCAAGTTGTCAAAGCCGACGGTGATTTTCCTGGCCGCGCCGGCGTCACGTGCCGCATCGACCTCATCATCGATAACATCGGCGAGACTGAATGTCTGACCCACGTCGGCGGTGTCGCCGGAATTGATGCGGGTGTAGTCCAACACGCGTAGCAGCGTGTGTGAGAGGTCATCTGCGCTCTCCATCATCGTATCGAGAAAGTTTCGCGATGGCTCATACTCGACGGTCTCGGGCAGGCTAATCAGTTGGGAGAGACCGATAATATGATTAAGCGGTGTACGAATTTCATGATTCATCATGGCAAGGAATGAATCGCGAGCGACACGGGCGTTCGATGTATCAATGGTCGTCGTGTCCGCCGAGGAGAAACGGAAATCCTCAAGTGCGTAGTTTATGGCCTCCTTCATCATATCAGGCCCGCAGGGCTTGCGCATAAAGCGCATCACCGCGCCTTCATTCACCGCTGCGACGGCGGTTTCTTGATCAGAGTTCCCCGTCAGCATCATCCGGCGGATATGCGGTGCACGACCACGGACCTCCTTCAGAAGTTCAACGCCATTCATTCCCGGCATTTGCATGTCGGAGACGACCACCGCTATGCTATCGTCGTTGGCGATAGCATCGAGCGCAGCATCGCCGCTTTCTGCAACAACAACAGAAAAATCCGCACTCAGATTGCGACGAAGACCCGAGAGGAGCCGTGGCTCATCATCAACCAGCAGTATCTTTTCAGATGGCTTTGACATTGTTTGTATCCTCCTTCTTCTGATTGTTGTTGGGATCGATAGGTAGGGTGATCAAAAAGCTCGTTTGATAGCCGTCCACAGCGGTGAAACTGAGGCTGCCGCCATGGCGCTTGGCTATGATGTCCACGGCCAGCGCAAGGCCAGTGCCTGTCCCTTCACCGGGCGGCTTGGTCGTAAAGAAAGGAAGAAAGATTTTGTGCCGGATATCGAAGGGAATGCCGACACCTTGATCGCTGATGATGATCTCAACACTGTCTGCGTTCATCCGACTCGTGATCAAAATTTCTGCTTTTGGATCGTTCGTTGCGATGACAGCATCAACCGCATTGACCAGGATGTTGGTAAGCGCCTGTTGAACGGGCCCTTTGGCGGCCAAGATGGGGCTCAGATCCTCGCAGAGTTTGAGCTCTATAGGGACGATATCGAGGTCGCGCCCGCGGCACAGCTTGACGATCCCTCGGATCATGTCCCCAAGATCAACGCTCTCGAACTCGCACTCGCTTGAGCTGGCAAAAGTCTTCATGACGGTGACGATGTCGCTGATCGACTGGATCCCCTCAAGCGATTCAACCAGCGCTGCGATCCAGTCGAGTGTCTCAGGCTTCTCAACGATATACGCGTCCTCATGCCCATCGGCGGCCGTCAATGCCTCAATTGATCGCTTGAGATAGATGAGATTATCACTGATGAATTGGATTGGCGTATTGATCTCATGAGCGATGCCAGCGGTGAGTGTGCTGATCGCATCAAGGCCGAGGGGCTCGAGGGTATGAAAATCGGTGCCGACGTGTGAGCTGTCGATGATGGGTTGGGCGGCAGCGGCGGTCATGCGGTTGGCTCCGCTGCTTTCAGTTGCGGCGTATGGCCCAGTTGTTCGGCCAGCACCACGCAAAGCTCGTCACGTAGAACCGGTTTTGACACAAAGCCGCTCATTCCAGCAGCCGCGGCCAGTTCGCGGTCAGTGCTTGACGTCGATGCGCTGACAGCAATCATCGGAATATCAGACCACGATACAGCGGACGATCTGATCTGACCGGCAAGCGTCAGACCATCCATATCTGGCATATCGATGTCGGTCAGGATGGCGTCGAAATGATCAGTAGAGAGCAGTTCGATTGCTTCGGCCCCAGATGTCGTCGTGGTGATATGGCGATAGCCCATCATGGTCAGCAAACCTTCGATGATCATAAGGTTCGTCGTGTTGTCGTCGACGATAAGAACGCGAACGTCCTGAACGTTGATCTTGCTGGGCAAGGGCGGCATGCCTTGCTCCTCAACAGTCGCTTCCTCGGGCGTTTCTATGGTCAGAATTTCGTCGTTTTTCCTCAGGGTACCAAGATATTTCAGGGGAAGTTTGAGTGCGAACTCAAGCCCGCCCTTGGGCAAGCTACGGGCCCGGAGCGAACCCCCCATCTGCCCCGCCAGCTGATGGCTGAGGAGAAGCGATAAGCGAGATGAGCTGTCCTTGTTCAAAAAGCGGTTGCGATGAAAAGAGCGCGGATAAAAATAGGCGTCGATCTGATGTCTCTGTAGGCGAATGGATTTATCGACAATACGGATTGATATGCGATGCTGGTTCTTCTTGTCTTTGATAACGGCCGCAAAAATCTGGATGTTTTTGGCGCGCGTCTGATAAAGCGATTGGGTCAAGATGCTGTCGATGCACTGTTGAAGACGCATCGTATCAACAGCGTACCGTCTTTTCGTGGAATCGGCGAGATCGGCATGAAGGGCGACGCCGCGGCGAAGCGCACGAAGTCGTTGCGTACTCATCATTTGCTCGAGCGCATTATAGAGGATGCAGTCTTTCGTTTCGAGGCGAAGAATATGCGTGTTCAGCTCGATAATTTCCAACGTATCAAGAAGGATTCGTCTCAATTCACCGCTTGAATCGAGCACGTTGCTAATAAGGTGCTTGTCCTCGGAGCGATAGCTCTTTGCTCGGTCGGAAAGCAGTTGGCTCTGCCCGAGGATATTGTTGAGGTGGGAGCGGAGGGAATGACCAGCAGCCGAAACAGCTGAAACCTGCTGGTCGAGCTTCGCCTTGTACTTTTTTGCCTCACGGCGATGGAGGATCAATCCAGCGCAGCCCGATCCTGCGAGGAAGCCTGCACCAACGCCCATCAACATGATCGGTTCCATAGCTTGTCTCCTCTTAGCTTCTATTATTCCGTATAAAGTTTAAAAAGCGAGCTGAGCGCGCAGGCCCAGGGATTTGATTGTCTGGTTTGGATTGGGGCCAGAGCTGCCGGTTTCACTCAAGACGCCGTTCATCGTGAAGCGCATATGGGTGTTGGGATACCAATTTAGGCCCACCGTGTACCGATCGACCGAACCGCCAGTGATATCACGATCGCTGAGATCGAGTGTGCCGTACCGTGCGGCGAGCTCCCACGCACCGGAGGAGGCGCTTTGCTTGGGTTTGACACGAGCAAAAGCGCCGCGCTTGAACCGATAAGCGCGTGCTTCGCCGGTCAGAAAATATGACAATTGAACGTAAGACGACGAAAAATTGAGGTCCTCACCAATATCCCGCACGATGCGCACATAGGTCGACTCACCTTGTACGGACAGTGGTCCGAAGATGGCTAAGGCCTCTGTGCTGATCAACGCGGAATGATCAACGTGATCAATCGGTTTCGTGTCGACGGTGGGCGCTGACAATGAAGCTGTTTCATGTTTCGCTTTGAAGCGGACGCTCTTGGTTGTCGGGTCGGGTGTTCGGTGGCTGGCCGACAGACCCAAATGCAGGACGCGTCCCTCTCTGTGGACCGGTGAGAGATAGGCCCGACCGCTCCACGCGCCATTTTCATCAGGCGACTTCGCAATGGTCGAGTTGTCAGAGTAGTAACCCACTTGCGCGCGCCAGATCTTTGCGCCCGTGGTCGCAAGTGCGCCGATGGAGCGTCTTGGCGAGATGCTTGCGACAAGGGCGCGGTCCATAAAGGTCCACCACGGCGCGCCCGATGCCCATTCAAAACCAATTGGCTCCTTGAACTGACCAAAACGAACAGAGACGTGCTTGAATCCCCGATAGGTCACATTCGCATCAAAAATCTCGGTGCCGCCACGGCCGGTTTCGAGCATCCAGTCATAGTCCCAGTGACTGTGCAGGGTGCCGCGGATACCGATGCGGGAGCGCCGAATGGTGCTTCCATCGTCGTCCTGCGCTTCCGTGGTCAGAATGTCCGAATGATCAAGTTGCAGGAAACCGGCGAGTCGGACTGAGAACGATCCGTCATCCAATTGAATGCGAGGCGATGGGCTCAGAGCGATTGTGTAAGGGCTTTTCTCCAGCGCTTGTGCGGCGCCGCACGACGAAAGAGCAATGAGGGATGCACTGACCGTCGAAAGGCATCGTGTCATTAACGTCGTGGTGACCATAACATAAATCCTACGCTGGAATTGAATTGCGTATGCTGATGTTATGGAACTGAACAGAAATGGGCGCCCGTTTGCATCCCTATATGAGGACGCGCCGAAAATAATAATTGCGATTTATCAAAAGACAGAATGCCCCTCAATTGGGGATGATGATCGGCGGTCAGCCTTGGTAGCACCTCTTTAAGCCATATGGAGAGGTATACGCGTGATCAAGAAAAGTCGTCGTACGTCAACCAAGGCAGCGTCGTTGGCAATGGCTCTCATGCTTACCCAAGCCTTAAATCCGTCTTTCAGTCGCGATGACGACAATATGTATACGTTCGGGATCGTGCCGCAGCAGTCGGCGAGCCGGTTGGCGGAAATCTGGATTCCTATTCTCGAAGCGTGGGGCGAGGCGGCGGGTCTCGAGCTGACATTTGCAACGGCTAAAGACATTCCAACGTTCGAGGCATGTTTGTCGGTCGGCGCTTATGATTTTTCTTACATGAATCCCTATCACTACACGGTTTTTCACGAACTTTCCGGGTATGAGGCGTTTGCGCATCAAAAGGACAAGGAATTGCGCGGTCTCATCGTGACGCGGCGCGACTCAGGTATTTCAGACCTCAAAGAGCTTGATCAGTCGCGTGTTGCCTTTCCGTCGCCGGCCGCGTTTGGCGCGAGTGTCATTCCACGCGCGGAGATGAAGGCGATGGGCGTTGATTTCGAGGCGCTGTACGTCAAGTCCCATGACTCCGTCTACCGAGCAGTAAGTTCTGGGCTTGTCCAGGCGGGAGGCGGCGTTCTGCGGACATTTCGAACAATTGATGACGACCTTCGTAGCACGCTGAAACTGGTCTATCAGACCGAGGGCTATACGCCCCACGCGTTTGCGGCGCATCCGGGCGTGGACGACGCGGTCGTGACCAGCCTTTTGATGGCGATGACCGACGCGCTCACCGCGGAGACAGGCTTGCTGTCATCGCTCGGGATGGTCGGTATTGAAGTCGCGAGCGATGCAGAATGGGACGACGTCAGAGCGTTGGATTTGACGCATGATCAAACCAATATCGTAGACGGTGAGGTCTTCACGTGTCATTCCGGCTAAAGACGATACTTGGAATTGCTAGTATTGAGGTCGTCTTATTAGCGATCCTGGTGATCAGTGGACTGGGTTATCTGCGCCAATCGAGTGAGAGCGAACTTCTCACCCGCGGGCAGGTCACCGCCCAACTGTTTGCGACAATGACCAGCGACTCCCTATTGTCTCTTGACCTTGCGACGCTTGATGCCCTGGTCGCTCAAACGCTGCTCAATGAAGGCATCGACTATGTCAGGGTGCGCAACAAGGACGGTATCGTGCTGTCTGAGGCCGGTGATCCCGAGGCGCTTGGCGTCCCGTTCCGTGAGGACAGAAGCATCAAGGAAGCGAGCGCCGACGGAAGGCTCGACGTCAGGGCACCGATCGTCGCGGCAGGTTCAGAATTTGGTCAGGTGGAGATCGGCCTTTCAACCGACAAGCTTCAGGTTGTGATAGCACAGGCAAGACGGTGGATGCTGACAATCGCCGCATCCGAAATCGTCTTTGTGGCGCTTTTTGGTGTTATTCTTGGGACTGTCCTCACCCAACAGCTGGCGCGGCTTCGGGAAGCGGCCCGCCGGGTCTCGCAAGGCGAGTTCGGCCATCAATTGGAGGCCAAAGGCCGCGACGAGCTCGCTGATACATCGAGAAGTTTCAATGCGATGTCGGTAGCCCTCGCTGACTTTGCGCGGGAGGTGGAAGATGCCCGCGCGCGCGCCGAGGCAGGCCGTATCTACGCCGAAAATACGCTCAATGATGCGATGAACTCGATGCCGCAGAGCGTCCTGATCGTCACGCCGGAGCAACGCATCGCCTTTGCCAACGACGCCTTCAGGTCGAGCAATCCGGAGGCAGAGCATCAGTCAGGTGAGGAACGCCCGTTTGCCGAGATTGTTCCGCATCTTTTGCCTGCTTCGCTCGAAGAGGATGGGAAGACGATCCCGTTTACGGCGGAAAATCGCATTGAGCGGTTGCGCCACGCGGAGGACTTCCCGGTCTGGCGTGCGAAAACGGCGGATGGTCGTTACCTGATGACCACACAACAGCGGATGTCCGATGGCGGCGTCGTGGTGGTGAGCCATGACGTGACTGATCTGGTCGAGGCCCATGAGCGCAACCGCCAGCTTGAGATGGAGCTCATGCAAACCCAAAAGCTTGAGTCGCTCGGGACGATGGCGGGGGGCATCGCCCACGAGATCAACACGCCCATCCAATTTGTCGGTGATAACCTCAAATTTCTCGACGAGGCGTTCCAGGATGTTGCTGGCGTGCTGAACACGCTCACATCGACGCAAGACGACTTGCGTGAGACCTTGGCGCAGAAGCTCGATGAGGTCGATTGGACCTTTGTTGAGCAAGAGGTGCCCAGTGCACTGACCGAAGCGCGAGCGGGAATTGCCAGTGTTGGCGAGATTGTCCGATCGATCAAAGAGTTTGCACACCCCGACAGTGATGCGATGATTGTCCAAGACATTGGAAAAATTATTAAAAACACAGTCACCGTGTCACGCAACCAATGGAGCCACGTGGCGGACCTGCACTGCGACATTGCCGCAGGCCTCGAAGAGGTTCCTTGTCATGCGGGGAAACTCAGCCAAGCGCTTATCAACCTGATCGTCAACGCGGCCGATGTTTTGGACGAACACGCCGTATCGCCTGCAACTATCGGAATAAAAGCGTATACAGATGAGAACGGCTCGGCCGTTATCTCTGTGTCCGACAATGGACCTGGCGTGCCGCAGTCTCTGCAGCAGACAATTTTTGACATGTTCTTCACAACAAAGCCGCCTGGAAAGGGCACGGGCCAAGGCCTTGCCATCACCAAGCGCATCGTTGAAGTTAATCATGGCGGTCAATTGCTCGTCTCATCGCCCGCGGGGCAGGGCGCAACGTTCACCATCACCCTACCTCTCGATAAAACAACGCTTGCTGCTTAAGACGCAGACACCACCTGAAGTTGTGTCCGGGTATCGCGGCTCATGGTCTGGCACATACCCAAAACTCCGTGGGCGATATGATGCAGATCATAGCCATGGATCAATTCAGTCAGGGAAAATCGGTAGAGGCTCGGCACCAGATCATGGTCACGAGGCTGAAGGCCAAAGACCAAAAATCCTTGGACTGATTGCGCCCGTTCGCAGGCGGATAAACATCTGAGGCCATGCTGCCGGAGGAACGCGATGTCCACGGCGGCAAGTGAGGGATGCGCGGCAGAGAGAATAGACATCATCGCATCACCACTTGCCGCCGTGTGCACATTGAACAACGGCTCAAGGGTTTGTTTGAGTCTGGGCAGCCGTTGACGATCCGAGCAAAGGAGCGTGGTTGCTGGCTTGGTGGCCTTGCACTCTGCTCGGCGTGAGAGTCTCCTCCTTTCCATGCCACCCGTGTTACTGTTTTCGTGCGGGCCCGAAGATACCCATATGAGGAGCGTGTCCGAACAATCGCCATTAAAGTGAAGCTAACGGACTCGCGCTATGCGGGTGTCATGCTTGAGCGTTGCAAGAGAGTGGCTGTTGTCGACGACGACCCGCAGATGATCAGAGCCTTGCGGCGGAGCTTGTCGGGTCTGGGTGCCGACTGGGATTTCTCCTTTTTTCAGGATCCGCTCGAATTGCTCGAAGCTGCCAAACGGCAAGGGTTCGACGTCGTCGTGTCGGATATGCGTATGCCGCAAATGTCAGGCTTAGAGCTGCTGGAGAAAATCCGCGCGTTCTCGGCGGCCTACGGAATTATTCTCACAGGATCACCTGACCTCACCTCCGCACTGTTCGCCATCAATCATGCCGAGGTCTTTCGGTTCTACACCAAGCCTTGCGATCACGATCTGTTGATCCAGGGCATCAAAGACGCCGTCGCGGCGGGGGGCGATGCCAATCTGCCCGGCGATGAACCGCATGCTGCGAATGATGACGATCGTCTTGTCAGTCAGCTAGGGAGCGCAGCGCTCAACCAGCTGTCCTTGGGTGTGGTGGTGACGGACCGCGAAGGATCAGTCCAATTCATGAACAAGAGTGCTGCCGCGCTGCTGGCTGAGCGCGATGGTCTTTTCATTTGCACACACAATCGATGCCGCGCCTCGACACCGCAGGAGACCCAGAGCCTCCACGAACACATTGGCAATGTGATTGACCACGGCGCAGCCGACCACGATACACGCGCCCTCTCGATCATTCGTCCATCGATGAAGCGTTCGTATACGATGTTCGTCGCTCCGTTAACGGACCGCCAAGATCAGGCGGGCGGAGGTAACATGGCGGTGCTCTTTATCTCCGATCCAGAGACCCAGTCCATGCCGACGATTGACAATTTGGTGGTGCTTTATGGTCTCTCTCGGTCGCAGGCCAAGATCGTGCATGGCCTGGCCTTGGGACTGCGGCTTGAGGAGGCCGCCGACGAGGCGGGTGTCACGACCAGCACCGCCAGAACTTATCTCAAACAGGCCTTTGCCAAGACCGGAACGACACGGCAGTCGGAGTTGATCAAACTTGTGTTGGCGTCGCCCCGCATTGCTGCCGCATGAACAGGATCCAACAAATTTTCTGAAAATCGTCATCGGTCACCAAATGGGGATTCTGAGTCGGTGGATCGACTTCTAGTCTCATTCTGCGAGCACAGTCATTAAGGAGTAGAACATGGATCCCGCGATGATCGCGAAACTCAAAGAGGCGTTTGGTGGGGAACTGTCCGCAGACATGCTGAATAAGTTATGGACAACGTATTCGGACGAAGATGGCGACCAGTCGCTGGAAACCTTGGGTGAGCTGACGGCCGGCATCGCCCATGAGATCAACACGCCGATCCAGTATGTGACAGACAATGTGAAGTATATGCAGGATGCGACCTCGCAATTGCTAGCCGTTCTTGCAACGTATCAAGAGCTTCTTCGAGACATCCCGGAACCGCTTCAGGACAAGGTCGGCAGCGCAATGGCAAAGCACGCGGTGACTGATGATGATCTCGACTTCATGCGAGAGGAACTACCCGAGGCGGCTGAGCAAGCGCTGACGGGGCTCGAACAGGTGATCAAGATCGTCAGCTCCGTCAAATCCTTCGCTTTTCCGACGGGTAAAGATATTGTCTATGCGGATCTCGGCGATATCATCAATGCGACCGCCACAGTTTCGCGCAATGAGTGGAAGTATCTCGCCACACTCGAGGTCGTTGTCGATCAGACAATCGGCCTGGTTCCATGCTATCCAGGCGAGATCCACCAGGTGCTCCTCAATCTGATCATCAATGCCGCTCACGCCATTGAAGACAATAAGAGCAGGCAGCTTGGTATGATCTTGGTCCAGGCGCGTGCGCGGGGCGACTTTGTCGAGATTATGGTGAGTGATGACGGTTGCGGGGTCGCTGAGGTCAACGCTGCGAAAATCATGGAGCCTTTCTTCACGACGAAAAAGGCTGGCCGCGGATCAGGTCAGGGGCTGGCTCTTTCCAAAAAGATCGTTGAAGAGAGCCACAACGGGACACTGAGTTTCCAGACGGCCCCTGACGTGGGCACAACATTTATCATCCGTCTTCCACTTATTCACGCCAAGGGCGAAACGGAGGCAGCCTAATGACACCGCAACTTCTCTTTGTGGACGATGAGAAAAACGTTCTTCAAGGCTTGCGGCGCTCGTTGCGATGCATGCGTCATGATTGGACGATGCATTTCGCAGAAGGAGCGGCCGCTGCTCTCGATGTTCTCCAAAATACGCCGATTGACATCATCGTTTCGGACATGCGGATGCCGGAGATGGATGGTGCCCAGCTCCTCGAAAAGGTTAGTGTCGATTATCCGTCAACGGCAAGATTTGTTCTATCGGGACAGGCGGACCGCGAGACGACCTATCGGTCGATTGGTCCCAGCCATCGGTTCTTCTCCAAACCCTATGATGGTGACGCGTTTTCCGAGGCGGTGAACCGCGTGCTTGAGGCGCGGCGGCAATTGAGCTCAGAAGCTGTGACCGCCGTGTCTCGCCTTAAGTGCTTGCCAACACCTGAAGCGACCCGCGAGACATTCCGCCGTGAGATGGCAGCTGACAGTCGCACGGTAGACCAGATTGCTGATGTTGTCGCAGCGGATGTGGGCCTATCACTGAAAGTCCTTCAGCTGACGAATTCGAGTTATTTCGGGCATGGCGGCGAGGTTTCTTGTCCACGACAAGCCGTGCGCATGCTGGATCTAGCGGTGCTGCAAGAGCTGACCGACCAGCACCGACTGTCCGTCGGCTTGGTACGGAGTGAACATGCCGATGCTTTTGAGGCGCTGTGCACAGAAGCCGTCGAAGCATCCGGTAGCGATCCGCTTGGCCTGTTCTCGACCCTCGATCGGATGCTTGCTTTGACCGATGACGGCGCCTGTCTGGGTGATGAAGCACCCAGCGCGGCGGCTTATTTGACCAGTCTTTGGGGCCTGCCGGCGAGCATTGTCAGCGTGTGTCAATCGTTGGGTGCGAAACCCGGCGGAGCCGAACAGACGCTCGTCGCCTAGCAAGCGGCATTTTTTCAAAAGCAGCGTCTGGGACGTCGTCGCTTTCGGCTTCATCGGTGGCGCCGCACGAGAACGTGAACCCATGCGCAGGGTGCCGATGACCAGCAGCGCCTCTGAATAAATGGTCGGAGTGGCCGGATTCGAACCGACGACCCCTTCACCCCCAGTAAAGTGCGCTACCAGGCTGCGCTACACTCCGACCGACCGCGATGCGGGCCCCGGCGCTATCACCCGTTGGTCCAAGCATCAAGGGAAGATCGCTTACTAAGCGGCGCTGCGTTTCCGGCGGAGTGCAAGGCCACCGAGCAAAGCTGGCGCGAAGAGCACGGCCGCACCCGGAAGCGGCACGGGGTCTGGAGGAGCAACATCCCCGACGAACAGCGTCACGGTATCGTTTGGGAGTTGGTACTCGTAGATGCCTTCAGCGAAACCGAGGCTCGCAATGGTTCCGACGAATGTCTGCGAGCCGCTTGTTTGATCACCACTTTGATAGCCCGCCGCGACACCGATGCTGCCAATCGCAGAACCACTGATGAACGTGGTGTTGATCGCGAACGTATCGCCGGAGACGTTATTTGAACCGGTCAAGTCCTGGCCCGGCCCGAACGATGGAAACGTCAAAACCTCGTATAAGTCGACGGAATCCGATGACGTGTTGGCAGGGCGAGCAAAGTTGAGGGCGTTGAACCGAGCATTGACACCGCCGCCCAAGCGAACACCCGAACGAAGCAAGTTCGCATCCGTCAAATCGAGCGAACCATCAAACTCTGCAGTGACTTCAAAGGAACTGCTTTGGGTGACAAAGACTTGGATTGCGGCAGACGCCGTGCCAGCAAAGACTACGCCAACAGCCGCAAGGCTGCTCAACAACTTATACATGCATTCCCCCCAAAAAGGCGACCCATATCGCCGTGTTAATTATAGTTTATCAGTGTTAAAGTGTGATTCCAACACGCGAAGACATGTTGGATCGATGCAGCGCTAAGCTGTCTTTGATAACAAGGACTTCGCCTTGCCCGCGTCCTTCAGGATCACTTTGATGTCATCCAGCACACCGCTGAGCGACGCGTCGGCACCAGGAAGCGCGGCGGCTGCGGCGTCGCTATCGCCGCGACCGAGTTCCATCACGAACTCGCTGCCCTCGGATTTGAGGATCTTCTGTACGCCCTTGGTGGTGTAGCCCTCATCGTGAAGCAGGCGCTTGATGCCGCGGAGAAGCTCAACGTCCTGAAGCCTGTAAAGGCGGCGCCCGCCAGCGCGGCGCATCGGCCGAACCGGGGAGAAAACGTCCTCCCAGTGACGCAAAACGTGTTGTGCCACACCGATCTCATCGGACGCTTCGGAGATGGTACGGAAGGCGGTGGGCTCTTTCGATGAACGAGGCGCGCTCATGACTTGGTCGCCCGCATGCCTTCATTGATCCTGTCTTTGAGGACGTGGCTTGCCCGGAAGGTCAACACCCGCCGCGGCGTGATCGGAACCTCTTCACCGGTCTTAGGATTACGGCCCATCCGCTCGTTTTTTGAGCGAATTTGGAACGTGCCAAACGAGCTCAACTTCACGGTTTCACCCGTTTCAAGGCGGTCTGTGATGTGACCCAGGAGGCTTTCGACAAAAGAGGCCGATTCCGAGCGGGACAAACCGACATGGCGATGAACGGCGTCCGTAAGATCAGCGCGGGTACGCGTACGCGTCATAGAGTGTTCCATCCTCATCGTTTCTTGGGCGGCTCATCACCACCGGATTTGGAGCTTTACCACGAACCGCACGTGTAAGAAACGCTAGCACTTCACCAAAACAGCGCCCCATGTCAGTCCCCCGCCCATGCCCTCAAACATGCAGAGGTCACCGGGCTTAATCCTGCCATCACGATAGCCGGTGTCAAAGGCGAGGGGGATCGAGGCGGCAGAGGTGTTCGCGTGTTCCGCCACGGTGGAGATCACCTGGTTTTCAGGAATGCTCAGCCGCTTGGCGATGCCATCGAGAATACGTTGATTGGCCTGGTGGGGTACGAACCAATCAACATCGGCGACGCTCAGCCCGGCCTGTTCGAGGCAGTCCTCAATCGCGCTGGAGATGCGGACCACGGCCTCCTTGAAAACCTTCTGACCTTCCATCCGCAGATAGCCTGCGGTGCCTGTCGTTGAAGGTCCTCCGTCCACGTAGAGAATGTCCGACAACCGGCCGTCACAGCGGCAGACCGAAGCGATGATGCCGCGCTCGCTCTCTTCGTCCGCTTCCATGACAAAAGCGCCAGCGCCATCACCGAAGAGGACGCAGGTCCGGCGGTCTTCCCAATCGAGAATCCGCGAGAAGGTTTCTGCACCGATGACCAGGGCCCGTTTGTGCTGACCGCTTTCGATCAGGCTTGCTGTCATCGAAAGAGCATAGATGAAGCCAGAACAGACAGCGCCGATATCGAAGGCAGCACCCTGATGGATCCCCAGATCACGTTGGATCAGTGCAGCGCTCGCCGGGAAGGTCTGGTTGGGAGTCGCCGTCGCCAGGATCACAAGGTCGATATCATCAGGTCCAAGGCCAGCGTCGTTGAGCGCCCGGCGGGCCGCTTCGGTCCCCAGGCTGACGGTTGTCTCACTGTCCGACGCGATGTAGCGCTGCTGAATTCCCGTCCGTTCACGGATCCAGGTGTCGGATGTGTCGACCTTTTGCGCGAGCTCATCATTAGAGACAACGCGCGCCGGAAGGGCGCTCCCTGCGCCGCGGAGAACGGCGCGCCGGGTCATTCCGCAGCCGCCACGGGTTCGAGGTCGTCGACCTCAACGCTCTGCGCCCGAGCCGAGACCGATGCGATGGTG
>JBCDLG010000015.1:0-40074 GCA_038745625.1 Pseudomonadota bacterium | reverse complement strand
GTGGCCGCTGGTACGTTCTCGAACTCATAAGTGACCGCGTCGACCTCTTCGGCAAACACCTTGACCGCCGCGAGGTCGTCATAGGCTGCCTGCCGCACCATCGTTGCCACCTCACCCGCAGGTGACCCATCCGCATCAGGACCAAAAACTGCAGTTCGGAAACCGAGCTTCGCGGCGGCAGAGCATAACATGCGCCCTAGCTGCCCTGTGCCCAGGACCCCGATGGTGGAACCGGGTTTCAGCATCATCTAAAGAACAGGCTCATCCGTGGGCGGTGCTTCGAGCACCGCATCGCTTTGTTTTTGCCGCCACGCCTTAAGACGCATAGAGAGCTCATGATCGCTCAGTGCCAAAATCGAGGCCGCCATCAGACCAGCATTCTTGGCGCCGGCCTCACCAATAGCAAGCGTTCCCACCGGGATACCGCCGGGCATCTGCGCAATTGATAGTAGACTGTCCATGCCCGAAAGCGCCTTCGACTGCACCGGCACACCCAGGACCGGTAAGGTCGTGAGCGACGCCACCATGCCCGGAAGATGAGCCGCGCCCCCGGCCCCGGCGATAATCACTTTATAGCCGTCTTCCTCCGCATTCGTTGCAAACTTGACCATGCGGTTTGGCGTTCGATGAGCGGAAATCACCAAATCATCATGCCCCACATCCAGGGCATCAAGGACATCCGCGGCTGCTTTCATGGTCGACCAATCCGAGGTCGAGCCCATGATGATCGCCACTGATCTGACGTCGTGGTTCATAGTGCACCCAAGCGCAGCAAGGTCGGAGCGCTACCGGAAAGTCCTTCTTTTCGCAAGGTTCTCTATCCCCGAAGACGTTTGATTTGCGCGATCAGCCCAGCGGTTGAGCTGTCATGCTCACCGGTGTCCTCACCCTTCAGTTCAGCCAGAATAGGCTTCGCCAGCACCTTGCCCAGCTCCACGCCGAACTGGTCATAGGAGTTGATGCCCCAAACGACTCCTTGGACGAAGATCTTATGCTCATAGAGGGCGATCAGGGCACCGAGAGTCCGCGGCGTCACCTGATCCATCAGGATCGTCACCGACGGCCGATTGCCAGGAAAGGCTTTGTGCTTGGCAAGACGCTTCGCTTCACCGGTAGCTGCACCGCCGTCGAGCAGCGCCTGCTCAGCCTCCTCTTCCGTCACGCCCACCATCAGCGCTTCGGGCTGCGCCAGGACATTGGCGAGGAGCTTCTCGTGGTGATCACCAAGCGGGTTGTGCGAACGCGCAGCGGCAATGAACTCGCAAGGGATGACATCTGTGCCCTGGTGGATCAGCTGGTAGAACGCATGCTGACCATTTGTGCCAGGCTCGCCGAATAGGATGGGTCCCGTCGGATATCCGACCGCACTGCCGTCATGGCGGCGGCCTTTTCCGTTCGATTCCATATCCGCCTGCTGAAGATAAGCAGCCAATCGGTGAAGATACTGGTCATAGGGCAAGACCGCGAGACCGCTCATGCCGAGGAAGCTGCGGTGCCACAGACCGGTGAGACCGAGCAGAACGGGAAGGTTGTCCGCAAGCGGTGCGTCCTCGAAATGGCGGTCCATCTCGCGCGCGCCGTCCAGCAGCGCTTCGAAATTATCCCAGCCGATGGTGAGCGCTATTGGCAGGCCAATCGCTGACCACAGGCTGTAGCGGCCGCCGACCCAATCCCAGAAACCAAAGACGTTCTCGGAGGCAATACCAAAGGCTGACGTCGCATCATGGTTGGTGGAGAGCGCCACGAAATGCTTGGCGATGTCCGCCTCGCCGCGACCCTGCGCGAGAAACCAGTCGCGCGCGCTCGCCGCATTGGTCATTGTCTCTTGCGTGGTGAAGGTCTTGGACGCGATACAGAAAAGCGTCGTCTCCGGATCAACCTGACACAGAACCTCCGTGATATGCGTCCCGTCAACATTGGAGACAAAATGCACGGAGCGTCCCTGGGCGTGGTAGGGCTTCAGCGCCTCCGTCACCATAACAGGGCCGAGATCCGATCCGCCAATGCCGATATTGACCACGGTGGTGAGCGGCTTGCCTGTCGCTCCTTTAATGGAGCCGGAGATGACTGCCTCGGTGTAGTCTTTCATCCTTTGGCGGACGGTCTCGATCAACGGCATCACGTCCTCGCCATCGACGAGATAGGTGTCATACCGTGTATCGCGCAGGGCGGTGTGAAGGACGGCCCGATGCTCGGTCGTGTTGATCGGCGCGCCAGCGAACATCGAGGTACGCCGCTCCTCAAGCTCCGCCTCACGCGCGAGCGCAAACAGCGCATCCATCACAGCATCCGTGACCCGGGTCTTAGAGAGGTCGACAAACAGCCCGCAGGCCTGACGTGAGAAGCGCTCAAACCGGCCAGGATCACGCGCGAACAGCGTCCGCAGCTCTGCCTGGCCATCGGTTGTCGCAAGGGCGGAAAGCGCACCCCAAGCGTTGAGCGCGGTGGGGTCGGTCATGTCTCGCTCCCGAGATGCGTCGAAGGAATCAGTACTTCACGGAGCATCCATAAGGTGCCGACAGCGAGGTGACCACCTCTTCGCCATCCGCCATCGAGCCGAGCGCCGCCGTCACATAGTTCTGCGCGTTCGGGAGATCAGCCGGATCCGCCGAAGGGATCGTGTCGATCGCGCCCGCGTAGCGCAGCAGGCCTTCATCATCGATGATGTACATATGCGGCGTGGTCTTCGCGCCATAAGCGCGGCCCATGCTACCGTCTTCGTCGAGCAGCACATAGGCGGGCTCGGCACCGCGGCTTTCGGTCAGCTGATTGGCCTCGGCTGCGGACACATGTCCCTGCTTTCCGGGTGCAGACGAAATCACCGAGATCCAGACAATCTCTTCCGCGGCGGCGCGGCGCTGCAGACCTTGCATATTGTCTGAGTTGTAGTGCTTACGGACGAAGGGGCAGTCGTGATTGGTCCACTCAAGAACCACCGTCTGGCCTGCGAAATCAGCCAGAGAGATCTCCGTCCCCGAGGCGCTGATCTCGGTGAAATCGGGCGCGGTCTCACCAGGGATCGGCGCGTTGGCGGCGGACAGCATCAGAAGAGAAGAAAGGGCGGCGGTAATCATCCAGCTTGCTCCAAGGTTTGTGCGACACGCTCAGCGGTCAAAATCTGCGGCAGAATCTCGGGCTCTGCTTCGCCATTATAGTAAAGATAGAGCGGAACGCCGCTGCGACCTTGTCTTTCTATCGCAGCGGTAATGATGGGGTCCGGGTTGGTGAGATCGGCGACCATGAAAACGGTGCCTGTTTCCGCGAAGAGCGACTTGATCGGCTCCGTGTCGAGGACAACGCGCTTGTTGTATTGACAGGTGACGCACCATGCGGCGGTGAAGTCGATGAACACCGGCGTGCCCTCCGCACGGTACTGCGCCAGCATCGCCTCGTCATAAGGAATTTTCTCTGTGGCCGTTGATGCTGCAGCGACCGGCGCTGCCGTCAGGGTGAAGAGCGGCGCAAGGGCGATCGCGATCGCGAGCGCAGCCGCTGCACGCAGCAGCGTGCTGCCGCCCTTCTCCTGCGCCAGACCATAGAGCCACGCGGCCAGCGAAGAGGCGACCAGCGCGATGCCGAGGATGAGCACACCTTGTGGCCCCGCCTGGAGGCTCACCACCCAGGTCAGCCACACCACCGTGCCGAACATCGCGAAAGAGAAAAGCTGCTTCACCCGCACCATCCATGCGCCCGGCTTCGGGAGCAGGCTTGCCGCCTGGGGTGCTGCGGCGAGCGCGAGGTAAGGGAGCGCCAAACCAAGCCCGAGGGCCAGGAAGACAGCGATCGCAGCTGCGGGCGGTGCTGTCAGTGCATAGCCGATCGGCAGGCCCAGAAACGGCCCAATGCACGGCGCCGCGACAAGGACCGCGAGGAGGCCTGTGAAAAACGATCCGGCTGCGCCCTTTTTCTGGGTGAGCCGTTGCCCTGCGCCCTGAACCGAGGTGCCGACCTCGAAAAGCCCAGCGAGATTAAGACCAATCAAAAAGACAATGACGGCGAAGAGCCCGACGGCGATGGGCGACTGAAGATGAAAGCCCCATCCAAGCTCGGCCCCCAAACCCCTCAGCACCAGGAGGAGAGTGGCCATGGCGGCAAAGGTAGCAAGGACGCCCGCCGTGTACGCATAAGCGTCTTTTCTGACCTCCGACCGATCCGCGCCCGCAAGCTGGGTGATGCCCGCCGCTTTCAAAAAAACGATCGGGAAAACGCATGGCATAGCGTTGAGAACCAAGCCGCCGAGAAGCGCGAAAGCAAAGATCAAAACGACATTGCCGCCGCCCTCGGCAACCGCCGCCGCAGGCATAGCAGCCAACGCCAGTGCCTCGTCCGACCTCTGAGCATTGAAGAGGACCCCCACTTCTTGTCCTTGCATCGACACCACCACGACGCCCGAAAGCGCCTCGGGCGGCGCGGCGCGGTACTTGAGTGCCGGTGTCAGGGTGAAGACGAGATCCTCACCTGTGCGCATGCTCGGCTGGGCGGCGGCAGGCTCGATCAAACCGCTCTCATCAGGGAAGATATAGGGGTCGCCCGCCGGCGCGCCTTCAATAGCCAGAACAACTTCGCCGTCTTGATCAGCGAAGCGCGCATGAAGCCCCAGGTCGCGCGGCAAAGCCGAACGCGCTTCACGGATCATCGCCGCGGTGCGCAGGGCGTCGTCTGCCTCCTCCGCCACGGCAATCGCGAGCGACAGGTCGGCGCTTTCGGGGATACAAACGTCGAGACAGATCAGCCACTCAGCGAAGACGTCAATCCGCACGGTCCGGCCGGTCACGGCATCCACCGGCACAGTGATCGGCACGACGAAAAGCGGATGGCCTTCATGGCCAAAATTCATCAGCGGACCGAGCGGCAAGCGGTGCGGCAAGGGATAGCCGATCTCCCCAGCCTCAAAGCCCTCGGGCAGCGTCCAACTCAGCTCGAGCGGAAGGCCACTATCGCCCGGGTTTTTCCAGTAGACATGCCAGCCCTCTTCAAGCTGCTGGTCGAGCGCCAGCCAGAGCGTCTCGCCGGGCACAGCGGCCGTCTTTTCGGCGATCAGCCGGCTTTCGGCATGGCCGGTGGTGACCCACGCGCCAGACTGCGCCGCGGCGGGTGTGATGAGAAGAAGAAACGCGAGAACAAACCTGAGCATACCCTGCCCTTCGCTGAAGCCCCCCGTTTGGTCACAGTCACTGATGCGCGCAAGACCCTGCCTATTCGGCTGGCAGATTTGCGAGGAAAAAGGCCACGGTGTTTTCGCCCATCACTTTGCGGACCTGCTCGCCTGAAAGACCCGCATCGAGCAGCGCGTCGGTGATCGCGGCCATCTCCGAAGCATCGAAGGTCGTCGTCACGGTGCCGTCGAAATCCGATCCCAGCGCGATGTGATCAACCCCGAACATGTCGATGCCGTAGATGATGGCATCAGCGATGCCTTCGGGGCTCGCATCGCAGGTCACATCCTCCCAGAAACCAACGCCGATCAAGCCGCCTGCCGCCGCGATCTCCGCCATCAGCTCATCGGAAACGTTCCGTGGACTGGAGCAATGGCCTTCAAACCCCGTGTGGCTCATCACCAAAGGCCGGGTCGATAGCGCCAACGTCTCGCGCACGGTTTGGGGCGAGGAATGCGCAACGTCGATCACGATCGAGAGCTCGTTCATCCGTTGGACCGCGGCGCGTCCAAACTCTGACAAGCCTTCTCCCGACGTTCCATGCAACGACCCACCAAGCTCGTTGTCGAAGAAATGCTGGAGCCCCATCAGGCGATACCCCTCAGCAAACAAGCGATCGATCGCCGCAAGATCACCCTCGAGCGGATGGGAGCCTTCGATCCCCAGGACGCCGACGACGAAGTCTGGCGTGCTCGGCAAGCTCTCAACCTCTTCGATCAGCGACAGCGCGATCGTATCGAGATCATCGCCCGTTTCGGCAACAGACCGGGCCAAACCGCGGCGCCCCTGCCAACGCAAATAGGCCTCGTTGAGATCGCTTCGTGTGAGGGCAACGACGAACTGATCATCACCTTCCGCAAACTGATGAAGCTTCTGGGCTTGAAAGGTCGCCCGCGCCTCCAGGCTGCCCCAGGTCGCCATGGGCCAGCGCTGCATCAGCGCAAGGCTGGTGATGGTGTCAGAAGCGTCCCTGTCATTGGCTTCATAGTTTTGTCCCGCGGGAGACTTGGTGACGGCGGTGAAGACCTGAAGGAACATGCCGCCATCGCGCATCCGCGGAAGATCGACGTGCCCTCGGCTATGACGCTTATGGATGTTCCGGTTCCAGAGCATCGTGTCGCTATGAAGATCCGCCACCGGGATCGTGGCATGCAGCGCTGCCGCCTCGTCGGAGATCTCATAGGGCTCGTGCGGGATCACCTGGTTCATCGCCCCATCGGTCAATGCCGGGACGAAGAGAAAGAACAGGAGCGCAATCACGCCCAGAAGAAGGGCTGCCCAGGCGAGGACGCGGGTGAAAAAATCGGCCATAACCTGATCTTATCACGCTTCCGGCCGCCGTCACCCAGGCAGACGCAGGGGCTTAGTGAAGGCTCATCCCGCCATCGACGGTGTACTCCGACCCAGTGACATAGCTTGCGTCATCAGACAGCAAGAATGCCGCGACCGCAGCCACCTCCTCGGGCTTACCAAACCGTCCCAGCGGGACTTGCGCGGCGATGCCCTCCGCCATCTGTCCTGTCGCTTCGGACGGCAGATTGGTCCGGTTGAAGAAGTCCGTGCCAATCGGGCCGGGGCTCACCGCATTGGCCCGAATGCCGCGTGAGCCAAGCTCAGAGGCAAGGTTTTTCACGAAATACCGCATCGCCGACTTCGATGCGCCGTAGAGCGCCGCGCCAGGCATGCTCATATGCTGGATCACCGACGTGTTGATGACGATCGCAGCGCCTGGTTTCAGCTGTCCGGAAAGTGCCGCCACCTGGAGCATCGGGCCGCGGACATTGACGTCCATCTGCTCGGCATAGGCCTCTGGCGTGATCTCGTTATGGGCGTGGAACAGCCCGAAACCAGCATTGAAAAACGCACCGTCGAGCTCACCCACTTCGGCCGCGAGCGCTTTTGCGGCGTCGGGATCGCCCGCATCGTTTTGGATGGCGGTGACGCCCTGGATCGATTGGCGCATCTCTTCGAGGCGTCCCTCATTGGTGCCCGTGACAATCACATGGCCGCCTTCGGAGGCAATCCGCGCCGCTGTCGCTTTGCCGATGCCGCTGGTGCCACCGGTGACAAGAATGGTCCTACCTTCAAACCGCTGCATGGGACTCTCCTCGGTTGCGCGTCTGATGCGGGGGTAGATTTGCCCCTGCGCCCCAACGCGCAAGGCTCCTATGCAGCAAAACAGCGTTGCGCCGATCGCAGCGGCAGGCGCGCAGCTTTTACGCCCTAAGCCCTCACCATGTAGGCCCTGCTGGCAGCAGCCCAGCCGACCGCGCCCAAGACCATCAGGACACCAGCCGATGGCGCCGGTGCAACGAGCTCTGAGATCCCTAGATCAATGGCGAGCTGCGATGTTTCCGTCAAGACACGGATGAAATCGCCCGGCGATCGTGCAAGGATCATGACGTCCAACCGGTTGGGCTCAACGGCAAAGAGCGTCACAACATCATTTGCGTTAAGCCCGCGCCTCTCCACATGATCATAGGTCACCAAACTGTTCGCCAGGAAGTCGGTGTCGGTCAGCTCTCCACCGTTGGTGACAACGCCGACAATCGGCGCGTCAAAATAAATCGTGCCCTCGACATTGTCATGGTCATCAGGATCGAAAACAACGTAGTGGCTAGCCACCACCTCGCCAGCTTCGACGTTGCGACCGACATTGGTTTGGATCACGGAGTCAGTCACCACGTTCTGTCGTTCGTTGAATGCGCGTAGGTTGGCGTCATCATAACGATTTGCACCAACAACAACGGTGTCGAGATCCACGAGTTCGACGAAGACTCCGCCTGCAGAAAATGCTGTCCCCCCGGTGACCTCTCCAAAGAGGATCGCGGCTGATGCTGACGAGGGCAAGATAGACAGCAGTATGCAGATCAAGCGAAGCACGGGATTCTCCTCGTGGCTGGAGATCACCGTACCCTGAGAACACTACTTTAAATTGTATCGAGTGGAGATCATTCAACGGAGTTGATCAAGCTTACCGCCGCGCTAACCCTAATTGGCCATGAAGCCAACATCGCGCGGAACGGCCGCGTTGTAGGGCCCGCGGAGCAGTGGCGGGCGTTTCTTGAAAAACGGCAGCGCCGCATCATGCACAACACAGAACCACCACTTGGTTCGGCGTGCCGTATCGCTTAGGTTGTCATGGATGGATCATGACCTTCTCACCCCGCAGACGCCCAAGATCATGCAGCACGGCCCCGAGGGCTTTGAGGGCATGCGCAAGGCGGGCGCGATCGCGGCGCGTTGCCTCGATATGCTGACCACCGAGGTAAAGCCGGGGGTGGCGACCGAGGCGCTCGACAAACTCGCCTATGAGTTTGTGCAGGACAATGGCGCGGTGTCGGCGACGGTTGGCTATCGCGGCTATCGCCACGCGCTTTGTATCTCGATCAACCACGTGATCTGTCACGGCATCCCGTCGCAAAAGCCCCTGCGGGATGGCGATATTGCCAATATCGACGTCACTGTGATCGTCGATGGCTGGCATGGTGACACAAGCCGTATGTTCTATGTCGGCGAGCCCAAGGTGAAGGCGCAGCGGCTGTGCGAGGCGACGTTTGAGTCGCTGTGGAAGGGCATCGAGGTGGTGAAACCCGGCGCCAATCTGCGGGACATCGGCCGGGCCATTCAAACCCACGCCGAGGGCCAGGGCTTCTCCGTGGTCAGAGACTTTTGTGGCCATGGCCTGGGCCAGGTGTTCCATTCCCCGCCCAACGTTGTTCACTATGAGCGCTATCGCGACCGGGCGGGCAATGTGCACATGGCGCCCGATGTGACCCTCGTTGAAGGCATGTTCTTCACCATTGAGCCGATGATCAATGCCGGCAAACCCGACGCTAAGATGCTGCGTGATGGCTGGACAGCGGTGACGCGTGACCGCTCCCTGTCAGCACAATTTGAGCACTCCATTGGGGTGACAGCGGATGGTTATGAGGTGTTCACGAAAAGCCCCGCTGGCCTCGACCAGCCGCCCTATCCGGCTGGATGACGGCGCGCCCCGCCGACGCCAAGACCCTGCAAGCCGGGCATCGGGAACGGCTGCGAGAGAGATTTCTCGCAGGCGGCGCCGATGCGCTGCAGGAATATGAGCTGTTGGAGCTCCTGCTCTTCAACGCGATCCCGCGGCGGGATGTGAAACCTCTAGCCAAGATCCTGATCCAGGAATTCGGCAGCTTTGCCGATGTCATCAACGGCCCGCGCGACCGTCTCTCGATGATCAGTGTCCCCGTCGATGGCAAAACGCCGCTTAAGGTGGGCCCTCGCGTCCTAGCTGAGTTTGCCCTCGCCCGCGCTGCCGCCCTCAAATTGACTGCTGCCAACGTTCTTGGCCGCGAGGTGCTAACGAGCTGGGAGTCGCTTGTCGCCTATTGCCGGTCCGCCACAGCCTACGAGCAGGTGGAGCAGTTCCGCATCCTGTTTCTCAACAACAAGAATGCTCTTATTGCGGATGAAAAACAGCAGACCGGAACCGTCAACCACACACCCGTTTATGTCCGTGAAGTGATCAAACGCGCCCTCACCCTCAACGCTTCAGCGATCATCCTGGTGCACAACCACCCATCGGGTGATCCAACACCCTCCCGCGCCGACATTCAGATGACAGCCCAAATCGTTGAGGCCGCCAAGGCGGTCGACCTTGTCGTTCATGATCACCTCATCATCGGCCGTGGACGAGAGGCGAGCTTCCGCTCGATGGGGCTTTTGTGATGGCGGGCTGCCGCGTGCCGCTTGGCGAGTGGACGCTCGCAAGAAGCCCGCAGCGGCCCGTTAGGGAGCGAGCATCGCCAAGACGCTCACGCCGCAAGAGCCGGTGACCAAGCAACTGCATCTCTTGGTCAAACGCTCCGTTAGCCTCGACGGACACCGCACATCCGTCGCGCTTGAGCAGCTTTTTTGGGATGAGATCGACCGCTTGGCAAAGGCCAAGAAGCTGTCGGTCAGTGGTCTGATCAGTCAAGTTGATCGGAGCCGGCATTCCGAGCAAAGCCTCGCTTCCGCATTACGCCTCAAAGTGCTGTTGGCGCTGAAAGAAGCGTCCGCCAACTGATCATCAGTCAAAAGAAAAGGGCTCGTCGCATGACGAGCCCTTCTCAAAAACCAAAGACTATGAGGCTTAGTAAGCGCTCATGTCGTCCATCATCATGTCGTCCATCATGTCGATGGCGACGATCGATGTCATCGAGTTCCGATTCTTCGCCCAAGCTTCTGGAGTTGAGGCTGGATCCATCGGACGCTCTTTGCCGTAGGAGATAGTGTTGATGCGCGATGCATCGACGCCGAGGCCAACGAGGAAAGCTTTCGCCGCATCGGCGCGGCGTGCGCCCAGAGCGAGGTTGTATTCGCGGGTGCCGCGCTCATCGCAATTGCCAGCAACGAGAACACGGATGCCCATGTTTTCGGCTTGCTGCAGCCACATCGCTTGACGGCGCAGCGTGGCCTGAGCTTCAGGCGTCAGATTGTACTTGTCATAGCCGAAGAAGACGATGTCGCCGACTTCTGTCGCGAGCATCTCAGCAGCCATTTCCATGGCCGACATTTCCGGCTCAACTTGCTCCACTTCGACCACTTCTTCGGTCGTCGTGCATGCTGCTAGAAGGGCCATCGTTGCGATCAGGCCGCTCGTACCCAGAAGTTTGAAATTCATGGCTTTGCTCCGCTTTGCCTCTACTTTGGGACGACCCCCGTCCCGCCCTGACGCAGCTTAGAGACCTCCCCCAAGCCTTGCCAATCCTTCATCACTCATGTGGCAAAGGAATAATCCTGTTCGGTGATCCCTTGCCACACCTTCGTGTTAATTTTGCGACAGGCTAACGAGCTATGTCGCCCTTTTCAACGACCCCTGGACGCAATTCGTTAATTAATCCAATCGCGGCGACCAGGCCGGGTCCGACGCGTCCGTAGGTGTCGGCAACTGGCGCAGATTCTGGCCTGTGAGATCAACCGCATAGAGGCGCACCGGGCCGCCCGGATAGGCCTCGCGGTGGAACGCCAGGACCCGTCCGTTCGGGCTCCAAGTGGGCCCTTCGACGAGATAACTCTCGGTCAAAAGACGCTCGCCCGAACCATCCGTGTTGACCACACCGATGAAAAACTTGCCGTTATAGAGCCGCGTGAAGGCGATAAGATCACCGCGAGGGCTCCAGACCGGCGTTCCGTAGGTGCCTTGACCGAAGGTGATTCGGCGCTGGTTCCGCCCATCGGCATCCATCACATAGATCTGCTGCGAGCCGCCCCGGTCGGAGGCAAAGGTGATCGACCGCCCGTCTGGTGACATCGACGGCGAGGTGTCGATCGCCGGGTTGAACGTCAGGCGGCGATACCGGCCCGTGTCAGGGTCCATAATCGCGACGTCGGAGTTGCCGTTCTGCTCGATCGACATCAGCAGCTCTGATCCGTCCGGCGTGAAGCGCGGCGCGAAGGTCATGCCAGGGAAGTCACCAACCTCCCGCTGACGACCGGTTTCGATGTTGAAGAGATAGACCTTCGCTTTGCGGTCCTCGAACAGAGCCAGATAGGTGATCTCCTGCTCGTTCGGCGAAAAGCGGGGGGTCAGCACATCATAGGCCAGACCGCCGGTCAGTGTCTGCGGGTTGTGACCATCCTGATCCATGATCACCAGCCGCTTGGTACGGTCGACTTTGGGTCCAGTCTCCCCGACGAAGACGATGCGGCTGTCGAAATAGCCGCTCTCGCCGGTCAACGAGGTGTAGATGAAATCGGAGACTTTGTGGGCTGCCCGGCGCCAATTATCGCGCGGGGTCTTATAAGCCACCGAACCGATCTGTTGGTTGCCGACCACGTCCCAAAGACGGGTGTTGATCTGCACCCGGCCATCGCCGAGCTCGATCATCTCACCCGCGACCAGCACGCGGGCATTGATCACGCGCCAGTCGGCAAAGCGCGGCGTCACGTTGATGTTGGTGATCTCTTCGATGAAGGCCGCCTCATCAATCGGCGCGAAAAGCCCCGAAATGGTGAGGTCATTGGTGATCACCTCCGCGATGTCGTTGGCCAGCGCCGCATCGCTTTGGCTCAAATAGCTGGGGATCGCGATCGGCATGGGATCGGTCCGACCACGGGTGATATCGATCTCCACCTGCGCATGGGCGGCGACCGGCGCCATCAGGCTGGCAAGGATCAGGACAACAACACGAATCATCAGGCTTTCACGATCCCACGTTCTACTCGGCAAAAGTGCTACCCTGTCCCGCTCCATCGGGGAACTCCCGATCAACAGGAGAGTGCGTCCGCCATCTAACATTCAGGCAAAGTTCTCGGTTACATGACCCCAAGCGGGCTGAAGTTGAGCGTCATCTCGCTCCAGATGTAATACCGGTCCGGCGGGAGATAGTCATAAGGGGCGCAAGCCACCACAGCGCGCACAGCGCGGTCCCGGGTCGCCCGCCACCAGGAATTGTTGGACAGCGCGATCTGGCGGGCGTTCAAAACGTTGGGATCGCCGACGATCTCGCCTTCGGGCGAGAGATTGATCCTTATGCGCACGACGATATCGTCCGCATTGGGAACGCCGGTCGGCTGATCATAGCAGCTCGCCATCCGTGCACGGACTTGATCGATCTCACTGGCCCGGAGACTATCGCCGAGACCGACCCGCTCTTGGTCACGAATCCCTTCTGGATCAAGCACTTCGCGCGGCGCGCTGGTGCTGTCATCCTCTTCAAGATCGACCAGGACATCGTCGAGGAAACTCAGATCATCGATCTGTTCCCGGCGTTGCGGCGGGGTCGGCTCTTCGGGCTCCGGCTCGGGTTCTGGCTCCGGCTCGGGGAGCACTTCGGGCTCGGGTTCAGGCTCGACCTCTTCGGGCTCGGGGAGCGGCGGGGGCGGCAGCGGCTCGGGTTCTGGCTCCGGCTCAACATCGACGAGCTCGGTACGCTCTTCTTCGCGCTGGGGTTCCTCTTCGGGCTCAGAAACCCGGTCGGCGCGCACGGACAGTTCCTCCGCGATCTCAGCCTCGGAGAGAAGCTCGATCGGGACAATCGGCACATAGACATTGGGCTCCGTTCGCATGAACGGGGCCGCAATGAAGCCAGCGGCGAAAACGCCGATGTGCAGAAGCGCCGAGAGGAAGGTCGCGTAGCGCAAAAGACCTCTCCCCTAGTCGGTGACCAGTCCGATGCTCGTGAAGCCCGCCGCGTTCAGGCGTCCCATCACCCGCGCCACGTCATCATAGAGCACGCCCTTATCGGCGCGGACATAAATGCGTTGATCGTAGCCAGCGCCGACTACAGCGGAGAGATGCGCGACGAGGTCGTCATAGTCGATCTGGGTTTCCTGGACATAGATCACGCCGGTGGACGTGACGCTGACAGAAATCGGCTCGGTCTGTTCGGTGAGCGCCTGGGCTTCGGTCTCAGGCAGCTCGACTTCGATGCCAACCGTCAAAAGCGGCGCCGCCACCATGAAAATGATCAGCAGCACGAGCATGACGTCGACCATCGGCGTCACGTTGATCTCAGACATCGGCGCCGAGGTGCGCAGCCGATTGAAGCCGCTACCGCCGCCGCTGCCGGGGAGAAGGCCGCCCGCCATGCTCTAACGGCTCCCGTCAGCCTGGCGCGAGAGGATCGCGGTGAACTCACCGGTGAAGCCCTCAACGCGGGTGACGTAGCTGTTCAGTGCCGCGGTGTAGCGGTTGTAGCCGACAACGGCTGGGATCGCGGCAACAAGGCCAATGGCCGTTGCGAACAGCGCCTCAGCGATACCCGGCGCCACGACGGCCAGGTTCGCGTCGCCTGTCTGAGCGATGCCTTGGAACGAGTTCATGATGCCCCAGACCGTTCCGAAGAGGCCAACGAACGGTGCCACGGAGCCGACGGTCGCGAGGACCGACAGCTGGCTGCCTGCTTTTTCGATTTCGCGGCTGGCTTCCGCCATCATCCGCCGCTCAGCGCGCTGAACCAGCGAAGGCGCGAGGCCTCCTGCGGCCGGCGACTGCCGCGCGAACTCATCCATGCCAGCGACGAAAACTTTCGCCATCGGATGGTCGAGGCGGTCTTTCAGGCGGCGATAAAGATCATCCAGCGGACGCCCTGAATAGAACTGATCCTCGAACTTCTTCGCTTTGCTGCGAAGCCGCGAGAAGGTCAGCGACTTGTCGATAATCACGCCCCAACTCCAGACACTGGCGAGCGCGAGGGCGATCATCACCCCTTTGACCACCGGGTCGGCCTGCATGAACATAGCGACCGCACCAAATTCGGTCCCAATCGCGCTTTGCGCGACGATGGTCTCTTCCATCGCTGACTCCTGAATCTCACCCTTTGGGTTCCCACCCAAATGCAAGCCCTACACCAAGGTTATGACCATTTCGAGATCGCTTTAACCCTGTTCGCCTTCGAGCACCCTAGATTTTGCGACAGAAAACGCTCGCGCGACGCTTTTCTTTGCTGCACACGCTCTCACTCGGAATGTCTGTTGAAGGAGCTGGTCATGCCGATCACGGTCGCAGTTGTCGGTGCCACGGGCATGGTGGGACAAGAGGTGCTCGCGATTCTCGCCGAGCGCCTGTTCCCTGCCGACGAGGTGCACGCCCTCGCCTCGCGCAATTCTATGGGCCGCGAGGTCTCTTTCGGTGAGGACAAGACACTCACCTGCCTGGATCTCGAGCAATATGATTTCTCGCGCGCCACGGTGGCGATCTTTGCTGCGGGCGGTGACGTCTCGAAAAAGTTCGGGCCCATCGCAGCCGAAGCCGGCGCCATCGTCATCGACAATTCGTCGGCTTTCCGTCTCGACCCCGACGTGCCCCTCATCGTACCGGAGGTGAACGCCGACGCCGTTGAGGGCTTCAAGAAGCGCAACATCATCGCCAACCCCAACTGCTCGACAGCGCAGCTGGTCGTGGCCCTCAAGCCCCTCCACGACAGGGCCAAGATCCGCCGGGTGGTGGTCGCGACCTATCAATCCGTGTCCGGTGCGGGGCGCGAGGGCGCAGACGAACTCTTTACCCAGACCAAAGGCATCTTCGTTAATCAGGACGCTGAGCCCGCCAACTTCACCAAGCAGATCGCCTTCAACGTGATCCCGCATATTGACGTCTTCCTCGACGATGGTTCGACCAAGGAGGAGTTCAAGATGACGGCGGAGACCAAGAAGATCCTCGACCCGGCGATCAAGCTGACAGCCACATGCGTCCGTGTGCCGGTTTTTGTCGGCCACTCCGAAGCGGTGAACATCGAGTTCGAAGAGCCGATCACCGCTGATGAGGCTCGTGAGATCCTACGCGAGGCGCCTGGCTGTCTCGTCGTCGATAAGCGCGAGGATGGCGGCTATGTCACGCCGGTCGAATGCGCCGGTGACTTTGCCACCTTCATCAGCCGCGTGCGCGAGGACCCGACGATCGACAATGGCCTCAACATCTGGGTCGTCTCGGACAACCTGCGGAAGGGCGCTGCTCTGAACGCTGTCCAGATCGCCGAGCTTTTGCTGAATAAAGGGCATCTCGGCGACGCGCCGAGGGTGCACTAGAGGAGAACAAGTATGAGCATTGGGGCCCTCGCATCGTTCGCCGCCATGCTCATGCAAGCGACGGCACCTGTGCCGTGCACGGATGACAGCTATAGCGATTTCGACTTTTGGCTGGGAACCTGGGACGTTTATACAGGGGACACCCTCGCGGGCCGGAACGTCATCACCAAGGAAGAAGGCGGCTGCCTGATCGTCGAGCGCTGGCTCAACGCCAGCGGCGGAACCGGTCAGAGCTACAATTTCTATGATCAGGCCAAAGGCGCATGGCGGCAGGTCTGGGTTTCAGCGGGCATCCTCATTGATTATCAAGGCGGGCTTGATGATGAGGGCCGGATGGTCCTTGAGGGAACGATCACCAGCAACGCCAATGGCGAGGCCGCGCCATTCCGCGGGCAATGGTCGCCGCTCGACGACGGCACGGTCCAGCAAACCTTCTGGACGTTCGACAGCGAAACCGAGGAATGGAATCTCTGGTTCGACGGCAATTATCGGCGCGCTGACTGAGTTAGTAGCGCAGCTCCGCCACCGGTTCGGCAGCTTCTGAAGCGCGCTGATAACCGCTGATGTCAAACTCAGCGCTCGCGGCACCAATCCATGTGGCCATGACCACGGCAGCGACCATCGCCGCGCCGCCTAGGCGGCTTGCGAGCGACCGGCGTTTGAAGATGTAACGGCGTTCGACCAGGACTTGCATTGCCTGAAACCTCTCTCTCGATGAAAGTCGGTATGACGCCGGATCGTGGCGAGGTTTGGGCGTGAAATCGGAATTCACCGCCTGGTTGTTGCCCCACACGTCACCAAAGTGTTGCGGCAATCTATCAGCATTTGAAGCAAATACCCGGCAACAAAAAGCGCCCGCACCAGCGCTCATGGTACGGACGCCTTGCAACGGCCGAAAGCGCTTACGCGGCGATGTATTGGCCACCATTGGCGGTGAGCACTGCGCCAGTGATGAAACCGGCCTGTTCGGAGGCGAGGAAGCTCACGATATGGCCCATCTCCTCAGGCGTGCCCAAGCGGCCGACCGGGATTTGCGCGACAATCGAATCCAGCACCTCAGGCTTCATCGCAGCGACCATATCGGTACCGATATAGCCAGGCGCGATGGCGTTGACGGTGATCCCCTTGCGCGCGGTTTCCTGCGCGAGCGCGCGGGTGAAACCGAGGAGGCCTGCCTTCGCCGCCGAATAGTTCGACTGGCCGAACTGGCCCTTCTGGCCGTTGATCGAGGAGATGTTGATGATCCGGCCAAAGGTCCGGTCGCGCATGCCATTGATCACCGGCCGGGTCATGTTGAAGACAGAGTCGAGGTTCGTATCGACCACCGAGTGCCACTGTTCAGGGGTCATTTTGTGGAACGCGCCGTCACGCGTGATCCCCGCATTGTTGACGAGGACCGAGACGCCGCCATGGTCCGCTTCGATCTGGTTGATGGTCTTCTCGCAGGCCTCATAGTTTGAGACGTCGCACTGATAGACCGCCACCCCGAGCTCATCGGCAGCCTTCTGCGCGGCCTCCGTGTTGCCGCCATAAATGGCTGCGACCGCCATCCCATCTTCCTTGAGGCGCTTCGAAATAGCGTAACCAATCCCGCGGGTTCCGCCGGTGACGATGGCAACATTGCTCATGGTATTCCTCCCATCTGATAGGTTTGCTGGGCTTAGGCCCGCCTCTTCTGAGCCTTAGCGAGGCGCCCCGAGAACGCCAGCGATGAGCGCAGTTGTCAGCCCCGTTGATAGGACGGCTAGCAGCCCTCGGCTGGACCGGTTTTGTTGGTCGGCGCAGCGCGGCCATCAATCATCGCGCGGCGCAGGCGCTGCTCTTCGATCCCGGCCAAGCATCGGTCGTCGCGGCCCGCCCGCTCGGCGCGAAGGCGATCTTGTTCAGCCTCGATGCAACGGTCGCGGGAGGCGGGATCCGTCCGAGACTTACACGCTTCGTAAGCCGATGATTGGGCCTGCTTGTCCGCCGTGGTGCAGCCGGTGGTCAGCGCGGCGATCGCCGCCATAACGATTGTCAGCCTCATGATCATCCCTCTCCCTCAGGAGGCCGCAGTGTAGCTGGCCAATAGGCGGACTGATAGAGGGCTCAAGATGAACCCTCTGTTGGACAAGCCGAATACATCCACTGCCGCTGCCGCGACCCGTCAATCAGCGAGACTGTCGCGGTCAAGTCATCGCCCTCGCGCTCATAGATGATACGCTGAGGATCATCATGCTCCGGATTATCGAAGGTGATGGAGGCGCCGGTTCGGGCTGACTCTTTGAACCTGGTGGGCCCGACGCCCCGCGGATAGGCAAAGAAGACGCTGCCGTTCTGCGTCGCTTCAATCCGCAATTGCTCAAAAAAGACGACCTCACCTCGGCGCCGCACCACGTTGTGTCCGAACAAAAGGCCACCCCCTGCCGACAGCCAACGCTCTTCGGTGCCGCCGCCCCGACTGACCCAACATCCCTCAAGCCAAGCCGGCGCTGCCGATTCAGGTCCTTGCACGGGCGACGCCAGAAGCGTCGCCACCATCATCAATAAAGCCAAGCGCCCCTCTCTACGCTGACAACTTTGATATTAATGCAGACGTTCAACGCACATGGCAACGCCCATGCCGCCGCCGATGCACAGCGTGGCGAGGCCTTTGTTCACCTCACGGCGTTTCATCTCGTGGAGGAGCGTTGTCAGGACCCGTGCGCCCGACGCGCCGATCGGATGGCCAAGGGCGATCGCGCCGCCATTGACGTTGACCTTTTCTGGGTCCCAGCCGAGCTCCTTGCCAACCGAGAGGGCCTGGGCTGCGAACGCTTCGTTCGCCTCGATGAGATCGAGATCGTTGAGCGTCCAACCGGCTTTCTCAAGCGCCATGCGCGAAGCGGGCGCTGGCCCGATGCCCATGATCGAGGGATCGACACCGCAATGGGCAAAACCGGCGATCCGGGCCAGCGGCGTGGTGCCTTGCGCCTCGGCCTCTTCCATCGACATCAGGACCAGCGCTGCTGCACCGTCATTGAGGCCCGAGGCATTGCCCGCCGTCACGGACCCCTCTTTGGCAAAGGCCGGACGGAGGCCGCCGAGCTTCTCAGCCGTCGTGCCGCCGCGGATATACTCATCCTTGTCAAAAACGATGTCGCCTTTGCGGTTCTTGATCGTGACCGGCGTGATCTCCGCATCGAAATAGCCAGCTTCCTGCGCAGCAGCAGCCTTCTGCTGCGAACCAGCGGCAAAAGCGTCCTGCTCCTCGCGGGTCACTTGGTATTTTTCGGCAAGGTTTTCCGCCGTTTGGCCCATGTGGTAGTTGTTAAAGGCATCCCAAAGGCCATCAACGATCATCGTATCGACAAGGCTGACGGGACCCATTTTCGTGCCGTTCCGCATCGGCGAGGCATGCGGCGCAGCGGACATGTTCTCCTGGCCACCGGCGACGACAACATTCGCATCGCCGTTCTTGATCACCTGGGCGCCCAGCATCGCGGCGCGGAGGCCTGAGCCGCAGACTTGGTTGATGGTCATCGCCGGGCGCTCTTGCGGGATACCGGCGTGGATCGAGGCCTGCCGCGCCGGGTTTTGGCCTAGGCCAGCGGTCAGGACATTGCCCATGACGACTTCATCGACCTTGTCCGCGTCCACGCCAGCGCGCTTCATCGCTTCATCGATGACCACGCGCCCCAGCTCCGACGAGGAGACGGGCGCCAAGGTGCCGCCAAAGCTCCCAATAGCCGTCCGCGCGGCGCTTGCGATCACAACTTCCTTGCTCATGGCTTCATCTCCTTAACGAAAAGGCGCCAAAGGGCTGGCGCATCCTGCCCGGCTCGGGCTTTCTTCTTGTCTCTCAGTCGGCTAACGCCGCTCTACTTTGAATGGAAGCGTATTTAACCATGGCTCTCGAACAACCCGCGCAGGACGAACGCAAGGACGAAGCGCAGAACGGCGACGTCACGATCATCAAGAAGTACGCTAACCGGCGGCTCTACAACACGAAAAGCTCGACCTATGTGACGCTGGAGACCTTGGCGTCGATGGTCAAAAAGGGCGAGGAGTTCGTTGTTGTCGACGCGAAATCCGGCGACGATCTGACCCGCGCGGTGCTCGCTCAGATCATTTTTGAGCAGGAGACCAAAGGTCAGAACCTGCTGCCCATCCGTTTCTTGCGTCAGTTGATCGGGCTTTACGGCGACAACCTGCAGAGCTTCGTGCCGAGCTATCTCGACGCCTCGATGGAAGCGTTTCGGAAGAACCAAGAAACCATGCGGCAGTCGCTGTCCGAGGCCTTCTCGACCCCGACGTCCGGCATGCAGATTTTCGAGAACGCCGCGCGCCAGAACATTGCCCTCTTTGAACAAGGCATGGCCATGTTCGGTTTGAAATCTCCCGGCGGCAACGCGCCCGCCGAAAACCCGCAGCAGACCGAGATCGATGCTCTGCGCGCCGAGGTCGAGCGCTTGAAGGCTGAACTCGCCAGCAAGGAATAGGCGCTACTCCGCCGAGGGGCGTTTGCCCAAACGACCGAGCCGCTTGTTAAACCGAGCGGCTCTTTTTGTAGCTGTTACACCATTCCGTAGGCTGAAGAGGGCGAAACGCCGCCACCGCCGCAGCCTAAAAGTCGTGACGCGGAAGCCAAAGCTGAGCCACAGCATACCGCGCAGAAGGGTCAGAAAGCCCTTCGGATAAATGCCAATATAGTGCCGCGCAAAGTAGCGATTGAGGCTTTGTTTCTTCAAGCGCTCAATATGCAGAGGATCGATCCGGCTTGAGCTCTTGAAATGATGGACCTCTGCCTGCGGAACATAAAGAATGCGCCCCTTCGCCTCTCCCAGCCTAAGAAAGAAGTCGATATCTTCGACATGGAGGAAATAGCCCGCGTCAAAGCCGCCAAGGGCGTCATAGGCTTCCCGCGGCACCATAAAAGCAGCGCCCGACAGGCAGGGCACAGCTGTCACGTCATCCAATCGCTCCGCCTCATGACTGTTAAAGCGCTGGAACCGCGGGTGACGCGGCGCAAGCTTATAGAGACGCGATGCCTCAACAAACGCGTTCCAGGGCGTGAGGATCTCGCGCCGCCCGCCCTGCTGCTCGGAACCATCGGGATTGAGCAGCTTGGGGCCGACCGCCCATAAGGGGCCCTGTTGTTCGTCGGCAACGCGCTGAAGCTCCTCGACGGCATCCTCCGCAAGCACCGCATCGGGATTGAGAAAGAAGAGACGGTCCCCTTGGGCCACTGCTGCGCCGCGGTTGCAGGCCGCCGCAAACCCAATATTGCCGTGCCCTGAGAGGAGCGCGAGCCTCGGTTCTTCGGCTGACCATGCCTTGAGATCCTCAACCACCAGGTCCGGATTGCCGTTATCGACCAAGATCACCTCGCCCACCGCCGAGGACGCAAGCGCAGCGTCGACGCTCCGTCGCAAAACGGGGCCTGTGTGGTAGCTGACCATGATGATCGAGATGCTCATCGCGAACGCGCCCCTGAGAGGCCATAGAGCGCGTAGACGGTGAGAAGTATGGCAGACGAGAAGTAGACGTTCCACACGGTGGTTTGAATACTGAAGATGACGACGATGATGGTGGTCAACGCGACCATCGCCGCTGCCATCTGGCGATCCCACCTTGCCGCGAGTATCGCCCGGGCACCGGCAACGAAAGCGGCCAAGAGAAGGCTGTAGCCCACCAATCCGTATTCAAACAACACTTCGATCGGAACGTTGTGCGGATGAACAGAAACCTGGCTGACCTCAATACCGTAGGCCGATAGCTCGAGCCGACCCGTGTCCCTGCTCAAAGCACGGGTCGCGCGCGCACCCGCGCCGAAAAGCGGCTGGCCCGCGAGCCACTCGTCAAGAAGCGTTCGCCAGATGATGAGGCGGTGAAGCGAGCTTGCCGACAACGATGACCAGCCGGCCAAAACGGATACGGGCGGCAGGGTGAGGGCCAGGACAAAGGGAAAGGCCAGCGCCAAACCGGCACTGGCGATAACCGCGCGAAAAGCCGCTATAGGGCGCCAGAGCGCGAGCGCGGCACCGGCTATGCCCAAGAACGCCGCCAACACATTGGCCTCGACCGGCAGAGACAAAGCCGCGACCAAAAACGCGAGCACCGCCCCCATAGCCGAAGAGATCCCGCCCCAGCGCCAAAGCGCGAGCACGAGAAACGGCATCATCATCATCAAGATCCCCAGCCCGCGGGCTGTCGCGATCACGTCCTTATCTGGACGGTTCTCCGGCGGGATGATCGCACGGATCCCGCTGCCAGTGATCGCGTCCATGAATAAAAGCGCCAGCGCCAAGCTGAGACCAATCGTCAGCATATGAACCGGTGGCCTTGGCTGCTGAAAGACGAACAGGCCGACCAGGAACAATGTCGGCTGCCACCAAACCCAACTGGCAGCGCCGCCTTGGGGCGTCCACAGAACACTGAAGAGCGCATAGGCGACCAGCCCCCCAAGCGCGATAGCCCAATCTGGCGGCCTTGAGAGGGACGGCGATAACGCAAATCCCACCAGCGCCGGAACGGCGTAGGCGGACGTCACGCCAGGAAAGCTGCGAAACGAGAGGAGCAGGATCGGCGCTGCCATCAACGCAACGAACCACAGCCACCCACGCGCCAGCCGGTCAGCCACGAAGGTCAGGCGGCGTGGCTTCGTCCTTCAACGCAGCAGTAATGTCGTCGAGGGAAAATGTCTTCGTCTCTTTTGACCCCAAGCGCCGAACGGACACTGTCCGCTGTTCCGCCTCACGCCCGCCGCAGACCAAGATCGCGGGCACTTTGGCATTGGAGTGCTCGCGAACTTTGTAATTGATCTTCTCGTTGCGAAGATCAGCTTCGACACGAAGGCCCGCCTCTTTGAGCGTTTCCACCACCTCTTCCGCATAACCATTGGCCTCAGTGGTGATCGTCGCCACGACGGCTTGTGTTGGCGCCAGCCACATCGGCATACGACCAGCATAATTTTCAATCAGCATGCCGATAAAACGCTCCATTGAGCCGAGGATCGCTCGGTGCAACATCACCGGACGCTGCTTGGCGCCATCTTCGTCAATGTAGGACGCATCAAGACGCTCAGGCAGGAGCGTGTCGAGCTGCAACGTCCCGCACTGCCAGGAACGACCGATCGCATCACGCAGGTGATACTCAAGCTTCGGTGCATAGAAAGCACCCTCACCTTCCAAGATCTCATAGTCGAGCCCAATGTCAGTAAGCGCATCACCAAGGACCCTTTCCATCCGGTCCCACTCTTCGTCGGTGCCGATCCGCATCTCAGGCCGCGTCGCTAGTGCGATGCGGACATCCTCAAAACCGAGATCAGCATAGACCGACGACGCAAGCGCACAGAACCGCTTGGTCTCTTCAGCAATCTGGTCCCAGCGGCAGAAGATATGCGCGTCATCCTGGGTAAACTGCCGCACACGCATGATACCGTGGAGCGCACCGTGCGGCTCATTGCGGTGACAGCAGCCAAACTCGGCCATGCGCAGCGGCAGGTCGCGGTAAGACTTGATGCCCTGGTTGAAGATCTGCACGTGCGCCGGACAGTTCATCGGCTTGAGGGCCATGAGCTTGGCCTCAGGATCGAAAGTCGCGCCATCACTCACCGTGTCCGGAACATCATCGGGCACGACGAACATGTTCTGGGAATACTTGCCCCAGTGGCCCGACTTCTCCCAAAGACGCGCATCAATCAGCTGCGGCGTCTTCACCTCAACATAGCCGTCGTCGCTCAGCTTACGGCGAATATACGCCTCAAGCGCCACCCAAAGGATATAGCCATTGGGATGCCAAAAAACGGAGCCTTGCGCCTCGTCCTGAAGGTGGAAGAGGTCCATCTCCTTGCCGAGCCGACGGTGATCGCGTTTTTCCGCTTCTTCCAAACGGTGCAGGTGGGCCTTAAGCTCTTTCTCGTTCGTCCAAGAGGTGCCGTAGATCCGCTGCAGCACCGCGTTCCGATGATCGCCGCGCCAATAGGCCCCCGCAAGCTTCATCAGCTTGAACGCTTTGCCAATATGCTTCGTCGACGGAAGGTGGGGACCGCGGCAAAGGTCATACCAATCGCCGTGGTGATAGACCTTGATATCTTCCGTTTCCGGAAGGTCTTCGATGATCTCGGCCTTATAGTGCTCGCCGATCTCCTTGAACTTGGCGATGGCCTCATCGCGCGGCCACACCTCGCGGCGGGTCGGCAAATCAGCATCAACAAGCTCCGCCATCTTTTTCTCGATGGCCTCGAAGTCCTCCGACGAGAACGGCTCTTGACGCGCAAAATCGTAGTAGAAACCGTCCTCAATCACCGGGCCGATCGTCACTTGCGTATCGGGGAACAGCGCCTGCACCGCCTGCGCAAGAAGATGCGCGGTGTCGTGGCGGACAAGCTCCAGCGCCTCGTCGCTGTCCCGCGTGACGATCGAAACCGCAGCATCGCGATCGACCACAGTGTCGAGGTCCATCAGCTCACCGTCGATGGTCACGGCGATGGCTTTCTTCGCAAGCGATTTCGAAATGTCGGCGGCAATGTCAGCGCCAGAAAGTGGCGCGTCGAAGGACCGCTGGGCACCGTCAGGAAGCGTGATCGTGGGCATGGGTTACTCGTCGTCTAAGAGAGACCGTGTGAGCCGCACCTTTCCCTGAGGTCAAGCCAGGCAGGCCGAATTCATGGCTGAGACGCGAGGAAGGCCGCTTTCTTTTGGCCCAAGCTGGCATGGACTGTGCCGACCTCGTCTTCGCTCAGGACCCGCGCCTCGGCGACAGGGCTCTTGTCGGCCCTGAAAAGGGCGTGGTCTTTGGTCTTCCCGGCGAACATGGGACGCGCGGCGCGCAACAGCGCGCGGCCGATCATGCGAAACAGCGTGACCTTGGGCCGATCGACGGGCGCCCAGCCCTCCTCGGGGCAAAAGGCACCGATTGAAGGGCCCATCGCTGCTTTTGCCGCCGCCGGGTCAGCGGCCCTCACCGACGGGTTCACGATCCCCATGATCGGCACGCCTGGCGAGGCAGATGAGTTGAACATCGGGGTGTTGCAGCAGCTGGCGACCCAGCGCATCAGCCCGCCGCGCTTGAGCTGGATCAGGCCAATTTGATCCGCACCCGATGTGACGCTGAGGCGGAAGGGAACGAACTGAAAGACCTCCGTGCCGCCCTTTTCATCAAGCACCTCATCATCATGCCCCAGATAGGTCGCCGCCGTCTGACAGTCCGTGCAATAGCAATGAACATGCGTCCCCGTTTTCGGTGAAACGTCGGCCACGGTCACCGTCATCGCGCCGCAGCGGCAGGAAAAGGCAAGGTCCATAGGCGCAATCCTGACGCGCGCGGGGCGCGACCACAATGCCCTCAGTCAGGAACGGGGTCGTAGCCCCAGGTGCCGCCCGGCCGACAATTGACGATCCGCTTGGCCGTGAGGCCGGTCGCCTTGACCACATTGTGTTTGCGGTACGCCTCAAGCGCATAGGCTGAGCAGGTCGGCTCATGCCGGCACCGCACGCCGACCAAATGCAAAAACGGCGAGAGAGAGTAGCGGTAAGCAATGATCGCCCCGCGCGCGAGGAGGCTAAGCGGCCGCATCGGCCTCGGCCTTATCAAGAGCATCGACGACCGCGCCGAAAATCAACAGTGTCGAGGCATGGCGCGCGGGATACGCCTTGATCGGCTGCAGCGCCTCAAGGCTAGAGAAACGCCCTTCCGGCGCGGAGCCGTCCGACCGCAGCATCGCCTCCATCACCGGCTGCAAGGCGCGCAACTCAGCCGCGTTCGAGCCTTTGAGCACCTTGGCAAGAAGCGACGATGACGCCTGCCCCAACGCGCAGGCTTTGACGCGCAGTGCATAATCAGCGACGGCGCCAGCCTCCAGCGCCAGGTCCACCTCGACTTCCGAACCGCACACCTTCGAGATACGCCGCGCGGTCCCATCAGGATCGGCAAGCGCGCCCGCTGGCGGTAAGGACCCGGCCGCTTCAAGCAGGATATCGGAATAGAGATCGTCCATCCCCTCCACTTAGGCACCATCGCAGCCTGACAAAAGCCAAGGCGCCAACACCCATCACATGGGGCCGCCGGGACCGCACCTAGGCGCTATGGCGCAGGGCTGGCATCTCGCCATAGGTCGCTCCGCGCCACAGCCACTCAAGCGGTCCAAAACGATAGCGCTGCAGCCAAAAATGACTGGCGAGCGTCATCAAACCGAAGAAACCGGTGGCAATGAGAAAGCCGCCCAAAGGAGAGATCGCGTCCCGCAGATCGAGGCCGAATGGCCAAATGAGCAACGACAAAAGAGCGCCGTGTGCGACATAGCTGGTCAGCGCCGTGCGACCGACCGGAGACAGAAGGCGCGCGATCCACCCAAGCCTCGCTGAATGGCAAACCAACACCACCGCCCCCGCATAAGACAGGGCGAGGATCGGCGCCCCCAGCGCATGGAGGAGCATGTCCAGCCAATCTGGCGCGTCGATTGTGCCTAAGAAAATCCGTAGGGAGACATACTCAAAAACCAAACCGATCGCCATCGCCCCCAACGTGGCTTTGATGGTCAGGCGCCGGTTTCGGCGCGCGGCGCCAATCACGTCTTGCCGGGCTGCCCAGGCCCCGAAGAAGAAGCGGCCGAGAAGATAAAGCCCCCAGGGCACAAAACCGAAAAGAGCGATGTCTCGCATCAGCTGTGCTGGGAAGGTCAGGCTGACCCATTCGCTGTAGCTTTCCACCGACTGCGCGGCCGCCATCTTGTCGTCCCAGATATCGCCGCTGAGCCCAATCTCAGCAAAGAGCGTTTCCAAGATCGGCTGCACGGCGAGAGCGAGAACGATCCCGATGAGGAGCATCGAGCGCTCTGGCAGCCGCCTGCAGAGGAAAAGGACGAAACCCAAGAGAGCATATTCGTGCAGAACGTCACCGGGGAAGACGAATATCCAGTTGATAAGGCCGATCGCAAGCAAAACCGTCAGACGGCGGAGATATACCGTTTGGAAGGCGGCTCCGCGTCCCTCGAGCCTCGTCATCTGGATCCAGAAGCCAAAGCCGAACAGCGTCGCAAAGAGCGTGTTGGCCTTGTTCTCAAAAAGCCAATCGGACGCAAAAACGAACCATCGGTTGTAAGGGGCCGCCATCCATGTTTCGCGCACCTGCTCATCGGCCACCACCTCGTAGTGGAGAAGGCCGACAAAATGGACGATGAACACACCGAGAAGAGCAAAGCCGCGCAGCGCATCAAGCTCGGTGATCCGATCCTGAGCCGCAATCGGCGCCCCCGTGCCCGCGGTCGTCATCGCTATCCCCGCCGCCAGGTGGCACCTTGCGGGCCGTCTTCGATGATGATGCCTTCCTCCGTCAGCTGATCACGGATTTCGTCCGCCCGCGCAAAGTTCTTCGCTTTGCGCGCCTCGGCCCGTTCGATCAGCAGCGCGTCATAGCGCGCGGCATCGTCATCGCTACCGCCGCCTTGGAACCAGGCCTCTTCGGTCTCGTAAAGAAGACCAAGGAGCTGGCCGCTGGCGCGCAAGGAAGACGCCGCCTCAGCGCTGCCGCCTTGGGCCTGCTCCCGCAGCTCATGCAGCGCCGCGAAGGCTCCCGGGGTGTTGAGATCATCGCTGAGAGCCTGAAGCACGCCCGACGAGACCTCGCCGGGCTCGGCATCGCCAGCCGCACGGTAGAACTTATCGAGCTGCGCCTTGGACGAGGCCAAGAGATCGTCAGACCATTCGAGCGGCTGGCGGTACTGCGCCGACAAAAGCGCCATACGGAGCACCTCGCCATGCCAACCGACAAGAAGCTCCGACGGCCGCACAATGTTGCCAATCGATTTCGACATCTTCTCCGCACCCATGCGGAGCATGCCGTTGTGCATCCAGTGCCGCGCCAGCGGCACATCGCCGAGGTCGGATGCGCAGCAGCTTTGGGCGATCTCATTCTCATGATGCGGAAAGCGCAGGTCCTGTCCCCCAAGGTGCAGATCAATCGGGCTGCCAAGCACCGTCTCGATCATAGCGGAGCATTCGACATGCCAACCAGGCCGACCCCTCCCCTCTAGACCCCACGCGGCCGGTACATCCCAGCCCGGCATATCGTCCGTGGACGGCTTCCAAAGGACAAAGTCAGCGGGGTCTCGCTTATAGGGGGCCACCTCGACCCGTGCGCCGGCCACCATGGCATCGCGATCAAGCCGGCTGAGGCCGCCATAGCCCTTGAAGGCCTGGGTATCGAACAGGACGTGCCCCTCGGCGGCATAGGCGAAGCCCCGCTCCATGAGGGTGCCGATCATGGCCTGCATGCCCTCGATGTGCTCGGTGGCTTTGGGCTCAAAGTCAGGGGGCAAGCAGCCAAGCGCCGCCAGATCATCATGATAGGCCTTCGTCGCCTGCGCAGTGATCACACCGATCGCGACGTCCTGATCCGCGGCAGCTTTGATGATCTTGTCATCGATATCAGTGAGGTTGCGCGCATAGCGCACGCGATCGTGACCATAGACCTCACGCAGCAGGCGCACCGCCTGATCAGCCACCACGCCCGCCCGCGCATTGCCGATATGCGGCTCGGAATAGACCGTCGGCCCGCAGCAATAGACCGTCACAAAGGACGGATCTGCGGGCTCAAACGGCACTTTCTCGCCGCGATAGGTATCGGTGACAAAAATCTTGGTCGTCATCGGGCCCTCATGGCTGGCGCCGCTTGATCTGGCAATCGGTGGCAAGAGGCGTGCATTTTTGTTGCGATGCAACAAGGGCATGAGACGGGACGTCGCGCATCAGCGGTTGGATTTCGCTCAAATTGGCTCCATCTCTCACCAGTCGCCCACTCACACCCGTGAGGGAAAAGCGCGGCTCATCGGTGCCTTTGCAGGGCCCCCGAACCAGATAGGACAGACCCATGAGCGTCATTGCCTACGACGACGTCGCAGCCCCCGAAGCTGCAGAAGAACCCTATGTCTCCTCAAAACCCAGCCGCGCCGAAGCGGAAGCCGCCGTCCGGACCTTGATCCGGTGGGCTGGCGACGACCCCACACGGGAAGGGCTCGTCGACACACCCAAACGCGTCGCCAAAGCCTATGAAGAATGGTTCAGCGGCTACCAAGAAGATCCCGAGGCGATCCTCGCCCGCGTCTTCGAAGAGGTGGACGGGTATGACGACATCGTTCTTCTCAAAGACATCCGGCTTGAGAGCATGTGCGAACACCATATCGCACCGATCATCGGTACAGCGCATATCGCTTACATGCCGCACAAACGTGTCGTCGGGATCTCCAAGCTCGCGCGCCTGATCGATGCCTATGCCAAGCGGATGCAGGTTCAAGAAACGCTGACCGCTCAAATCGCGGGCACCTTGCAGAAAGTTCTGCAGCCACGGGGCGTCGCGGTGATGATCGACGCAGAACATCAATGCATGTCCACCCGCGGCGTGCATAAAAATGGCGTCGGCACCGTGACAACACGCTTCACTGGCGTGTTTAATGAGAACCCAGCGCTCGAGACACGATTCATGCGCCTGATTGGCAGGTAAGCTCCGTTGAGCATTGAAGAAACAGATGAGTTCCGTCCGCAGTTCGCTGCGAACGGGCTCCTTCCGGTGGTGACGATTGATGAGACGTCCCGCCAAATCCTGATGTTGGCCTATGCCAACCAGGAAGCGATCGACCTGACCCTCGCCACCGGCGACGCCCATTACTGGTCGCGCTCGCGGCAGGAGCTTTGGCGTAAGGGCGCAACATCGGGCCATGAGCAAAAGGTGGCCCGTGTCCTGACCGACTGCGATCAAGACACGCTCATCTATGAGGTCACCCAAAAAGGTGCTGCCTGCCACACCGGCCGCGACAGCTGCTTTTACCGCGAAGTGACCACCGACGGGCTCTCGCCCGTCGACGCTTAAACCCGCTTAGTCGTCGCCTTGCTGGAAATGCGGCGGGTTCTCTTTTGCGAAGGCCCGCAGCGGTTTTTTGTCCGTCTTGCCGGTCGCTCCGCGGGGCAGCGGCTGCGGTGACAGCCAAAAGCGCGTCGGCACTTTGAAGGCAGCGAGTTGCTCCTTCGCATGGGCCTGGAGCCCAGCCGGATCGATCGGGCCGTCCTTGCCGTAGACCGCCGCGCCCACCGCTTCGCCAAGGCGCTCGTGATGGACCGCGAAAACCGCCGCCTCAGTGACGCCTTCGAACTGGAGAAGAATGTTCTCGACCTCCAGGCACGAGATGTTCTCGCCGCCCCGGATAATCATGTCCTTGAGGCGGTCCATGATGGTGAGATAGCCGTTTTCATCAATCACGCCGACATCGCCGGTCCGGAACCACCCGTCGGCGAAGAACGCCTCAGCACTGGCCTCAGCGTTATTGAGATAGCCCTTCATGACGCCCGGGCTGCGGATGCAGACCTCACCGATCTCACCATCGGGCAGCTGTTTGCCGTCCTCTGAGAATGTCGCGAGCTGCGTGATCGGCGGAACGACGCGGCCAGCTGCATCTGGCATCCGCGCATAGTCAGCAAGACCGATAATCGTGCCCAGCGCATTGGTCTCAGTCAGGCCGTACCCTGATGATGACGTGATCTCCGGATAGGTCGTGCCCTGCTCGACCACATGGGCGGCCGGTCGTTTCGCGCCGCCCGACCCAATATCCACAAGCGTATCAAGATCACCGGGCTTTGCGGCTTTGATCAGCTCCTGCGCCATCGTCGGCACACCAACAAAGTTCGTGAGCTTCTCCTTCTTGATAATGCTCGCCGCTTCCTCAGGATCCCACTTGTAGACGAACACCACTTTCCGCCCGATGAGATAGCTGAGGAGGAAAAGTGAGTGGAGCGCCGTCACGTGGAACAAAGGCAGCGCCAACAGGATACCCGCATTGTCAGGACGCGTCGGGATCTCAGGCCGCACCCGCGTATAGAGCTCCTGGACAAAAGACCATGACAAGATTGTGCTCAGCACGCCGCGGTGGGTCAGCTCCGCCGCTTTGGGAAACCCGGTGGAGCCCGACGTGAACATCAGGGCAAAAACGCTTTCGGGGTCAATCGGCGTCGAGGGGATGTCGGTAGAAATCGACTCGTCATTTATAATGTCCGGAAGCGACGCATCCTCGCACGACACCTCTTCGCGACCAGCAATCAGTGTCAGACCGAACTCCTCTTTAAGCGGAGCAAGCATGTCGCAGCGCTTGGCGTCCACCACGATGAACTTAGCGTTTGCCGTCTCGACGCCGTAGCGCAGCTCTTCAGCCTGCCACCACGAGTTCAGCGGCACCACCGTGGCGCCCGAGGCAACGACACCGATAAACGCCATGCACCATTCGGGGTAGTTGCGCATGGCGATGGCAACATTATCGCCGGGGCCGATGCCTTGGCTGCCCAGCCAATTGGCAAAGCGCATACTCCGTGCCCAGACCTCTCCGGTGGTGTAGCGCTCGTCGCCGTAGACGATCAGCGGCGAGGCAGCGAACTCAGCCGTTTTGGCCGCCAAAACGTCACGCAGCGACATCTCAGACAGGGCAAAGACGCGCTCATAGTGCACACCGCGGATCTCTTTGGGAACGACAGCGAATGGACCGCCCTCGGCCAAGATCTGCTCAACGGCCTCGTGCAACTCGTCTTTCGAGATCGGTTCAATATCGGTGATAGCGGTCAAAATGGTCCTCCCGTATGGCATTTTTTATCTGTCGATCCGGACTCTTAGCCCGCACGGGGCCAAGGGCAATGGCGCGAGCTGCCACGGAGGGCGGCAGGCTTTGCAAAAGGGAAAAGACCCCGCTAACCGCCGGTGCCGCCCCTCACCTCGGAGAACGCCCGTGCCCCATGTTTCGCCGCTGCTCAACGTCATGATCAGCGCCGCCCGCGACGCCGCCAAGCATCTGCGGCGGGACTTCTACGAGCTTGAAAACCTTCAGGTGAAACGCAAAGGCGCCGCCGATTTCGTGACCAAAGCGGATCTTGCCGCCGAGGAGGCGATCCGCGCATCCCTCACCAAAGCGCGCCCGAAATATGGGCTAATCATGGAGGAAAGCGGCGTGGTCGAAGGAGCTGACAACTCGAACCGCTTCATCGTCGATCCCCTCGATGGGACCAGCAACTTCATGCATGGGATGCCGCAGTTCTGCATCTCGATCGGTTTGGAGCGCGACCGCGAGCCCTTTGCCGGGGTGATCTATGCGCCGGTGCTCGACGAGATGTACTACGCGGAAAAAGGCTTCGGCTCTTTTATGAACGACACCCGCCTGCGGGTCTCGGGGCGAGACGACATGACCGAGGCGCTGGTGGGCTGCGGTTTTCCTTTCAAGGGCAGATCGGGACGGCAGGAGGCGCTTGAGGAAGCTGATCGCGTCCTCGCCGAAACCGCGGGCGTCCGCCGTTTTGGCTCCGCCGCCTATGATCTTTGCATGACGGCTGCTGGCAAGCTCGACGGCTATTGGGAGCGCGGCCTCAACCCGTGGGACATCACCGCGGGCATCATCCTCGTGCGCGAAGCCGGAGGTGAGGTGTCAACCATCGATCAAAACGTCGGGCGGCCGCATCTCGAAGGCCAGCTTCTCGCCTCGAACCACGTGCTGCATGACCCGCTGCGCAAAGCGCTCCTGGGCTAGGATGGCTGTGCCCGCGAAGGGCTCAGACGAACGCACGATGCGGCGTTTCATCCACGCCTCTTGATATCGACTGTCCTTGCATGAGCTCGATCCTCAGTGCACCGCTCTCGGCGGTGACACGGACCGAGGATCTCGCCCTGGTGGTGACGGCTGCGATGCTCCCGATCCAGGTGCGTGCCTCGGCGCTGAGGTTGCGGCAAGCGCTCAAGATCGGGCACAGTATCCCTTGCGAGTGAGATCAGTGACCGCCCAAGGAGCGTCGACGTCCATGCCGGCAAACCCAAGCGCCCCAGCGCCCATCACAACGCAGTCTGCTGAGCAATGGCGGCAGGACGGCGACCTTGTGCCCTGGCAAGGCCATCAGATCTTTGTGCGGACGGGCGGGCAGGCTACGGCGCCGCCGCTCCTGCTGCTTCACGGCTTTCCGACAGCTTGCGTTGACTGGCTGCCAATGTGGGAGGCGTTGACGGCGCAGCACCGGGTGGTGGCGTTTGATTTTCTCGGCTTTGGTTACTCAGACAAGCCCCGACGCCGCGCCTATGATCTGCAAGCCCAGTCGGACCTCGCAGCGCATGTGGCCAGCACATATTTCACAGGCGACTATCACATCCTTGCCCATGATTATGGCGTGAGCGTTGGTCAAGAACTGCTTGCGCGGAGCGGGGAAGGACGACTCTCCGGGCGCGTTTTGAGTTGCGCCTTCCTGAACGGCGGCCTCCTTCCGGCGCTGCACCGTGCACGACCTATCCAAAAGCTCTTAGCTGGGCCCTTAGGCGGTTTGATTGTCAGAATGCAGAACAGGGAGCGTTTCGGCAAGAGCTTCAGCGAAGTCTTTGGCAAAGACACGCAGCCCACCGGCGCGGAACTTGACGCCTATTGGGACCTGATCTCTGCCAACAACGGCCATCTGATCATGCATAAGCTGCTGCACTACATGGCCGACCGACGCACCCATGGTCCGCGTTGGGAAGCGGTGTTGCAAGAGCCGCCTTGTCCGGTCGCGCTGATCAATGGTACCCAGGACCCGGTTTCAGGCGGTCATCTGGTCGACGCGGTTGCGGCGCTCAACCCCGATATACCGTCTTGGCGCCTGGACCATCTCGGCCATTATCCGCAGACAGAGGGCCCGATGGATGTGATGGCTGCTTATACGGCCTTTCGTGCGAGCCTCTGACTCACCGCGCCTCGCGGCGCGTGGGCACCCGGCTCTAGATCTTGCTCTTCAGCTCACGGAGGAAGTCATGGGCCTCGCGCGGGCTCAGCTCATCGGGATCAATCTCCGCAAGGCGCGTTGCGATGGGGTCATCGTCCTCGCCTTGCGACTCGGGTGCTGACGCGGAAAAGAGCGGCAGGTCGGCCACCAAACCGCCGACCGGTGCTTGCGCCTCAAGAAGCCCCAAGAGCTGCCCTGCGCGCTCGACCACCGCTTCGGGCAAGCCAGCGAGCCGCGCGACCGCGACGCCGTAGGACCGGTCGGCGGCGCCTGGTTTCACCTCATGCAGAAAGACGACCTTGCCGCGCCACTCGCGCACTGCCATCGCCACCGCGTGGAGGCGAGGCAGCTCTTCAGCCAGGCGCGTCAGCTCATGATAGTGGGTGGCAAAAAGCCCGCGGCAGCGGCTCACCTTGTGAAGGTGCTCCAAGGTCGCCCAGGCGATCGATAGCCCGTCATAGGTCGCGGTGCCCCGCCCCACCTCGTCGAGGATCACCAAGCTTTTGTCCGTTGCCTGATGAAGAATCGCTGCCGTCTCGATCATCTCCACCATGAAGGTGGAGCGCCCGCGCGCGAGATCGTCGGCAGCGCCCACCCGGCTGAACAGCCGGTCCACCGCCCCGATCTCTGCTTTGGTCGCGGGCACAAAACTCCCCGCCTGCGCCATGACAGCGATGAGCGCGTTCTGCCGTAGGAAGGTCGACTTACCCGCCATATTGGGGCCGGTGACCAGGAGAAGTTGCGCCTCCGCACCATCCGATAACTGACAATCATTGGGCACGAAAGGCTGTCCAGCGCCGCGCTGCGCAGCTTCCACCACCGGGTGGCGCCCGGCCTCGATGATAAACGTCCGAGAGCTATCGATCACGGGACGGACATAGTCGAGTTGATCGGCGAGCTCCGCAAAGGACGAGAGAACGTCGAGGATGGCGATCGAATCGGCCAGTGCGAGAAGTTCGTCACGGACCGCTTTGGCTTGGTCCACGAGCGCATCGAACAAAGCATTCTCGCGCGCCATGGCTGCGCCTTCCGCCTCAACGACATCCTGGTTGAGGGCCTCAAGCTCATCAGTAGTGAACCGAACGGCCGAGGTCAGGGTCCGGCGCTGGGTGAACCCATCGATCTTAGTGAGGGTCTCGGCGGCGGCCTTGCCGACCTCGACGCAATAGCCAAGCGCCTTATCATGCTTGACACGGAGGGTTTTGATCGCCGTCTCCGCACGGTAGCGCGCCTCGATCTCGGCAAAGAGGCGCTTGGCGCCCGTTTGCAGCTCAAGCGCCCGGTCGAGGTCCTCATCGTAACCTGATGCAATAAACCCGCCGTCAACACGCCGCGTCGGCAGCTCGTCCTTTAGAGCTTGGCGGTATTCCGTGAGAAGAGCATGAAGACCCGGGTCCACCACCTCCGCCCAAGGACCGATGAGTTCAGGCAAAGGCGAGGCGGCGGCGAGCGCGGCCCGCATCGCCTCACCAGCGCCGAGCGCCTCGCGGATCGCGCCCAAATCAGATGGCGCACCGCGATCAAGGCTCACGCGCCCCAAGGCACGCGCCAGGTCCGGCGCCTTTTTGAGAAGATCACGCGTCTCCTCGCGCAAGGCATGGCTGGCTAGAAAGAACGCGACCACGTCCTGGCGTGCAGCGATGGCGTCGGGCCGCAACAGCGGCGCGGCGATCCAGCTCCGCAACAGCCGTCCACCCCCGGCGCTCACGGTCTTGTCGATGGTTGCGAGCAAAGAGCCCATACGCTGGCCGCCCTGCCCTTCGGTCAGCTCAAGCGACCGGCGCGTCGCTTCATCAATCGCCATCGCTTCCCGCGCCGCGCCCACCCGCGGGGGACGGAGGGCTGGCCTGCCGCCTATTTGCGTGAGCTCCAGATAAGCCAAAAGCCCGCCCAGCGCGCGCTGCATCAAAGGATCAGCAAGCCCGAGCCCCTCCGGCTCCGGTGTTCCGTAGGCATCGTTAATCCGTGCGATGCTCGCGGCCGCGGTGAAGCAGCGCGGATCACTTTCGCTGCGGCGCGCATCAGGCACGCCCTCAATGGCCGCACCCTCCGGCAGCACCAGCTCCTTGATCGCAAGCGGCGCGAGCAGATCACTCACCGCCTCGGCTGGCGCGCGATCGACCGTCACCTCCCCCGTCGAGAGGTCCGTTGCAGCAACGGCGACATCGGCGCCCTCGACCAACACCGCCGCCAGATGGTTGGGCGAGCCTGGCTCAAGAAGCGCATCCTCCGTCAGGGTCCCCGGCGTCACGATACGGACGATATCGCGCTCCACGACGCTTTTGGCTCCGCGCTTTTTTGCTTCCGCGGCATCCTCCGTCTGCTCTCCAATCGCGACGGTGAAACCGAGCCGCACGAGTTTCGCAAGATACGCGTCGCGGGCGTGTACAGGCACACCGCACATCGGCACCTCTTCGCCTTGGTGATGCCCGCGTTTGGTCAGGGTGATGTTGAGCGCAGCCGCCGCTTTTTCCGCGTCGGAAAAAAACAGCTCGTAAAAGTCGCCCATGCGGTAGAAAAGCAAAGCGTCGCCCGCTCGCTCTTTCAGGCGATGGTATTGGGCCATCATCGGTGTCAGCTTGGCCGCCACCTTGGGAGGGTGCTCTGCATTCGCGTTCATCAGCGAACTCCTCATCTCAGCCGCTGAAGCGGGAGCGCGGTGCGCTTGCGCCGTTTCAGCTCGCCTCTGGCCGGTTGGTGCCCATCAAACTCCGCCGCCACCCCGGCGCGCGGCGCTTTGTGTTAAGGGTTTCGGGCGGGACGATCCATCTCACGATTCCCACAAGGGCACGGCAGAGCGCGGCGCTCCAGTGGCTTGAGCAGCAAAGCGACTTTGTTGAGCGGGAGCTTTGCGGAATGCCTGAACCTGTGCCCTTCGCGTTGGGCGCTGCGTTGCCCGTTTTGGGGCGCATGAGGCGGATTGAGACGGGCGGGCCCCGCGGCGGCGCACTTCTCCCCGACGTCATTGTTCTTCATGTTACAGAGCCTGAGCGCGTGCCAGCGGCCACCGAGCGCGTCATCCGCCGAGCGGTGCAGGAGGCCTGCGAAGGCGAGATCAAACCGCTCTGGCGTGAGCTCGATGTGGACGATGCGCCTATCGGCATCCGGCAGATGCGGCGTCGATGGGGCAGCTGCGCCATCGATGGAAGCACTGTTTTCAACTGGCGCCTCGCCTTCGCCCCGCCCGCGGTTCTTTCTTACGTGATCGCCCATGAGGCTGCGCACCGGATCGAGATGAACCATGGGCCGCGCTTTTGGAACCTCGTCTGGGAGATCTGCCCCGACTACCAGCAGCAAAGCCAATGGCTCAAAGACAATGGCGAGAGTTTGTTCGTCTACGGCGCAACCTAAATGGCGGACACAAAAAAGCCGGCCCGCAGGCCGGCTTTCCGTTCATCTGAGGCCAGATGATTAGAATTCAAACTCAACTTCCGTCCGGCGGTTGAGAGGCTCCGCCACACCGTCACCGGTGGCTTTGGCCGGTGTCGTCTCACCAAGCGCGCGCACCGAGATTTTCGAGCTATCAACGCCGTAAGAGGCGAGCGCATCGCGCACGACGCGGGCGCGGCGTTGTGACAGGCCGACATTGTACTGAGCACTACCGGCGGTGTCGGTGTTACCGATGACCACGACGCTGATGAGATCCACGTCCTGGGCCTGGCGGGCACGACGCGCGATGGCCGAACGGGCGCGATCGGTGAGAGCCGCCGAGTCGTACTCAAAGTAGACAACCAGCGAGAGCTCTTCAGCCGTAACGGCCTCGTCGTCAGCAGCAACCGGGCATGGCGCGTTCAGCGCCACCACAGTGCCATCAACGCAGGTCTTCATCGCAGGCGCCGCGGTCGCAACAGCGGGCTCGACTGTCTTGCCGCCGCCAAAGTTGAAGCGCAGGCCAGCAGTGATCTCATGGGCGTTGTACTCGCCAGAGAAGGACGTCTCATCAGCGCCGTTGAACGTGCCTTCCATATCGTACTCGCCGGTCTGCAAGTAACGATAGCCGAGGGCGAATGCGAGGTTGCGAGCGACATCGACCGTCACGCCAGCCATGCCCTGCACAGCGGTGACGTAGTCGTCATCATCAAGATCAATGCTGTTGAACGAGCCCGGCGATGCGCTGGCGGCAACGACAGCTTCATTGTCCATATCAAGGCTGACGCGTGCGAAACCGATACCGGCACCGACATAAGGCGTCACGCGGCCCGACAGGCCGAGCGGCAGATCTTTGTAGACGTTGATCATGCCGGTGAGGACGCCGACTTCGCCGAAATCGTCGCCTGCACCAAACAGCGTGCGGCCGGGAGCAGTCGGCAGGTAATCGATATCCTGGCCGCGATAGCCGATCTCGACCTCGCTGCGCAGATTGCCAGGGAAGTATTTGCCGAGTGCACCGTAGACGCCGAAGCCTTCGTCAACTTCGAGCTCGGAGTCGAAAGCCTCATCAACACCAAGGCCTTCGCTTTCGAAGTCCTTGACGCCCCAGTCCAAGGTGTAGCTGCCGCCGAGCTCACCATAGTAACCTGTGTTCTCATCCGACTGAGCGAAAGCTGAGCCAAGCGCCACCGCGCTCACGGCTGCCATCAATGCAAAGCGGTTGTGCATCTCGTAACCCTCCAATGGAATCCCTGCGCCACCAAACGCGTCTTTGAGCTTATGCAACAAAAACCCACCGAAAGGGAAGGACTTGTTAGCCAAGGGTTAACCCAAAAATTGTGTGAACGCCTATCCCTAATGTGGCAAAAAAGCACCAGTCTTAGAGAGAAAGCTCAAGAGTAGGCTGGGCCGCACTGAGAGAAGCGCGGAGTTTCCCAATCGCCTGCTTTTCGATTTGGCGCACACGCTCTTTGGACAGTCCCAGATCAACTCCGATCTGAGATAACGTCACACGCTCTTCACCGAAAAAGCGCTGATCAATAATGAGACGCTCGCGATCGGTCAGTGCCTTCATGGCCTCGCTGAGCCAAACCCGCCGCTTCTGAAGGTCGATTTCGTCCTCGGCGGATTCATCAGGGCGCGCACGATCATCAGGGATCATCTCCTGCCGCTCGGTGTCGCCATCGTCGTTGACGGTTGCGTTGAGGGACATGTCACGACGCCCCAGGCGCGAGGTCATGAACTCGATATCATCGCCAGTGACGTTGAATTTCTTCGCCACCTTCTCGCGGGCGATCGGGCCTGAGCTATCGACCTCTTCAATCATCGCGCGAATGCGGGAGAGGTTGAAGAAGATGGTCTTATGCGCTGATTTCGAACCGATACGGACGATTGACCAATTGCGCAGCACATAATCCTGCATCGAGGCCCGGATCCACCAACCCGCATAGGTGCAGAACCGCACCTCGCGGTCACAGTCGAAGCGCTTGGCCGCTTCAAGGAGACCAATGGCGCCCTCTTGGATCAGGTCCCCAAGCGGCAGGCCATAGCCGCGAAACTTGATCGCGGTAGAAACCGCCATGCGCATATGAGCTTCGGTGAGCTCGCCCAGGGCCCGCTCGTCACCGCCCTCGCACCACGCATGGGTGAGCTCCTTTTCGCGCTCGATGGTCAGGATGGGGGCCGACATGGCACGCCTGATGGTGTCGCGTACATGGTCTCGCCCTGCACTGTCCTGCAGCATCTGCCTCTCTCCTCCGCTCGATAAGAGTGGTTTGCTGCACGAACGCGCTGGAACGCGGAGGGTTCCACCAGATTGCTGTTTTTTTGCCCGGCGCGCTGATTAACGCTGCTGACGCGCGGGATTTCGGGACTAAACGCTGTTGGAAAGCACTGTCATCAAGTGGAGTGGCTGCATGAAAATCGGCGTGCCCAAGGAAATCAAAACGCGCGAGTTCCGGGTCGGGATGACCCCTGCCAGCGTCGAAGAGGCCACCCGTCTGGGTCATGACGTGGTCGTTGAGACCAATGCTGGCGCGGGCATTGACCTGACCAACGAGGATTACGAAGCGGCCGGCGCCACGATCGTCTCGACAGCGGCAGACGCCTTCGACGCTGACCTGGTCGTCAAGGTGAAGGAACCGCAGCTGCCTGAGTGTGCGATGCTGTCCCAAGGGCAGACGCTGTTCACCTATCTCCATCTCGCGGCGGACAAGCCGCAGGCCGAGGCACTGATGGCCTCGGGCTGCTCCGCGATCGCCTATGAGACTGTGACCGGCGATCGGGGCCTACCGCTCCTTCGTCCAATGTCGGAAGTCGCTGGCCGAATGTCGGTGCAGGTCGGCGCCTGGGCGCTCGAGAAGAGCCAGGGCGGCCGAGGCGTGCTCTTGGGCGGCGTCCCGGGTGTGGCGGCAGGTAAGGTGGTGATCCTTGGCGGCGGCGTGTCAGGCTTCAACGCCGCGCAGATGGCGGTCGGTCTTCATGCGGACGTGACGCTGTTCGACCGCTCCCTGCCGCGGCTCGAAGAGCTCGACTCGCTGTTCAAGAACGAGGTGCAGACCGTCTACTCGACGCCGACTGCGGTGCGCGAAGCGGTGCGCGAAGCTGATCTGGTGATCGGCGCCGTTTTGGTTCCAGGCGCCGCCGCCCCCAAACTTGTCACCCGCGAGATGCTGGGTGAGATGAAGCCGGGCGCGGTGCTGGTCGATATCGCCATCGACCAAGGCGGCTGTTTTGAAACCTCAAAAGCGACGAGCCATGACGATCCGATCTTTGTCGTCGACGGCATCGTTCACTATTGCGTCGCCAACATGCCAGGCGCTGTGCCGCGC
>JBCDLG010000014.1:0-40694 GCA_038745625.1 Pseudomonadota bacterium | reverse complement strand
CGCGGCGTGGTGGCGATGTCGGTCTCGAAGGTTTTGAGATTACGATTGTTGACGCCCAAGAGATCGGGGCTGAGACGAAGGGCGCGCTCGACCTCTTCTTCGTCATGCACTTCGACCAAGACATCAAGGCCTTCGTCTTTGGCCGAAGCGCGCAACTCCGCCGCAAGCGGATCATCGAGGCACGCCATGATGAGTAGGATCGCGTCGGCGCCCGCCGCCCGCGCCTCGGTGACTTGATACGTATCCACCATAAAGTCTTTGCGGAGCAGCGGGATCTCTACGGCCTCGCGGGCCGCCGTCAAGTAATCGAGATGGCCTTGGAAACTCGGCACATCCGTCAGCACCGAAAGGCAGGCGGCCCCGCCGCTCTGAAGCGAGCGGGCGAGCTCTGCAGGCTGAAAATTCTCGCGGATGAGGCCTTTCGAAGGGCTCGCCTTTTTCACCTCGGCGATGATGCCGAGGCCAGCTTCTGCCTTCGCATGCACCCGCGCCGCGAACCCGCGGGGTGCGCGACTGTCGGCCTCCTCACGCAAGGATCCCAGCGGACGCGACGCCTTGGCCGCTGCAACTTCGTCCATTTTGTAGGCGATGATCCGATCAAGGATGGTGGTCATGATTTGGGGCTCGCCAGAGCTGAGAGCTTCGCCCTCGCCGCGCCGCTGTCGATGGACTGCGCTGCCAGCGCCGCGCCGTCGCGCAGGTTGTCGGTCTTTCCCGCGACGATCATACACGCAGCCGCATTGAGAAGCACCGCATCGCGGTAGGCCCCCTCGTCACCGTCAAGCACCGCACGCAAGGACGCCGCATTTTCCTCCGGCGTGCCGCCGACCAGGCTGTCATTACCGCGGCGGATCAGGCCCGCATCCTCCGGGGTCACCACAAAATGGCGGATGGCGCCGTCTTTGAGCTCGGTGACCTCATTGCCGCCAGCGAGCGACAGCTCGTCCATCCCGCCCGCGCCATGGACAATCCAGGCGTGCTGGGAGCCTTCAGCCCGCAGGACCTCAGCAAAGTGCGGCGCCAGCCGCCCATCGAAAACACCGAGCAATTGCCGCCGCGCCTGCGCTGGGTTCATCATTGGCCCCAGAATATTGAACAGGGTACGGAATTTCAAACTCGCACGCAGGGGCGCGACCTTAGCCAAAACCGGGTGATGGTTCGGTGCGAACAAGAAGGCGAGCCCATCATCCGCCAGCCGCCGCTCTTGGGCATCAATCGTCTCGGTGAGATCAACGCCAAGCTGCGAGAGCACCTCTGAAGAGCCCGATTTCGATGTCACGGCTCGGCTGCCATGTTTGGCCACAGGGACGCCAGCTCCGGCCACCACAATCGCAACGGCGGTCGAGATATTCACCGTGCTGATGCCATCTCCGCCAGTGCCGCAGCAATCAATGGCGCCCTCCGGCGCTTTGATGGTCAGGGCCCGGATCTTGAGGAAGCGTATTGCCGCGAGCAGCTCCTCTGTTGTCTCACCGCGCACCCGCAACGCGGTCAGAAACGCCGCCGCCTGCACATCGGGCACTTCGCCCTCGAAGATCGCGATCAGGGCCGCCTCCATCTCGCGCGGACGCAAAGGCTCACCGCTGATCGCGGTGTTCAGGATCTCCAGGAAACTCATGCCGCCTGCCTTTCGCGCGCCATACGGAGGAAATTGTTAAGGATCGCGGCACCGCCTTCGCTGGCATAGCTCTCGGGATGGTACTGCACACCGTAGATGAGATGCCCACGGACTTTGAGTGCCATAATCTCCCCGTCATCTTCAGCCTCTGCGAGGACCTCGACCTCATCTGGCAACCCGGCCCGCGCCACCGAGAGGCTGTGATAGCGGGTCGCGGTGAAGGGGCTCTCGATGCCAGCAAAGAGAGGATCGGCGGAGAACCGCACCTTGCTGACCTTGCCATGCATGGGGACGCCAGCGCGGACGATCGTTCCGCCATGGGCCTGGGCGATGGCTTGATGGCCAAGACAAACACCGAAAAGAGGGATACGCGCTTTTTTGGCGAGGGTGACGAGCGCCAGGCAGATCCCTGCCTGGTCGGGATCGCAAGGACCTGGCGAGAGAATGATGGCAGAGGGCTGCAGCGTGATCGCCTCTTCCGCTGTCATCGCGTCGTTGCGCATGACCCGGGCCTCCTCCTCGAAGGGCGCAAGAAGCTGCACCAAATTGTAGGTGAAGCTGTCATAGTTATCGACGACGAGGATCATGCGGAGCCAATCTGTGAAGCATCGCGGCTTACCATTTGGAGCGAGGGGCGCAACGCAGCTCGTTGCAATGGTTGCTCTGTGGTGCTCGCTGGCGTTCGCCGCGGACCTCAAAGGAGCGCCGGATCAGGCGTCGTTGCGGCTCGATCCCCGCTATGATGAGCGGCCGGAGCTGGCCATTGTCATCGATGATCTCGGCCTCGACTGGCGGCGCTTCCGCAACGTGATGGCGATTGACGCACCGCTGACCTTGTCTTTCCTGCCCTACGGCAAAGATGCCCAAGCCATGCTCGACGTCGCAGCGGAGGCACATGAGACCCTCCTTCACCTACCCATGCAGCCCTATGGCGATTTGGATGCTGGGCCCGATCAGGTGACCCCCGGCCGTGATGCCCGCGTGCGCCGGCAAACCAGCACCAATCTCGCCAAGCTTGTGGGCTATGACGGCGTGAACAATCATATGGGCAGCCGGGTCACCGCCGACCGCCGGGCCATGCGCGCGGTGCTCCGTACCTTGAGCAACGAAGACCTCTTCTTTCTCGACAGCCGGACGACGACCAGGTCGGTGTCGGCCGATGTGGCCCAGCTTGTTGGCGCCTCGGTGGTCGAGGCGACGCTGTTCATCGACGGCGATGGGGGTCGCGGTGGCGAGCGCGAGGTGCTCCGTCAACTGAGGCTCGCGGTACGAATCGCAGAGCGCGATGGCCACGCCATCGTCATTGGCCACCCCTATCCCACCACGATAGCCGCAGTGCGCCGTTGGCTCGAAACAGAAGACGCGCAAAGCGTGCGCCTTGTGACGGTGGGTGATCTCGTACCCCGCAAAGAGACCATCGACCCCGCCCCGCTGTCAGCGCTGCGGTTTTAGACCGTTCTCGGGCTCACCCCCGGAGGTCCTTCGATGATCCCAGGCAGATATGCGAGGTGATGCTTGCGACTTGCGGCAGTACGCCGAGCGTATCAGCGTGGAAGTTTTTGTACGCATCAAGACCATTCACCTCGACCCGCAGGAGATATTCGACCGAGCCGGTGATGTTGTGGCACTCGCGCACCTCCGGCGCCTGCTCCATCGCTCGCTCAAACGCTTTGGCGTCTTTTCGGAGCTGAGCTGACAAACCCACCATAACAAAGACAGTGACGTCACCGCCGAGACGCCGACGATCCAGCAAGGCGCGGTAGCCCTTGATGTACCCAGTCCGCTCAAGCTCTTGGACCCGGCGGAGGCAGGCCGAGGCAGAGAGCCCGACCCGGTCGGCGAGTTCTGCATTGCTGATGCGCCCATCGGCCTCGAGAAGAAGCAAGATTCTTTGGTTCAGATTATCCATAGCACAATATTATTGTTACTTATAAAGAAAATGCAACCCAAAATGCAAGGATCTTCGGTATATTTCGGTGTATTCTTGCGCAAAAGGTGCCGGAGGTTTGACCATGAGTGCAACGACGCTGGATAAGCCAACCGTTCAATCGCTTGGGACCTACGACATGTCCCAGGCCCAGGGTTTTCTCTGCCGGTACGACGCGGGTGACGTTCGCCTGCAGGGCGCCTGGGGAGAGGCCGCCGAGATCGCTCTCGATCTGCCGCGCGTCCTCCCCTCTGGTCGCATTCGTTCGTATTTGGACCGCCATCTCCCAGACGCGTCACGGGCGAACAATGTCAGCGGCCTCTCGAACGCTGAACTCCGTATGGCGACGATCCACTACGCCTTCATGATCCAAGCGTATATCTGGGGCCAAGCGGAGCCCTCGGACCGGCTGCCAGAAGAGCTGGCCCGGCCGATGGTGGCGATCGCCGATCGGCTCGGCCAGCAGCCGCTTCTCACATACAGCTCCTACGTCTTGGACAATTGGGAACTGATCGATCCGCACCGCCCTTTGGCACTCGACAACATCGCGATGATCCAGAACTTTCAGGGCGGGCAAGACGAGGCTTGGTTTGTGTTGGTCCACGTTGCAATCGAGGCGGAGGCTGGGAAAGTCCTCGCACGGATGGCGCCCATCATCGACGCTGCAGGCGCGAGGGATGCGGAACGCACCCGACATCTCCTCGAAGAGACAGCGGCCACCTGGCAGACCCTCAAAGCCATCTTTGACCGGATGCCCGAGCGCTGTGATCCCTATATCTATTTCGAGCGCGTGCGCCCCTATATCCATGGCTGGAAAGACAACCCCGCGCTTCCCGACGGCGTTGTCTATGAAGGTGTCGAACGCTACGGCTCGAAGGGTCAAGCCTTCCGGGGGCAGACGGGTTCGCAGTCCTCAATCGTTCCCAGCATGGATGCCCTATTGGGTATCGGCCATGCCGCCGACCCTCTCAAAGCTTTTCTCGATCAGCTCCATGCCTACCGCCCCGTCGGGCACCGCCGCTTCATTGATGACGTCAGGGCGGCCAGCAAGCTTCGGGACGTTGTGCGGCAGACAGATCACCGCGGCCTCACAGATGCCTACAACGCCAACGTTCAGGCCGTGGCAGACTTCCGCACCCGTCACCTCGAATACGCCGCGAGCTACATCAACAAGCAGGGCAAAAAATCGATTGGCAACGACACCGAAGTGGGTACCGGCGGCACGCCCTTTATGCGCTATCTCAAAAAGCACCGGGACGAGACAAGCGCGAACCTGCTCTAGCCGCCGCGGGAGGCGTTGATGAACGCCTCTTTGATCGCCCGGCTCTTGGCCTCGCACTCGGCAAGCTCCGCCTGCGGATCGCTATCGTAAACAATCCCGGCACCAGCCTGGATATGCGCCTCACCATCCTTCACCACGGCCATGCGCAGGCCGATGCAGCTATCGAATTCGCCATCCGCTCCGAAATAGCCGATAGCACCGCCGTAAAGTCCGCGGGCGGAGACTTCGAGCTCATCGATGATCTCCATCGCACGAATCTTTGGCGCGCCCGTCAAGGTCCCCGCAGGAAAGCCATTGAGCATCGCATCGAGCGGTGTCAGGTCATCCCTCAGATCACCGACAACATTCGAGGTGATGTGCATCACATGGCTAAACCGCTCGATGGTGAAGGTCGCTGTTGGCCTCACCGTGCCCAGCTTCGCGCTGCGCCCGACATCGTTGCGGCCAAGGTCGAGGAGCATCAGATGCTCCGCGCGCTCTTTCTCGTCGGCAAGGAGTTCGCGCTCCAGCGCCTCATCCTCAGCAGGCGTCGCGCCGCGCGGCCGCGTGCCGGCGATCGGCCGGATCGTGACCTCGCCATTCCGTACCCGCACGAGAATCTCGGGGCTCGCACCCAAGAACGTTGCAGGCTCAAAGTTGAGGTAGAAAAGGAACGGTGATGGATTGATCCGGCGCAGCTGCCGGTAGGCATCAAGCGCCCTGCCCTCGTAAGGCGAGCTGTAGCGCTGGCTGAGGACGACCTGGAAGATGTCGCCGGCGCGGATATACTCTTTTGCCTGCTCAACGGCCCCCAGATACTCTTGGCTCGCCATATTGGACTCAAAAACCGGCATCGGCGTCGCAGGCGAGACCGCCACATCAAGCGGCTGGCGCAGTCGATCAATAAGCCCGTTGAGACGCTCATCGGCGGCAGCATAGGCTTCATCAGCTGTCTGCCCACTTTCTGGCCGCGCCGTCGTCACCAGCACCACCTCACGTTTGACGCTATCAAAGGTCGCCATCACCTGCGGCCGAATAAGATAAGCGTCTGGCAGACCGAGATGGTCGTCCTGGGCGTCCGGCAGATGCTCTACATAGCGAATAAAGTCATAGGCGAAGTACCCGAACAACCCCGATGCCATCGGCGGCAGCCCCTGCTGGACCGAGGGCGGCATCTTCACCCGAGACTTTTCCACGAGTGACCTGAGGGCACCGAGCGCATCGTCGCTTTCCTCAAGGACCTCGCCATCAGGCGTCATAAGGACCGCTTTTTGATCCTTGCACTGCCAAATGAGGTCAGGGTCAAGCCCGATGGTCGAATAACGGCCGAGCTGCTCACCGCCCTCCACCGATTCAAGCAAGAATGACCCCTTCGCGTCACCCGTGAGCTTGAGATAGGCCGAAAGCGGCGTCTCAAGGTCGCCGACAAAGCGGCGGTAAAGGAGCTGCGGCTCGCCAGCGTCATACCCGGCTTTGAACGCTGCAAAGGCGGGCTGCAGTCGATCAAAACCGTCCGACGTCACTCGCTGAGGCCCAAGGCTCGGGCAATCACGCGGTCGTTCTGGCGGACCTCGGTCTCCGCCTCCAAGGCCAGGATATAGGCCTGATAAAGCTCACTCGTCAGTTGATCACTGAACTGATTGTTGACGATCGGCACAACACTCATGGCCTCGGACGCATCGGCATATTCAACGCTCTCGACACGGACCGCATAGACGGTGTCACCACTTCCCGGGATGGTCGTGGTCTGCCCCACGGCGAGCTCGAGGATTTGGCTGACAACGGCATTGGGGATCGCACTTTGGGTGTCCCGCGACAGTGTTTCGGTCCGCACCTCGCTGCCAAGCGCTGCCGCAGCCTCATCAAAGCTGAGGCCCGTTGCCTCTTGCGCTGCGAACTGTGTGCTGATCTGGCTTGAGGCATCGTCAGCGCGCTCGGCCATGAGCGCGGCACGGATGTCGGCCTCAACTTCAGCAAGAGCGAGGGGCGCAGGTGCGATAATGCTCTCCACCGTGACAAAGCCATATCCGTCACCAAGTCGGATGCCCTCGCTCTCCTCGCCCTCTTCGAGCCGGCCGCCTTCCGCGGCCAAGACGCGATTGATCGATGCGATCGAGCCGTTCCGTGTGAAGAGTTCGCTATCGATGGGGCCGACCGTCCTCGCCTCCAGGCTGAGCGACGCCGCAGCCTCAGCCAAGGAGGCCCCCTCGTCCCGCGCAATCTCGACAGCCTCGACGAGTTCGATGACGCGCTCCTCGGAGATCTCAGAGAGCAGTTCGGCCTCAAGCTCTTCGCGAAGGTCATCGAAGCTCTCAACATCGGATGCGTTGATCGCACTCACCTCCGCATAAAGATCACCAAAAGGCGTCTCAATCGGGCCAACCAGCGCCCCAGCCTCGCTTGCAAAAACAGCCTCGCCAAGAGCCTCATTGATGAACCCGTCACGGGTGCGCTGGTCGAGCGTCGTGACAGTCGCGCCGGTGGCATCAACGATGGCCTCAAAGCCGCCGCCCTCAGCGGCAGCCTGGCTAGCCGCGGCTTTGGCCTCATCGCCCGCGACGGTGACTTGCCGATAGTCGCGTGTCTCCGCGGCCTCATTGGCGCCAACGCGGGCATCGTAGAGCTGCCGCACATCCTCTTCGCTCACATCAATGTCACCCGCAACATCTTCCGTACTGATCGTCAGTACCGTGAACGTCCGATATTCTGGCGACAGGAAACGACCGCTATTGGTCTCATAATAGGCAGCGATGTCCTCCTCGGTCGGCTCGACGATGGCTGGCCGCGTAAGCTCAGCAAGCTTGATCGTTCGCCGTTCGAATTCGTTGAGAAGCAACAGTCTTGTGAGGTCCTGCGGAGCGCTTGCTGGTGTGCTGAGCGCATTGGTCAACTGGCTGCGCTTCAGATCCTCCGCCACAAGATCACCAAACGCGTCCAGCGAGATCCCTTGCTGCTGCAGGGCAATGGTCAAGAGCTGCGCGTTGAACTGCCCCGTCTCTGGGTTTCTCAGCTCATCAATATTCTCAATATAAAGACGAACGACATCACTTGGTGCCGCCAGGCCGAGATCATTGGCAGCATTGCTCAGTATACCGCGCAATGTCAGAATACGGATCGCTTCCTGTGCAATGCCCGCTGAGATAAGCTGATCCCGCGTCACGTTGGGGTTTTGCGCCTGGGCCTGTTGCACCCGGTTGCGCACCTCAAGCTCAAACTCGCGGCCGCTATACTCGGTCTTTCCGATGGTGAGCGCAGCGCCGCTGCCGAAATTGTCGAGGGCTGGCACACCCACCACGGCCATCGCCAAAATGATAAGCACGCCCACGACCCATGCGAGGACGCCGCGCAGCGCATTGCGGAAACGGTTCAGCACTCCGTAAGCCTTTCGTTCTTCACAAAGGATGCGTTTGGATGGCTCGCTTCCGCTTTGCAAGGCGGCGGGGGTCCTTCAAAGCGGGCGAAAAGGAAAGGCGTGCGAGATGGCGTTGGTAATCGGGAACTGGAAGATGCACGGCACAAGCGCCTCGCTCGCCGAGGTCGGTCAGATCATTGACGGGGCGGAGGCCGCGGCAAAGGACGGCATGCAAATGGTGATCTGCCCGCCTGCCACGCTGCTGCGTGAGGTGAGCGCTGCTTGCCGCAACACCAAGATCCAGACCGGCGGCCAGGACTGCCACCAGGATCCTTCGGGCGCCCATACCGGTTGTGTGTCAGCAGAGATGCTCGCCGATGCCGGAGCTTCTTACTGCGTCATCGGTCATTCCGAGGCGCGGGAACGTTCCGGCGACAGTGACCGGACCCTCAGCGCCAAGGTGGAAGCCGTCCTGCGCACCGGTTTGGTCCCCATCTTCTGCGTCGGTGAAAGTTTGGAGCAACGTCAGGACCTGCGAGCGGTTGAAGTGGTGACTGGCCAACTCGACGTGGTGGTCGACAAAGCTGATCAGGTGATTGTGGCCTATGAGCCGATCTGGGCCATCGGCACGGGCCTCACGCCAAAGGAGGACGATATCGCCGAGATGCACAAGGCCATGCGCGATAAGCTCGGCGCTCAACCTCCGCTTCTTTATGGCGGTTCGGTCAAGCCCGGTAACGCGGCGGAAATTCTTCGCATCGACAATGTCGGCGGGGCCTTGGTTGGCGGCGCCAGCCTGGTGGCCAAAGACTTCCTGGCGATTGCGCGCTCGATCTGATGTCCGTCCAACTCCTTCTCCTCGTCACCCTCGCCCTGGTTCTGGGAACGATCGTGTTCTCCTTTATCCAGGACAGAGCGATCACGCGGCGGAAGGAGCCAGCGGGCGACCTCGTGCCCACCGAGGAAGGCAACATTCATGTGATCAAGCGCGGTCAGCCCGGCGAGAAGCTGCCCGTTGTGATGGTGCACGGCACCTTCACCAATGGCCTCGACATGGATATCGACTTGGCGCGGGAGCTTGCCGAAGAACGTCTTGTGCTCTCTCCAGACCGGCCTGGACACGGGTTTTCCGACCGGCCGCATGACGGCTACCGGGTGGATGTGCAGGTCGCGGCCATGCGCGAAGCGGTGAGAGCCGAGGGCGCTGAGCGGTACGTTGTCGTGGGACAAAGCTATGGCGCAGCCACGGCGCTCGTCTGGGCACTCGCCTATCCCGAAGACGTCGCCGGGATCGTGCTTGTCGCGCCCGTCAGCCACCCCTGGCCTGGCGGCTTGCGGTGGTATGCCAAGGCCGGGAACAACCCCTATTATGGCTGGTTCTTCCGGCGCAGCTTTATCGCCCTTTACAGCCGCTACGGCCTGCGCCGAGCTGTCGAGCGCTCTCTCTCTGGCGCCAAGGCGTCGGCCTACTACTTCGAACGCGTCCAGTCGCAGCTCGCGTTCCGGGCGAAAGAGTTCAAATGGAATGCCCAGGATCTTTGCCGTCTCTATGAGCAGCTCGTCCCGCTGTCCAAGCGGTATCACGAGGTCGACGTGCCAGCCGAGGTGGTCGCTGGAACCCACGACATCACCGTCCTTCTGCCGGTCCACGCCCGCAAGCTACAGGCGGAGATTCCGGACTGCGGGATCGATGTGATCGAGGATGGCGGGCATGCGCTCCACCACACCCACCCCGAGCGCGTGCTCGCAGCCATCGATCGCCTCGACAGACGGCTTGAAATTGCAGGTCGCTCGCCCCTAGAGAGCGCTCTCCGAGCGATCACGGCGGTCTTCCCGCAACGGATCGCGACCAAGCAGGAAGCCTCATGACCGCGATTATTCTGACCATTCACACCATGGTGGTGCTGGCCCTTGTGGGCGTCGTTCTGTTGCAACGCTCCGAAGGCGGTGCGCTGGGCATGGGCGGCGGTGGCGGCGGGCTGATGTCCGGCCGGGGGGCAGCGACGGCGCTGACGCGCACGACCACCATTCTGGCAGGGATATTCTTCGTCACCTCACTAACCCTCGCGTTGGTCGCAGACCGCGGTCAGTCGGAGATCGATTTCTTGCCGACCGAGGAAGAGGCGCTGGACGAGGACGATTTCTCCGACATCATTGGCGCGGCTGATGATGGCACGGTCGAGGCGCCGGCGGAGGCGACAGACATCTTCACGCTGCCGGATGATCTTGGCGTCGACACCGATGTCCCCGCTACCGAAGACATGACGGACGATGTCCCGCCCGCCGAAGACAACCCGCTGAACTAGAACTTCCGCGACAGGCTGATGGCTGCAAAGGTCTGCGTCTCGTTCTCCTCATCGAACTGAGGGGAACGCGCAACGACGGTGACCGCGCCTTGATACTTGCCGCGTTGCAGGACCGCGCCAATCTCGAAATCCGCAACCCAGACGCTGCTTTGCACGTCGATGAAGTCGTCTTCGCGGAAGAAGCTGTCGTCGAGCACAATGTTGTGCGCCACGGCGCGGACATCGCCGCCGCCAAAGAGATACCACTGGAACTTGCCGTCATTGCGAGCGGTGAAGAAGCCGGAGCCACCGTTGAGCGCCGTGCGCACCCGGTGGGTGGAGAATGTCGAGTCGATACCGGGGCCCCAGCGCAGCGTCGTGCTGCCGCCAATGCCTGTGTATTTGTTGCCGGCTGACGCGACACCGCCAACGATCAGATCAACAGGAACCCCGAGAAATGCGCGGCTGCGCAGGAAACGCTTCTGCACATTGTAGTGCAGGTTCAGGAGCACCTCATCGTCAACCTGCGTGTCCCAGCCCTGCGGGTCGACGTCGCCAGTGATGTCGTGGGTCGCTTTCTGGATGTCCTCAGCCAATGCCGAGTCGCCGACAAAGCCGAACTCGACCGAGAACCGGTCGATACGGTGGCGCTGCTGCACCATCCACGTCGCCTCCGCGGTGAAGAGACCCGCATAGGGGTGCTCACCGGGCTGGAACTCCGTGGGGCGCAAGTTATCAGGCGTGTAGAACGCATGGGTCAGCGTAAAACCGCGCCGTGTCACGGCGGCGCCCTTCGGCCGCACAAAAGTGTCCGACAAGAACTGGGAAAAGCCCGAAAGCTCCCGGGTGCCGCTGACATAGCCGATGCTGGCGCCGCTGGTGTAGTTGTCGTCCTCACGGGTGAAGCTGTCGTTCTCCACGAGCAGCGTCCACGTCGCGTCAGGATCGTCCAAATTTGGCTGCGCCGCAGCGGTGCCGAAGCAGGCCAATGCGGTCATGACGACGAAAGAACGCACCATCACGGTCATGAACCTCACCCCACCATCCCATCGTGATACAGACAGTATGGTGTCTCGTCCCGGACGTTCCATGCCGCAAGATGCGAAACTCAAAAAACTATGGCCGATTTGACACATCGCCTACATCCATCGCGTGTGGGCACCCCCAATTGGGGCCCGCGCGCAGGGGATGATGCGAACCGCGTGCCAGAATCCTATTCTCGCTGAGAGGACAAGAGGTTCACCAGCAACCCGCGGATCACGAATTGCCACAGAAGGGCGACGCCCCCCACAACCAGGAGGAGCCCGAGCACCGGACGCCACCAAAGCGCCTTTGCCATTTCCGACTGGGCGCGCTCGCGGGCGACGACGGCCGGGTCATAGCCATCGGGCACCGGCTGAACGCCCACCCGCCGCTCATAGAGGCTGTAGTCCGACAGCATGTCCTCAAAGAGCCGAGGGCTGGCAAAAGAGAGGTCGAGGGTCTCGCCAGGATCCTCCTCTATGTTGAACAGCCGCCATTCGCCGTCGCTCCCTGGCGGATTGTTGCGCACAATCTTGTAGCGCCCCCTGAAAAGGGCGGCATTGCCGTGAAGCTCGAGACCAACCGCGTCGAGATCGCCGTAAACCCGCTCCTGCGCGCCGAGGAGGATGGGGGTCAGCGAACGGCCCGTCATCTCCTCCCGATCAAAGGGCGCATTGGCGAGATCGAGAATGGTCGGCGTGATGTCGGAGATGACACCAAAGGCGCGCGACTTAAGGCCGCTCTCAATGCCTGGCCCAGCGATCACGAGCGGCACGCGGGTCCCGCCCTCCGACATATAGCCTTTAAAGAGGGTGCTAGGCGAGGCAGACGCCGATGCCCATTCCGGGCCCAGGCTCGAGAACGTCCGTGCACGCCCCAATTGATCGGTCTCAAAACCATAACCCTTAGCGCCAGCCCACCGGCGAAACTCCGGGTCAGCTTCATGCTCCACCCCCGCTGGACCATTGTCCGATGCCAGAATAAAGACCGTATTCTCGAACTGGCCGGTGGCTTTGAGATGATCGACGAGCCGTCCCAGATGGTCATCAAGACTGTCGATCATTCCCGCATAGACGGCCATGCGGCGTGCATAATTCTCTTGTTCAGCACCTGTGAGGTCGGCCCAGTCCCGGCCGCCGGGGACAAACGTGCCAAGAGGCGCGTCGGGCGATATGACGCCGAGCTCTTTCGCCCGCGACCAACGCTCGTCGCGAAGCACATGCCACCCTTCCGTATAGCGACCGATATAGCGTTCGATGTTCTCCTCAGGCGCTTGCAGCGGCGCATGGGGTGCTGTGAAGGCGATATAAGCAAAGAAGGGCTGATCACCATCCACGCCGATATATGCGATAGCCTGGTCAATCAGATCCTTAGACGCATAAAAGTCTTCGGGGAGCGCGACAGGCTCTCCGTTCTCAAACCATTGCGTCTTCCCGTGAAGCGGGCTTGCCGCCATGCCCGTATAATGATCACCATGCCCTGAAGGAGCAATGAAGGACCGATCAAATCCATGCGCTGCAGGCAGGTGCTCCTCTTCATCGCCAAGATGCCATGCGCCGACGATGGATGTCCGGTATCCCACATCCCGCAGGCGGCGCGCCACTGTCCGCACGCCGTCTCCCAAATGTCCGAGATAGCCAGGCTCGCCCTCATACTCAGCAGGCGCAAAAGCTGGCAGAGCGGCAAGACCCGCCTCATGGCTATCGAGCCCGGTGAGCAACATTGCGCGGGAGGGCGCGCCCATCGGCGCTGCATGAAAATTTGTAAACTGAACACCTTCGGCGGCAAGCGCGTCGAAATTGGGCGTTGCGATCTCCCCGCCATAGGCACCGAAATCCGTGAACGACGCATCATCGGCCAGGACGATCACGATGTTCGGCACCTGGCGCTGCTCAAGCGCTGGCATCTCGACGGCCTCAATGAGGTCGACCTCCTCGATCTGGGCATCGGCACCTGGTGCGCTGCAGACCCAGACCATCATGGCGACCACGAAGGGAGCGAAGCGAGGCATGGGGTTCAACCTTCTTATCATCACGCCGGGACTAAACCGCATTGTGCGCACGGTGGAAAGCGGGTCCTGACGCCTAGCCGGCCATCGACTGGCCGCCTTCGTCGTTAGACGAGGCACCATCGATGGCAAAGCCGAAGCGTTTCTCAAACTGCCCCACATCCCGGGGTTCCAGCCGCACGGTCAATGTCTGCTCGCCGGTGTCCGACCAGCTCTCGTCCAGCACCTCCCCATGGCGGTGGAGCCAGGCGGCCGCCTCACCTGCGTCGGGGGGCAACAGGACCGTCACCTCGCGTCGCCGCGCCGTCAGCTCCTGGTCGAGGCGTTCGAGAAGATCCCCGATACCTTCGCCGGTCAGTGCACTGATCGCGACCGGCAATGGGTCGCTCGGCGTACCTTCTGCGAGGTCAGCGCGCGCCCGCGCGGCGTCGCGCAAGTGTCGCTCGCTTCCCGCCTCGCCCTCTGTGACAGGCAGGGCATCAAGCTTATTCCACGCTTCGATAAAGACCGCGTCGGTCTCATCGGTGAGACCAAGCTCAGCCAGCACCTTGATGACATCGGCGCGCTGCGCATCGCTCTCAGGGTGGGCGTAGTCCCGGACATGAACCACGATATCGGCCTCGAGCACCTCTTCGAGCGTCGCGCGGAAAGCTGCGACCAGCGTGGTCGGCAAATCACTGATGAACCCCACTGTATCAGAGAGAATGGCAGGGGTTCCCGACGGCAGATCGATCTGGCGCATCAGCGGATCAAGGGTTGCGAAGAGCAGGTCCTCGGCGAAGGCATCCTCTCCAGTGATCCGTTTAAAGAGCGTCGATTTTCCTGCGTTCGTGTAGCCGACAAGCGCAACGACCGGCTGCGGCGCTCTCTTACGCTTGCGGCGCTGAAGATTCCGTGTGCGGCGGACGTCCTCGAGCTCCTTTTTCAGACGATCAATCTTTTCCTGGAGGATCCGGCGGTCGCTTTCGATCTGGCGCTCGCCAGGGCCGCCAAGAAAGCCCGCGCCGCCGCGCTGGCGTTCGAGGTGCGTCCAAGAACGGACCAGGCGGGACTTCTGAAACGTCAGATGCGCCAACTCCACCTGCAAGGTGCCCTCTTTGGTGGAGGCGCGTTCGCCAAAGATCTCGAGGATCAACGCGGTCCGATCCAGCACCTTGGCCTTCCATGCGCGCTCAAGGTTCCGGTGCTGCACGGGCGTGAGCTGGGTGTTGACGATGACCAGTTTGACGTCATCGGCCTCCACTAGCCATTGCCCGATCTCATCGACCTTGCCCTGCCCCAGGAAGGTTGCGGGACGCGCCTCATGCAGGTTCACAATCTCGGCACGGACGGTCTCGATACCGATCGCCTTGGTCAGTCTCGCCGCCTCCTCCAGCGCGCCTTCAGCCGAGCGCAAGTGGCGCCCTGTGCCGGACAGGGCGCAATGCAGGACAAAGGCCTTTTCGGGCGGCCTCTCCGTCTCAAAAGGACTAGGCGTTGGCGTCGGTCGCTTCCTCAGTCAAATCCACCGGGCCTTGCGGCATGATGGTCGAAATAGCGTGCTTGTAGACCAGCTGAGTCTGATCGTCACGACGAAGAAGAACACAGAAGCTGTCAAACCAGGTGACGATGCCCTGGAGCTTCACCCCGTTCACAAGAAAGACCGTCACCGGCACCTTCTGCTTGCGGATCTCGTTGAGGAAAATGTCCTGAAGTGGGCGCGGCTTATCCATGGCCTGAGCTTCTCTTTTGATGCGACATATTGCGATGCAGCATCACGTAAAACTTTTTAGCGCGGGATGAAAGACCCTGTGCGAAACGGGCTTAACCGCGCCAGAAATTGCGGTCTATCAGCAGAAACAGCAAAACGAGTTCGAGCCGCCCGGCGATCATCCCCAGGGCCAAGAGGATGCGCAGCGGCTCAGCGAAATGGACGAAATCGGCCGTTGAGCCTTCGACGACCGAGAGGAGCGGGCCAGCATTGGTGACCACAGCAACCGCTGTCGCCGCGGCCAGCTCAAGGTTGTAGCCAAAGAACGCCACCGTGAGGACGAGCGCGGCGAGCACCATCGTGAAGGCGATCGTGTGGATCCACACGCCGAACTCATAGATCAGCGGACGGTCGCGGCCGATCACCCCGCCGGGATGGCTCAGCCGCCAGAGCTCCTGCCCCGCCCGGCCGAAGGTAATGAGCCAGCGGAGCAGTTTAATCCCGCCCGCGGTCGAAACGGCCGCGCCGCCAATCACCGCCGTCACCAACACAGGCGTCAGGCCCGGGCGCTCACCGATGAAAAAACCATTGGTGGAGAGAAGCGAGACACCATTGACGATCTGCGCCGGGATCTTGTCCCAATCGCCAGCGCCCGTGCTGGTCCACAGAAGAAAGCCGAGCGGAATGATCAGAAGGAGGAAAGCCTTGGTCTCTGGGTCGGGTCCTGACTTGAGGCGCGAAGAGCCCTGCAGCGCGAGGCGCGCGATCACCACGAAGTTTATGGCGCTGACAATCATGGTGAGGGTGGCGACGGTGATGCCAGCGGGCGATAGGGCCATCAGCCCGCCAGGAAAGGGCGTGAAACCGCCCGATGCCATCAGCGACATGGCGAGCGTTGCTGCATCGGCTGGCTCAACGCCGGTGAGGAGAAAGGCGGAAAAACTGAGCAGCGTGACGCTCGCATAGACCGGCGCGAACGCCTCGATCGCCGCCGAAAAGGCGCGGAGGTAGCTGTCCCGGCGCCCTCGAGCGAAAGGCGGGATCGGCGGCTCAATGCCAACAAACTCCGGCCGCACGAACACGGCGGCAGCGGTCGCAAGGCTCGCGAGCCCACCAAGCCATTCAAGGCTGGCGCGGTAGAGCATACCGCCCACGGCGCTCCTGGCCGTTGGCTCGGAAAGCCATGCGCCGGTGGTCGTCAAGGCCGAGACGGCCTCGAACCAGGCATCCGTCAAGCGAAGCCCCTGAAGCAAAAACGGAAGGGCCGCGATGAACGGGACGGCGATCCAGAAGATCATCAAAGCAAGGATTAACTCGCGAAAGCCCGATCGCGCCGACCGGGTCCGCCGCATGCTGGTGCTCAAGATGAACAGCGCACCGCCCAGGAAGGCGCTGATCGCCAACCCCACAGCGAAGGGGGCCACGCCCCGGCCACCGGTCAACGCTACGACCAGCGGCAGCACACATGCCGCCGCCATCGCATAGAGCGTGAAAGCGACGAACCGAAGGACCGGTTGATAGGACATGAGGCTGGTCTTCTCTCCTCGACCGAAGCGCTAGAAGTAACTGATCCCCACTCGGAACATCTTCTCAACGTCGCGCACAGCATCCCGCATAGCAAGAAGCACGACCCGGTCGCCCGGTTCCACCACCGTATCTTTATCAGGCAAAATGACGTCCGCGCCGCGCACGATTGCGCCAAGCACCACACCGCCTGGTAGGTTGGCTTTGGCTAGCGGCGTCCCCACCAGGCTGGATGTCTCCAACGCGACGGCGTCAATGATCTCAGCTTCCCCACCGAGAATGGAATAGACCGACTTGATCCGCCCTCGCCTCACATGCTGCAGGATCGTCGAAATCGTGGTCGCACGGGGATCAACAAACCGGTCGATGCCGACGGCCTGGCTCAGCGCGCCATATTCGGGCTCATTGGTCAGGATCATTGCGCGGCGGGCACCGTTGCGCTTGCCAATCACGCCTGAGAGAAGATTAATCTGATCACTGTCGGTCAGTGCAACGACGCCTTCAGCGTCGCCGATCCCCGCTTCAGTCAGCACATCCTGGTCAAGGCCCGAGCCATGGAGCACGATGGTTCTGTTGAGACGCTCAGCCACAAACGCGGCGCGCTCAGCCTTCGCCTCGACCAGGCGGATTTTCATCTGGCCGAGCTTCTCAAGCTCAAGCGCCACGTCCAGCCCAATGTTGCCGCCGCCAATGATCACGATACGGCGGGCCTGGGACTGCTGCTCAGCCATGATATCAATGGCTCGCTTGATCCGTAGACGGTCACCGACGAAAAAAACCTCGTCACCTGCCTCAAGCTGATCATCCGGCCCTGCACGGAAGAAGCTCTCGTCGCGATGAACGCCAAGGATCGTGATGTTGAGGTCGGGGAAAAGCTCGCGAACCTGCCGCAACGGGGTTTCAAGGATCGGGCTATCCTCACGCAACCTCAGCCCCACGGCCCAGACCTTGTCGTCGGCGAAGCTTTTGACATCGAAGGCTGCAGGCGTTGTGAGACGCTGCAGCACAGCAGCCGCGACTTCGCGCTCCGGCGAGATGATCACATCGATCGGGATGTTCTCGCGACTGAAAACATCCGCGTAACGCGTCTGGAGATAAGATCGTGCACGGATACGCGCAATCTTGGTCGGAACATTAAAGACCGAATGTGCAATCTGGCAGGCGACGATGTTGACCTCATCGGAATGGGTCACAGCGATCAGCATATCCGCTTCACGCCCCCCCGCCTCGACCAGCACGTCGGGATAGGAGCCCGAGCCGACGACGCCCCGGACATCGAGACGTTCCGTGATCGACCGGATCAGCTCTGGGGAGCGGTCAATCACGGTGACGTTGGCGTCCTCGTCAGCGAGGCGCTCCGCGATCCCAGTGCCGACGCGGCCAGCGCCGCAAATGATCACCCGCATGATAGCGCCATCCTATCTTCGGTCGCTTCGATCCAAACGATAGACCACGATTGGTGCATAAGTCATGAGCAGTCCCAGCATCGGAAACCTATCGACGATGGGCTGAGTGCGGCTCACGCGCCGTCCTCGACCTTGCTCGTCATCGTCACGATTTCTTCGGCCACGGAAGGGTGGAGCGCGCATGTGGCATCAAACTCAGCCTTCGTGACACCGGACTTCACCGCGATCGCGATCGCCTGGATGATCTCCGGCGTCTCGTCTCCAGCCATGTGACAGCCAAGAACCTTGTCGGTCTTTTGGCAGACGATCAGCTTCATCACGACCCGCTCAGGGTTCTGCGCGAGAACATTCTTCATGGCACGGAAATCAGCCTTGTAGACGTCCACCGCAAAACCAGCAGCACGCCCCTCTTCCGCAGTGAGGCCCACCGTCGCGACAGGCGGCTGCGTGAACACCGCTTTGGGGATAGCGTCATAGTCCATCCGCCGCGGATTGTCTTTGAACTGGGTGTCGACAAAGGCGGCCGCCTCGCGGATCGCCACCGGGGTTAGGTTCACCCGGTTGGTCACGTCGCCAACAGCAAAAATGTTAGATACGGAGCTTTTGCTGTCGTCGTCGACCACGATGGCGCCCCACCGGTCGGTTTCGATACCCGCCCGCTCCATGCCGAGCCCGCGCGTGTTGGGAACCCGGCCGATGGCCCAGAACACGAGATCCGTCGACAGAACATCACCGTTGAGAAGATGCACCTTGGTATCGGTGTCTGTCTTTTCGATCTTGGTGAAGACCGTGTTGTTGATATAGGTAATCCCTGCACGTTCGAAATTGCTTTCAACATAGTCAGCAAGGTCACCGTCAAAACCGCGGAGCACCCTCTCACCGCGATAGACCAGCGTCACGTCAACGCCGAGGCCAGCCATGATGTAGGCGAACTCAAGCGCGATATAGCCGCCGCCCGCAACCACGGCTCGCTTGGGAAGCTCGGGCAAAAGAAACGCATCGTCGGAGATGATGCCATGCTCGTAGCCGGGCACGCTTTCATCTTTGATGGCACGCCCGCCCGATGCGATCAGGATCTTGTCTGCTGTCACCTGCCGGTCTTCATCGACGATATGAACCGTGTGCGGATCGGCGAGAACGGCGCGACTCCTAATGTGATCGACACCATTGTTCTCAAGAATGTTCGCGTAGATCGACGACAGCCGGTTCACCTCGTTCTGCACATTGTCGCGCAACGTCGGCCAATCATGCTGCGGTGCTTCTGGGAACGACCAGCCATAGCCCTTGGCATCTTGCATCGCGTGGCCGAACTCGGAGGCATAGACGAAAAATTTCTTGGGCACACAGCCGCGGACCACGCAGGTGCCGCCGGGCTTGCTCTCCTCCGCGCACGCCACCTTGAACCCGGCCTGGGCCGCCAGCCGCGCCGCCCGGACACCGCCGGAGCCGGCACCAATGACAAAAAGATCGTAGTCGTAAGCCATAAAAACCCCTCGTGGCGGGTGGATGGTGGCAAGAGTTGGCCAATTGCCCCTCTGACTTCAAGAAGAGGCGTGCCTGAAGGTTTCTTACCCGTCGATCAGCCCGTCTTCAGACGCGAGGAGCTGCAACGGCTTGAGGCCTAAGAAGAGCCCGGTTGTCACGACGCCGGGCAGCATAGTCAGTGCGTGATCGAGGGCCCCAGGATCTTCAATACGGCCTAAGGCAAGGTCGACCACCAGGTTTTGGCCGTCGGAGACAAAGAAGCCGCCATCCTTGGCCGGCCGCAAGGTCACCGGCGCGTCTGCAAAGCCCTGCTCCGCCAGCACCTCGCGGATCGCCGTTATGGTCAGCGCATGGCCGAAGGTTTCAACCTCCACGGGGAGCGGAAAGGCCCCCAGCATCTCGACGCACTTCGACGCATCCGCGATCACCACAAAGCGCTTTGCGGCTCGCGCAACGATCTTCTCGCGAAGAAGCGCCCCCCCGCCGCCTTTGATGATCGCCCCGCCCGGCGTGATCTCGTCAGCGCCGTCGACATCGAGGTCGATCACGGTGGTTTCGTCAGGCGCGATGATCGTCACGCCGTGCTTGATCGCCAGCGCTTCGGACGCTTGGGAGGTCGGTACGCCGCGGATATCTATACCTGCCCGGATCTTCGCCCCGAGGCCTGCGAGGAAGAAATTGGCGGTCGACCCGGTCCCAAGACCAAGGATCATCCCCTCTTCAACGAGTTCGAGAGCAGCCTCGGCCGCCAAGCGTTTTGCACGATCAGACATGCGCCAGCCAATAGCGGCGCTCAGCCGCCACGTCACCTGCGCAAACGGATCTGTGCCCGTCTAGTTTTGCCGGCGGAGGAACGCTGGAACTTCGACCTCGTCGTCATCATCGGTGAGCGGCTTGGCCGATGGCATCCTGCGCGGCCGCTCCTCTGACTTACCCGGCTTCAGCGTGTCACGCAGAAGGCCCATGGCGGTCTCGAGGGTCGAGACGGGCTTGCCGCGGAAAGGATTGGCGCGCCCACGGCCTTGTTTGCGGAGCTCCTCGCGTGCCGGAACGGGATCTTCCGTCAGCATACGGCGAATACGCTCATGGACATCGCCGACAGGGTTGGCATCAGCCGCTGGCGTCAGCGCGGCCACCAAAGGCTCTTGAGGCTCAGCCACAGGGGGAACCGTGGGGGCTTGAGGCGCCGGCGTCGCTTCTGGCTGCGCTGCCGACTGCACGGCTGCCCGGATGACCGGAGGCCGCGGCGCGACGCGCTCTTCTGCGCCATCAATGCCGGTGGCGACCACCGACACCCGAATGGTGCCCTCTAAGCTTTGATCGAAGGTCGAGCCGACGATGATGTTCGCCTCAGGATCGACTTCCGACCGGATCGCGTTGGCGGCCTCATCGACCTCAAAGAGCTTCATATCGAGGCCGCCGGTGATGTTGATCAGCACACCCTTGGCGCCTTTGAGCGACATCTCATCGAGGAGCGGGTTGGAGATCGCTGCGGCCGCAGCTTCAGAGGCGCGGCTCTCGCCCTGGCACTCGCCCGTGCCCATCATCGCTTTGCCCATCTCGCTCATCACCGTGCGGACGTCAGCAAAGTCGAGATTGATATGACCAGGGACGATCATCAGATCGGTGATCCCCCGCACGCCTGAATAGAGCACCCGGTCAGCCATGCCGAAGGCATCCGCAAAGGTCGTGTTCTCATCGGCGAGACGGAACAGGTTCTGGTTCGGGATGATCAGCAGTGTGTCGACGTGGCGGGAAAGCTCTTCGATGCCCTCATCCGCGATCCGCATGCGCCGCTGGCCTTCAAAAGCGAAGGGTTTGGTCACCACACCAACCGTCAGAATGCCGAGGTCGCGCGCCGCTTTGGCAATCACTGGCGCTGCGCCCGTACCCGTACCGCCGCCCATGCCAGCCGTGATGAACAGCATGTTCGCACCATCAAGCGCCGTCATCACCTCGTCGAGGCTTTCTTCCGCTGCCGCTTCGCCGATCTGGGGACGGGAACCCGCCCCCAGACCTTGCGTCACGCCGGTGCCCAGTTGGATCTTTTGTTCCGCCTTGGAGAGGCCCACCGCCTGCGCGTCGGTGTTGGCGCACACGAAGGTCACACCATCGAGCTCGCTCTCGATCATGTTGTTGACCGCGTTGCCGCCAGCGCCGCCCACGCCAATGACCACGATCTTCGGTTTCAGCTCGGCCGAGGTCGGTTCGGATAGGTTGAGCGGCATGGCGAAGGCTTCCCTCGAAAAACAGGTGGCGGGCGTGGTTAAAAGATCGGTCACGACGGTTAGCAGGTCGTTAACAGCGGGGCCTCTTTCTGCATCTTTGGGGAAACTCTTGACGGTGCAGTGCACCCGCGAGGATGAGGCGCCATGGATCATGAGAAACACAGACCGTTAACAGAGGTCGGCGGGCCAGCGGCCCTTAGCGATGAGCAGAGCATCGCCGCCGCTGAGGCCTTTAAGCAGGAGATGCGGAACCGGCACACGATCCGCGATTTCTCGGACAAGCCGGTGCCACGTGAAGCCATCGAGCAGGCCGTCGCTGCCGCTGGCCTGGCGCCGAACGGCGCGAACCATCAACCCTGGTTCTTCGCCGTGGTGGAGAGCCGCGAGGTGAAACGCCGGATCCGAGAAGCTGCCGAGGAAGAAGAGCGCGCCTTCTACGGCGGCAAAGCGGGCCAGGAATGGCTCGACGCCCTCGCCCCGATCGGCACCGATGCGGAAAAACCGTTCCTTGAGACAGCGCCCTATCTCATCATTCCCTTCGCGCAGAAACGCGGCGGCATCGATGAGGGCGATGACAAGAAGAACTATTATGTCACCGAGAGCGTCGGGCTGGCCTGCGGTTTTCTTCTGTGCGCGCTCCATCGTGCGGGGTTTGCAACCCTCACCCACACGCCCAATCCGATGAAGTTCTTGAACGAGGAACTCGGCCGGCCCTCCACCGAGAAACCGATGATGATCATCGTCGTGGGGCACCCAGCGGATGATGCAACCGTGCCCGAGCACGCGCTGAAGAAGAAGCCGCTTGAGCAAATTATGCAGGTTTACTGACTGATGCCTACCGAGTTGGTACAGTCATAATCAGAATAGGTGAAAACGCTCCGTCCGCGTGAGAACCCTCCTGGAAACGACACATCCCACACCCGAACCCGGCGTGTTGTCAGCGGCCCATAATCGTCGGTTTCTTCAAAGACCATCTCTTCTTGATAGTCCCGCCCGCGCGCGATCAGCGGGATGCGGAATGGTTCTTTGAGGGAGATCGTGTACTGCATCACGGCCGGGTCGCCGCTGTTTGTGGAGACAATTGCCGTTGCCTGCGAACGGCTGCCAAGGTCGCGACCCGCATTGGCGACGATTCCCTTCGGCAGGCTCTCCGTTGACAGAAGAAAGGTGCCGTCTTCTTGCCTCACCGCCTCCTCGGCAGCGGCGGCAACGGTAAGAGCACGCCCATACCAATCGCGCGGTGCAGGATCGTCTTCACCCCCTGTGTCACCCGCCATCGTCTCCCAAGCACCGGTCCTATGGTCAAAGCGGACGACCCCGTTCTTCGTCCGGCGCCCTTTGCCGCTCTCCGTATCGACGTCCGTCGCAACGGTGACGCTGCAGCTCACCCGCGGCTGGTACGCCTCCGCTTGCTGCCTGAGGGACGCGATGATGGTGCCCCCAATCGTCGTCTGCATCATCGCAGCGACCAAGATATCAACAACCATGTCCCCAGCCCCTTTTTCCCATAGATCGCGTCATCAAAAATGGATTGCGCACGCACACCAATGACGATCAGTCCGCCTCAGGACCAACAAGCGACGTCGTTCCATCCGTACGCGCCTTGATATAGAAGCCAAACGCCATCAAGCACCCCAACGTCGGCATGACGATGCCAAACTCATCGATGAAAAGATGAGACTCTGGCCCCTTTTCCGTCAGTGGCGTGAAGATACGCTGGATGAACAGGTTGTGGCTTGCATGCAGGATCACTGCTGGCCACAGGCTTTCTGACCGAAAGGTGATGTACGCATAGACGATTCCTTGCGGCAGGATCGCCATGGTGAAGATGAAGACCTGCAGCAAAAAACTGCCTGTGCCCGCGTTATAATCTGTAAACAGAATAGCGGGCCAGTGCCAGACCGCCCAGATGGTCCCAGACAAAAGACCCACCGCCCAAAACGGCATGACCTTTCGCAGCTCCCAAATCAGGAGACCGCGCCAGCCGATTTCCTCGCCCAGGGCCCGCGACGCAGCGGCGACCATGCCGACCGTGCCGAGCATGCCCACATATATGAACGACGCCGCAACACTCGGCGCCTCGCGTCCGATCAGGGCCTCGGTCCAGTTCGACAACGTCTCGGTGTTGCCAAAACTGCTGCCGCCGAGGCCTAAGGTCCAAACAGGCAGGTAGATCGCGAGGCCGTAGAGGATCGGAAGCAACCAAGCGAACCAGTGCCATCCCCATCGGCCCCACCGCCAGGGCAAGCTTGCAATAGGCCGCCCACAGATAAGGCAGGTGAGAAGCGCGGCAATCCCTGGCGACCACATCACCCCCGTCATGAGGATCGGAGGCGTCGACCCCTGATAGCCCATCAACCCGCCAAAGGTGCTTGTGAGCACGAGCGTCAGCAGCAAGAACAGTCTTATGGTCCGCCAGGCGCTGCGGCGTTCCTCATCGGTGCTGCTCATAACGCTTAAACTCCCCGTTGAGGCGAAACCCCGCGCAAAATGATCTCAGCGAAGAAGGCATCGCGTTCTTCCTCGCTCATCTCGGCAAGGAATGTTGCGCGGCCCAGGCGGCCGGAAATCATCAAATCCGCGAGGCCATGGGCGATCCCCCAACACGCCAGGACATCGGCCATCGCCAACTGATCTGTGTAGGGATCGCGATGTTGGATGGTCTCGATATGCCGCGTCAGTTTTTCAAAGGCTGCGTTCGCAGCGTCCGCCAAACTGGGGTTCGCTTTGTCGGTCCGTTCCGAGGTGAACATCAGCCGGAAAAGCGCAGGGTGCGCCGTCGCAAAGTCGATATAGCCAAGTCCGGAAGCCGCCAGCTTGGCTCGTGGGCTGTCACCGGCCAGGTTCTCCCGCCTGTCCTGCGCCGCGATGAAACCTCCATACCCCCGGGTCGCCAGCGCCGTCAGCAACCCATCGGCATTGCCGAAATGATGGGCGGGCGCCCCATGGCTGACCGATGCGCGCTTGGCCACCGCGCGCAGCGAGAACTTCTCAATGCCGTTGAGCTCAAGCTCAATATCAGCCGCATCAAGAAGCGACCGATGCAGATCACCGTGATGGTAGGAGGCTCGTCGGGGCGCGTTCATTGGGTGACCTTAGCGCCAATCTAGACACTGTCAAGTTCGGCGCGAAAACTGGGAGCTGTCCAATAACCATGGATGACGTGTGTACGGATCGTGTTCTGGCTGCCCAGGCCGTTAGCGTCGCCACCGGCCTCGTTGTACAAGCCCTGCAATCGGACCGTCACGAGCAGGAGATTGAGCCAGCCATGAGCAACAACATTGAGAACAAGGTCGTCGTTATCACAGGAGCCAGCAGCGGTCTTGGCGAAGCCATGGCGCGCCATCTGGCCCAACTGGGTGCCAAAGTGGTCCTAGGGGCCCGCCGTGAGGACAACCTCAAAAGCATTGCCGGAGACATTCGCGCCCAAGGCGGCGAGGCCGACTACACTGTTTGCGACGTCACGGTGCGCGAAGACGTCGATGCCCTCGTTCAAAAGGCGATCACAACTTTTGGACGCATCGATGTGATGGTCAACAATGCTGGCCTCATGGCGATCGCACCGATGAGCGCCCTGCGTGTTGATGAGTGGGACCGCATGATTGATATCAATGTGAAGGGTGTTCTCTACGGCGTGGCCGCCTCCTTGCCTTTGTTCCGAGAACAAAAGAGCGGGCACATTATCAACATCGCATCAACTGCGGGGCTCAAGGTCTTCCGAGGCGGGGCCGTTTATTGCGGAACGAAGTTCGCAGTTCGTGCCATCGGCGAAGGCGTTCGCATGGAGGTCGGCAAAGACATCCGTGTCACGACGATCGAACCCGGCATGGTGGACACCGAACTTGTTCAGGGCACGAAGCACCCCAAAAGCGCGTCGGCGATGGGCGATATGTACGGATCGGTCGCCATCGGCTCGGATTCGATTGCTCGGGCCGTGGCTTACGCGATCGAGCAACCAAGCGACGTGGATGTGAACGAGATGGTTATCAGGCCCACCGCTCAGGAAATGTAAGCGCCTGGCAAACTACCCGGCCAAACATCCTATGCGGACAGAACGTCCTGCCACTCTGGATGCTTCGCGATCTGTGCTTTCGCGTAGGGGCAGAGGGGCAGGATTTTCCGGCCCTCCGCCCTTGCGTCCTCGACACCGCGCTCGACCAGAGCCACCCCAACGCCCCGCCCGCGCAATCCGTCGGGCACAGCGGTGTGATCAATGATGATCATGCTCTCGCCGGCACGGGAATAGGTCATTTCCGCTGTGTGCCCATCAATGGTCACATGATAGCGACCTTTACTGTCGTCTTCCTGACGCTGAATATCCATCATTCGTTCTCCATCAGCGTTTTGGCGAAGACCATATGGTCATCGCGGAACGCCTTGAACTCGAGCGCGTTGCCTGCGGGGTCGTGGACGAACATCGTCGCCTGCTCGCCCGCTTTGCCTTCAAAGCGGATATAGGGCGCGATGATGAAGGACGCATCCGCCGCCTGCAGCCGGTCACGTAACGCTTCCCAGTCCGACCATTCGAGGATCAGCCCAAAATGCCGGACCGGTACGCCGTGGCCGTCGACCTCATTGGTCTTGGTAGCCGCGCATTCCTCAGGCGCAAAATGCGTGACGATCTGGTGACCGCGTAAATCGAAGTCGATCCACTGACCCGGCGCCTCTCGCCCCTCAGAACACTGAAGGACGCCGCCGTAAAACCTACGCGCCGCTTCCAAATCATCGACAGGAAAGGCGAGATGGAAGCGAGGGCGACTGATTGTTTAGCCCCGGGCTGAACGGTGCATGGTCCACCGCCAAATATGGGCGCTTGCAAGGATCAACGCGCCGATCACCGTCAGGAGCGCTTCGCTGTCGTGCAGGCTCTCAACAAAGGCCGCCGCCAAGAGAAGCGCCAAGCCGGCGGTCGCGCCAATCGCAAAGCCCAATGCTCTCCCGGACAGCCCGCCCTGGAGCAGGGCTGTGGCCGTGAACGGAATCGCCAGCAGCACAAGACCGCGGTGGATCCACTCATGATCGAACCACACGCCCAATGTCGGCACCAACGAGGCCAGCACCGGCAGTGCCAGGCAATGAAGAATGCAAAGACTTGAAAGAACGACGGCCGGACCATCGGGGGTCAGCACGGATGCACGGGTGTTCACAGGCTCGAGACCTCACAAATAACGTTCTTGGACATCAAGACATTCTCATTAAGTTCAAGGGGATAGAACGACGCGAACCGCTACACTATCACCGCTGGTCGATAGGCACAAACTCACGCTGCGCTTCGCCAACATAGGCCGATAGCGGGCGGATCAGCTTGTTGTTGCCAAGCTGCTCAATCACGTGGGCCGTCCAGCCTGTGATCCGTGCCATGACGAAAAGCGGCGTGAACATCGGGATCGGGAAACCCATCAGGTAATAGGCAGGACCCGCTGGAAAATCGAGATTCGGATAGATGCCCTTCGCCTCGACCATGGTGTCGTCGAGGATACGGCTGATCTCCCAGTACTTCTTGGCCTCATCCGTATCCACAACCTCGACCATTTTTCTGAAATAGTCCGTCATTGTCGGAACGCGGCTGTCACCGGAGCGATAGACGCGGTGGCCAAAGCCCATGATCTTCCGCTTGTCTTTGAGGGCCGTGAGCATCCACTCTCTCGCGTTCTCTGGTTGCGCGACCTCGGTGAGCATATGCATCACAGCCTCATTGGCTCCGCCATGGAGCGGGCCTTTGAGGGCACCAATGCCGCCGACGCAGGCCGAATAGATATCGGATGTGGTCGACGCGATCACCCGCGCGGCAAAAGTCGAAGCATTGAACGAATGCTCCGCATAAAGAACCATTGAGACATCAAAGCACTTCACCACCTCCGGCGCAGGCACCTCGCCGAAACACATATGGAAGAAGTTCTCCGACCAGGTCAGCGAGGGGTCCGACGCGATGGGATCCTTGCCAATCCGATGGCGGTATTCCGCCGCGACCATCTCTGGGATCTGCGCATACATCCGAACACTGAGGTCGTAGAGGCCCTGGGCATCAAAACCCTCCGCCGTCATACCGGAGCCAAGATTGGCGTCATTGTCCTCTTGGCCCGCAAAGCTCAGCGAGCTGCGGATCATGTCCATGGGGTGAGCATCGCGATTGTAGCGCCGGATCACATCATGGAGGTCCTGGGAAATGCCGCGCTCGGCCCGCTCTTTGGCGCGGAACTCTTCGAGCTGCGCCGTCGTTGGCAGCTCGCTGTTCCAGATGAGGTAAGCGGTCTCTTCAAAGCTCCCATTCACCGCAAGGTCCTGCACGGCATAGCCGCGATAGGTCAGCGAATTGGTTTCCGGCACCACTTTCGAGACGGCCGTGTCATCAGCCAAAACACCAGCCAGACCGTACTTCACCTCATCGGACATGAGTCACTCCCTATATCTTGTCGGCTGCGGCTAGCACGCAAAGCCGACGGACGGGAGGGCCCTTAGAACGATTGTTTAGGGGCTAAAAATAAGCTCCGCGCGGCGGTTAAGCGGCTCGCTTCGCTCATCCTCATGAGACCGCAGCGGCTTGGCCTCACCGGCGGACTTAATTTCGACATAGCGCGCCCGAAAGCCCGCTTTGATGAGCTCCGATGCCACCGCCTCGGCGCGCTCTCGCCCAGTCGCTAGGTTTTGATCTTCAGGGCCAGCGGCATCGGCATGCCCTTCGATGCTCACCTTGGTGTAGCCCGCCGCCAAGGCGCGGCTTGCTATCTCGCGGACGAGAAGGAGCCCCGCGGGGCCCAGATCATTGCGTCCATAGTCGAAAAAGACCGTCGTCTCGATCGGCTCCACCGGCTCAACCACAGCCTCGACGGGCTGGGCCGCAGCAGCAGCCGTCCACAAGACCATCGCCATCAAATGTGATGAGATCGCCATCCACACCTCCGCACCTGTGAGACTGTAGCGCGGGTTCGTGGCGGCAAAAAGGCCTCACGTCGCCTTGGGTAACTGATGGCTAACGGCGCGCTCAACTTTTGCCGTGACGCTTTCATACCAGCGGTACCACTGGCCCCGGCCCTCAGCAATAGCGGCCGCGTGCTCGGGGTGAGCGCGCCAACGGGCGATGTCCTCCTCACTGCGCCAGTAGCTGACGGTGATGCCAAGACCGTTCGTGCCGCTGGCTGTGTCAAAGCCGAGAAAGCCAGGCATGGTCTTCGCCAGCGCGACCATGCGCTCGGCGGCGTCTCCATATCCCGCCGCGTCCTCGCCGCTCTTCATGCTGGTAAAGATCACCGCGTAGTAGGGCGGCTGAGGGAGCTGCGGTCGTTCCGCGCTCATGCGTCCGGCGTATCACCGACCTCGAAGTTGAAGAGGTCTTGGTCAAAGGCGCTGTAATCCTCGTAGCGCAACAAGTCATAGAGATCGCGGCGGTGCTGCATCTTGTCGAGAATGCCGTTCTGGTCGCCAAAGGCCTTGATATGATCAAGGCCGCGGAGCGCTTCACCCATCGCCAAGCGCAACGTCGTCACCGGGTAGATCACGACGTTGTAGCCCAAATTCTCCAGCTCCGACCGGCTAAAGAGACGGGACTTCCCGAACTCCGTCATGTTCGCGAGGAGCGGCACATTGAGCGCGTCACGGACGATTTCGAACTCTTTTTCGTTTTTGAGCGCCTCGGGGAAGATCATGTCGGCACCGGCATCGACATAGGCCTTCATCCGATCGATCGCCTCGTCGAGACCCTCGACAGCACGCGCATCCGAGCGGGCGATGAGCACGAAGTTCGGATCGGTCCGGCCCGCCGCAGCAGCGCGGACTCGCTGCACCATCGCCTCTTTGTCGACGACCTCTTTACCGTCGAGATGGCCGCAGCGCTTTGGCATCAACTGGTCTTCAATGTGACAAGCCGCGAGACCCGCCTCCTCCATCAGGCGCACAGTGCGGGCGGCAGACATTGGCTCACCGAAGCCGGTGTCGATATCGATAATGGTGGGGAGGTCAGTGACCCGGGCGATTTGCTGGCCGCGGGTCACGAATTCGGCCTGGTTGGCGATGCCGACGTCAGGCAGGCAGAGATCCGCCGAGATCACCGCGCCCGAGGCATAAACGCCGTCAAACCCTTTGCGCTCAATGGCTTGCGCACAGAGCGGGTTGAACGCGCCAGGGAAGGCATGGAGCTTGCCGTCGCCAAGCATCTCGCGGAGATCGGCGCGTTTTTGGGCTGCGGATTTGGTTGTGAACAGCATGGCGGGGGCTCCTCTACATCGTTTCGCCCCCTTTCGGCCCCCTCGCGCCGCTAGTCCATGCCGAACGGGCCAAGAATTTGAAGCAAAGCCCCTACTCCTCGCGTGGCAGGAAAGACGGCAGATCCGCGGTCAAGTCCTGGGATGGAATCTCCTCGCCCTCCAAGAACCGCACAATGCTGGGAATGATGTCCGGATGGTCGAGGAACAGGTTGTGGCCCGCGTTCTCCACCGTGACGATGCCGCGGTTTTTCCGGAGGCCCGATGTTGCTTCACGGCCCGCCTCGGGGAAGGTGCGGCCATCCAGCGTGCCTGAGAAGACCAGGATCGGCGTGTCACCGCGCGGTTTGAACCGGAAGCTGTCTGACAACTGATACGCCGCACCAGCCTCAAGAAGGCTCGGCATCGGAAAGTTATGGGTGATCCCCACCGTCGCCTTCTCGGCCTGGGCCTCAACCCGGCGCAGACGTGGCGGCGTGATGCCAGAGGCGAGGTCCATGCCTGTCGACATGGCATCGAGCGATATCTGATCGGGAACCCGCTCGCCCAAACGGGCAAAGCCTTGATAGTCACCTTCCTCATCCGCCCGCCAGAACGCATCCAGCAGCCTCCGGACCGCCCATGGGTCAGATACCGACGAGCTGATCGCAAGACGCGCCATATCGCCGGTGAAGACCCTCGTTTTCGGCTCGCCATCCACTTCAGCAGTGACGACAGTCGCGGGCTCATCATCCATGTTGGTAATGACACGATTGAGCAACGCAACAATGTCCGGATACCGCTCTTTCGCTGCGGGATCTTGATCCACCGCTGCCTGCAAGCGCTCCAGATAGTCGTCGACCCGCGCGGGGAGCTTCACCGTCTGGTTAAGCCCTTCGACACCGACCAGCACCGCACGGTCAATTTTGTCCGCATGCGCCTTCAGCGTCGCCAGCGCCAGGTGGCTACCGTAGCTGATGCCGACAAGGCTCACTTTGCCGCCAAAGAGATCAGCAACCGCAGCGATGTCGGCCGCACTCTCTGCCGTCGTGTAAGCGCGAAGATCGATCCCTTCCGCATCCCAAAACGTGAGGCACTCACGGAAGGCTTCATTCGTCCTTGTCGAGAGCAAGTCTTCGTCGATAACATCGCTGGGACCAAACCCAACGGAGCTCACGCACCGCCGTGGCCGCCCGGAGATTCCTGTGCCGCGCTGATCAAGCAGGATGACGTCCGTCACCTGGCGCATCCCATCAAAAAGCGGCCAACGCCGAACCCTCGCCGTCCCGGTGCCAGAGCCGCCGGGCCCACCAGCGAGATAGATCACCGGGGGAAGGCCGCGCGGATTGACAGCGGGCAAACGGATCATGCTGACCTGCATCTGCGCGTTGTCGTCCACGCCCCACCGCGCTGGCACCATCATCTTGATCTCTTCGGCGGCATAAGTGTCACCGTTCCTCCGTTCAAAGATCGTGTCTTCGCGTGTGACGGTGACGCCTTCTGAGAGGGCGACAGGCGTTTGTTCTGCGGCGGTCGCTGTGAGGATGGCTGTCACAAGACCGGAGATCTTAAGCATGAGGCCCACCAATGACTACACTCGTAGTCTTTGGTGCATCAGCGGGCGGCGTTCGTCAAGCACGATACCGCAGAACGCTTTAGGCTGGGATGGCGCACGGTTTCGTGGCAGGACATTGGTTCAACACATCTGGGGAATGTTGATGCGTTTCATTGGTCGTCTCGTCGTTGCACTGCTGGTCTTGCTGGCGTTGCCTGCCCACATGATTGTGCCGACGCTGTTCATTACGTCGTTCACCAACCCTTACATCTATGACTTGCTGTCAGGCGCCGATCCGCTGATCACGAGCTATGCGGATGCTGGCCTCGTCCCAGCGGCGCTTTTGGCGGTTTCAAGCCCGTTGCTGATCGTGGCGTTCGTCCAGACGCTGTTTCATCGGGGCCAGCCCGCGCTGCTGGTCCTCTTGGCCGCGATCCTCGATGCGGGTTCGCTCTATGCCGCGAACACGCTGGGCTATACGAGCCTGGGGCTCAGCCCTCTTCAAATTGCGATGCTCGGTGCCGGGATCATTGTCTTGTGGCTGCTCGTCCGAGCGGTGCAGCCAAAGCGATGAACAAAGGCTGGCATGTCGCCAGCCTTTGTTCCCCTTTTCTTAGAACAGGCCTTGCGCCGTGTTGGTCTCAATTTTTGATGCGTCCACGACTGGGTTGAGGGCCCGCACATCAGCTGCTGAGAGGTTCGGTAGGTTCTGCACCAGATCCAGGAACCGTTCGATTTCCGAGGCCTCCAGAATGCCATCCGTCAGGGTCCGGAACTTGCCGATATAGTGCTCCCGTTCGAAAGGACGCGCGCCGTCAGGGTGCGCATTGGCCAGGGCCTTCTCATCTTCCAGCACCGTGCCGTCATTCATCGTCACCACGACCTTGGCGCCGAACGCTTTGGTCTTGGGATCCTGGCTGTGGTAGCGGCGGGTCCATTCAGGATCCTCCGTCGTCTCGATCTTATGCCATAGACGGACAGTATCCTCGCGCTGGGCCCGCTCTGGCGCATAAGAGCGAACGTGGTGCCACTCGCCATCCTGAAGAGCGACCGCGAAGATGTACATGATCGAATGGTCGAGGGTCTCACGCGAAGCCTTGGGGTCCATCTTCTGCGGATCACCGGAGCCTGTACCAATCACGTAGTGGGTGTGGTGCGAAGTATGCAGAACAATCGACTTCACATTGTCAAAGCCGCCCGCATCGCGGATCTTCGGACCCATATCGAAGGCAAGGTCGATCAACGCTTGACTCTGATACTCAGCGGAGTGCTCTTTGGTGTAGGTGTCGAGGATCTGGCGTTTCGCCTCCCCCGCGCCTGGCAGCGGGATCGTGTAGGTCGGCTCATAAGGGCTACCGCCCTGGTCACGCGAGGTCCGGCCATTGAGGATGAAGCTGATGATGGAGTCTTCGCCTTCATAGATCGGAGACGGAGCACCTTCACCGCGCATCGCCCGGTCGACGGCTTCAATAGCCTGCTTGCCGGCATAGGCAGGCGCGAAAGCCTTCCACGAACTGATCTCGCCTTTGCGCGACTGACGCGTGGTCACCGTGCAGTGAAGCGCTTGCTGCACCGCTTGGAAGATCACCTCGGAAGGCAGACCCATCAGAGTACCGACGGCCGCCGACGCAGACGGCCCGATATGCGCGATGTGGTCAATCTTGTGCTCATGGAGACAGATGCCTTTGACCAGCGCGACCTGGATCTCATAGCCGGTCAGGATCCCGCGCAGGAGGTCTTGGCCGGAACGCTCTTTCTGCTGAGCAACGGCGAGGACCGGCGGGATGTTGTCCCCCGGGTGCGAATAGTCGGCAGCCAGGAAGGTATCGTGGAAGTCGAGCTCACGCACGGCGGTACCGTTCGCCCAGGCGGCCCACTCAGCCGCAACGCCCTGGCCCTCTGGAAGACCGAACAGGGTCGCGCCGCCTGCCCGCGGATGGGCCAGCGCCTGCGCCCGCGCCGTTTTGATCGGGCCACGATTGACCGAAGCGATCGCCACCGACGCGTTATCGATGATGCGGTTGATCACCATCTCCGTGGCATCGGCGTCCGGTTCCACGGCGTCGGCTGCAACCTCCGCGATTTTCCAGGCCAGCTGCTCGTCGCGGGGCAGCTTGTCCTTGGACGGGTGGGCGCGGACTTTGTGATCGATCGTCATCAGGCGTCTCCTTCAATCTTTGAAGGAGCCGGTAGCGCGGCGGTGCGCCTAAGCCAAGGTCACTCGGCGGGTTGCAGAGACGCGGGGGTTTCGGGTTCTACCCCCGCCCCGCGCGGCGAGAAGATCTGGCGCTGCCACGAGACAGGGGCCAGGTTTTCGGTGCCAAACTCTTCTGGATACTGACGCGTGATTTTGGCAGTCCCAAAAAGCACATCCCAGAAGAAGAAGAGATTGCCGAAATTGCCTTTGTAATGGGTGATCCCGTCCGCAAGATGCTTGCCGTGATGCATGAAGTGGGTGGACGGCGTCGAGATCACCCGCTCGACCACCCACGCAACGGGGCTCAGCCACGCATTGCGGTAAAGGAACCGGTCCCATTTGAGATCAGAATGGGCGCCAAAGATCACCGTCTGCTTGACGATCAGGAACAGGGCATAAGACCAACCAAAGCCCATATAGACGAGCGCGGCCGAGAACCAGATTGACGGCATCAACGCGTAGTAGAACATGTTGTTGCGATAAACGATGCGTACGGACATATAGCCCGCTTCGTGATGGCCGCGATGGAGCCCATAGAGCCAGGGGAACGTGTGCGAAGCGCGGTGCCACCAGTACTGCATCATGTCGTCAAAGATCGCGAGCATCAGCAGCTGCACGGCGAACGGCCAATGGGCCCAAGCGCCCGACGCTTCGGGCGCAAAGATCCCCAGCATCGCATTCACAAACACAAAGACGCCCGGCACCACCAAGAACGAGAGCACGACATAGGCGGTGCCGTCGGCGGCGAGGTCACCGGGTTTTTGTCCATCCTTGCTCAGAAAGCCGCTCCGCAGAGCTTCAAGAAGGCCGACAGAAACAAAGAGGCCGAAGACCACGATCTTTGCCGTCGATACATCCATTGCGCAAACCCATTTGTGACATCCTGTGTGTCACTATCATAGATGGGGGCATCAGGCCAGCGCGAGAGGCCCATCCGATGGTGTCTCGAAATAGCGGTCGATGACGCCGGGCTCGATCGCGCTGAGATCCGCCGGACTCCACCGAGGCTTGCGATCCTTGTCGATGATCTGCGCCCGTACGCCTTCCAGGAAATCAGGCCCCTCCATGAGGTGCGCGGCCACGCAGAACTCGCGGATGATGCAGTCCGAAAAGGCCTCCGGCGCCTCGTTCAAAAGACGCAGGGTGAGGGCCAGACTGGTGGGAGAGCCTGGCAGGATCGCTTCAAGCGCCCTGGCGCCGAAATCTCCGGCGCTCTCAAGCCGCTCAAACAGCGCATCTAAGCTTGGTACCTTCAAAAACAGCGCGTCAATCGCCTCGCGGTTATCGAGATACGGGCCCTTCGGCGTGATGGTGTAGGGATCGATGATGGCGTCGACGGCTGCGGTGACGTCGCCTGCGAGATCAGCGCCCAAGAGCGCCGCGCGGATCTCACCCAACTGCGCCTCATCGACCGTATGCGTTGCAAGCTCGCCCGCGAGACACTCCTCGCCGGTCATTCGCGTTCCGGTGAGCGCCAGATACATCCCCAGACCTCCCGGCAATTGGCGGAGGAAATAGCTCGCGCCCACATCTGGCATCAGGCCAATGCCGCATTCCGGCATCGCCCAGACGGTGCGTTTGGTCATGATCCGCCGATCCGCCGTGGCCGACAAACCAACACCGCCGCCCATGCAAATGCCGTCGATTAGCGCGATATAGGGCTTAGGATAGTGGGCGATATAGTTATTGAGCTTATACTCTACACGGAAGAATGAAGCCGCCTCAAGCGGATCATTCTTCGCCGTTTCTGTCAGCCAACGGATATCCCCGCCCGCGCAAAAAGCGCGGTCCCCTGCCCCTTCAATCAGGACAGCTTGCACACCATCGTCGTCAGCCCACGCCGATAGTTGGTCCTGCACTGCGGAGCACATAGCGAGCGTCAGGCTGTTCAGCGCCTTAGGGCGATCAAGCGTGATGACCCCCCAACCGCCGTTCTGTTCAAAGCGAACACCAATATCCGTCATATCGAGAGGCTTTCCTTCCGTTGTTCGATCAAGCCGCGGCGATTCGGTCTTTGATTGCCGCGACGGCAGCATCCGCCTGCGAAGCATCTGGACCGCCGCCATGGGCAAGATCGGGTTTGCCGCCACCGCCCTTGCCGCCGAGGGCTTCAACCGCGAGCTTCACAAGATCCGGCGCCGGCAGCATCTCGGTCACGCCTTTGACGCCAACTGAGACCGAGGCTTTGCCGTCATTGGTCGAGACGAAGGCAGCCACCGCGTTGTCGTTCGCTTTCAACGCCTCGGCGATCAGTCCACGGAGCTCTTTCGGCGGCACACCGTCGAGCACAGCCGCTGTGACAAACACACCGCCGATATCCTCAGTCTTCGGAGCACCGCCGCCCATAGCCGCCTTCTTGCGGGCCTCGACGAGCTGTTTCTCGAGCGCCTTCTTTTCGTCTTGAAGCGCGGCAATTCGGTCGGTGAGTTTTTCCGGCTTGGTCTTCAAGGCGCCCGCAGCGTTCATCGCCGCCGCGGTTTGCGTCTTGAAATAGGCACGCGCGGCCTCGCCTGTTACAGCCTCGATCCGCCGAATGCCTGACGCCACGGCGCCTTCTGAGGTGATCACAAAAAGCGCGATATCGCCCGAGCGATCAACGTGAGTACCGCCGCAAAGTTCCACCGAGTACGGTGCATTGTCGTTGAGCGCCTGACCGAGGCTCAACACCCGCACCTCGTCGTCGTACTTCTCTCCGAAGAGCGCGATGGCGCCTGCTTCGATTGCATCGTCATAGGGCATCAGGGCAACATGGCCCTCAGCATTTTGACGGATCACCGCGTTCACCTCCGCCTCGACAGTGTCGATCTCCTCCCGGCTCATCCCCTGGTGGTGGGAGAAGTCAAAACGGAAACCATCGGGGCCGACAAAGCTGCCCTTTTGCGTGACGTGCTCGCCAAGGATGTTACGCAGAGCCGCGTGGACGAGGTGCGTTGCCGAGTGGTTGCTCTTCACCCGGTCCCGCCGCGCGCCATCAACGCGGAGATCGATCTCTTCACCGATCGTCAGTGTTCCATCGATCACTTTTGCGACATGGATATGGAGGCCATGCTTCTTCTTGGTGTCGGTGATCACGACCTTTGCGCCCGCTTCGGTCGACGCGTCGCCAGCATCGCCGCACTGCCCGCCGCTCTCGCCATAGAACGGCGTTTGATTGGCAAGGAACATGATCTCGTCACCAGCCGAGGCGTTCTCGACCTTCTCGCCGTCTTTGATGATCGCTGTCAGGGACCCAGCTGTACGCAGCTGGGTGTAGCCGGTGAATTCAGACGAGCCCAGATCATCGGCAAGGTCATACCAAATCTTGTCGTCACCCGCCTGGCCAGCAAACTGGCTGCTCGCCCGGGCGCGCGCCTTCTGCGCTTGCATGGCCGCCGCAAATCCCTCGGTATCAAGACCAAAGCCGTCGCGGCGCAGTGCGTCCTCGGTGAGGTCGAGCGGGAAGCCATAGGTGTCGTAGAGCTTGAACGCCGCCTCGCCCGGTAGCACGCCGCCGTCACTCAATTTGGACGTCTCTTCCGCCAACAGCTTGAGCCCGCGATCCAGAAGCCCCGCGAACTTTTCTTCCTCAAGGCGCAGCGTATCGGTGATCAAGGTCTCAGCGCGGTGAAGCTCGCCATACTGAGCACCCATTTCAGCAACGAGGGTCGGCACCAGGCGATGCATCAGCGGATCTTTCGCGCCCAGGCTCGCCGAATAGCGCATCGCGCGGCGCATGATCCGGCGCAGGACATAGCCGCGACCTTCGTTCGACGGGGTCACACCATCGGCAATCAGAAACGCCGACGACCGGAGGTGATCGGCGATCACGCGGTGGGCCGCTGCGTCCTCACCCTCTTCCTTCCGCCCTGTGAACTCAACCGAGGCACCGATCAGCTTACGGAAAAGATCAATCTCATAATTCGAATGCACGCCCTGCAAGACGGCCGCGATCCGCTCGAGCCCCATGCCTGTATCGATCGAGGGCTTGGGCAGCTCCACCCGTTCACCGCCTGGTTGCTGGTCGAACTGCATGAAGACGAGGTTCCAAATCTCGATGAAACGGTCGCCATCCTCATCCGGGCTGCCCGGAGGACCGCCGGGGATTCCCTCACCGTGATCGTAGAAAATCTCAGAGCACGGACCACATGGACCCGTATCACCCATCGACCAAAAATTGTCTGCCGTCGCGATACGGATAATCTTCTCGTCCGGCAGGCCAGCAATCGCTTTCCAATGCGCAACGGCTTCCTCGTCGGTGTGGTAGACCGTGACGAGCAGTTTCGACGGATCGATGCCGAACTCCTTGGTCACCAGGCTCCAGGCCGCGTCGATCGCCTCCTCTTTGAAGTAGTCGCCAAACGAGAAGTTGCCGAGCATCTCAAAGAAGGTGTGGTGGCGCGCCGTGTACCCGACATTATCGAGATCGTTGTGCTTACCCCCCGCCCGCACGCATTTTTGCGAGCTGGTCGCACGCAATCCCGGCGGGGTCTCTTTGCCGGTGAAGATGTTCTTGAACGGCACCATGCCCGCATTGACGAAGAGCAAGGTCGGGTCCGATTGCGGCAGCAGCGGCGCAGACGGCACCGCGAGGTGGTCGCGGCCCTCGAAAAAGCTCAAAAACGTGCGGCGGATATCGTTGACGGTCTGGGTCATAGCGCCGGGAGTTAGGGGCGCAGACGTCGTCACGCAAATGGTTTGCCGCCAATGACGGAGCGGGCGTTATTCTCGCGTCAGTACGATCCGATTTCGAAAGAGAAAGCCGTCCTGATCATCATCAACGGGATCGACAGTGCGCTCAGTGACCAGCTGGTTCCCTGAGAATGTCGTGACATCGCGGACCAGCGCTGGCGAATCTCCGTCGCGGCCTTCCCTTGTGCTGGTGATCACCCAACCATCGCCCGCTTCTTCGATTGTGTAGCTGCTCTCAAACCGCTCCGCCCCGCCGTCGCGGATATAGGCCTCAAAGACTGATCCTGTGTCCCCATCGTAGGACAAAACCGACACCCGATGAACAATCTGACCTGGGTCAGTAAAGGCGAGCTTGCTGATGACGAGAGACCCATGGAGCTCGTTCTCAACCGAGACCGGGATCTCGACAAGCTTGTCTGACTGATAGTCTCGGTACTGCAGCGCACCGGACCAGTTCCCCTCCATATCGGTAAGGAAGCCGCTCGCTGCAGCTATGGTTTCAAAAAGCATACCCGCCCCACGCCCTGTGTCAGACGTGGTCTACTCGGTGGCAGCCAGACTGGCGATCCCTTGGCCCATCACAAAGTCGACAGCAGGCGCGAGAGCTTGAAGGCCCGTACCCGGTCCGCCAACCACCGTGTGGGACGAGGTGATCTGTGTACCGCCGTTCTCGCCCGGCGCGAGCTTGATGGACCAAATGCACTCAGCACCCGTATAGAGAAGCGGGCCGAAGGGGGCCGAGAGGACGAGTTCCTCGCCATCTTTGACCAGCAGCACCCGGCCATGAACGACAGAGCCTGTCTCCCAGTCCTCACGCCACAAGGAACCTGCCTCGCCGAGCGGCGCGATGTTGGAAGCGTCGGCTGAATAGGTGTGATCGTCTGCCCACCACGCGGCGGGGTTCATCAGGCGTTCCCAAACGTCCCCCGGCGACTGAGGCGACACGGCCTGATGGCGGAGGGTGAAACCGGTCTCACTCGACGAGATCACCTCGGCCCAAGCGGGCGCGAACACCCATGGCAGAGCAGCGAGCAGATGTAAGATGCGCATGGTTTCACTTCCCTCTTGCCTCACCAGTCTGCGCGGAGGGCCCAGCGGGTCAAGATCGCCGCACACCAGAACGCGACAAACGGTGCGACGCCTGGTACGCACACGGCAAAAGAAAAGGGAGTTGACGAGATGGGCTCAACGCTAACGCCGGTTCTGATCCTGGCCAGCTGGTCATTGGTGATGTGGATGTGGATGTACGCCACCCGCATTCCGGCCATGCAAAAGGCGGGTATTGATCCAGCCAAAATGAAAGAAAAGTCCGAGATGGACGTGCTGCCGCGCAACGTTCGTCAGGTGGCGGATAACTACAACCACCTGCATGAGCAGCCGGTGATTTTCTACGCGCTTGCTCTTTACACCCATTTGGCAGGCAACGAGGCGGGTTTCGCGGTCGCGATGGCCTGGGCCTATGTCATCTTGCGCGTCGCCCACAGCATCTATCAGGCGCTCGTGAACTTCATCCCTGTGCGGTTCGCGCTCTTTGCCCTCAGCTCGCTATCGCTGATCGGCCTTGCCATTGCCAATCTGCTCGCCTTGGCGGGCTAGACAAACCGCAAGCCGCCCAAAGCTGATCATCCGTGGCGGGCTCCGCGTTCGTCCCCGCGGATGCTCGCGGCGTTGTTAACCACGTCCGCTCACTGTTTGTTTCCTCAACCTCCGGATAATTTTTCCCAGAACTGTAACCCTGGGTTGAATGGCGTCGTCCGAATGCAGCGAGGAGCACCCCTATGGACAATCCGATGCGGAAAGAAGAAGCCTTGAGTCCGCCACAGGCCTCAGAAACGATCTCGCAACGCCTCGAAGTGGTCGGGCAGCTTGCCGCCGGAATCGCCCACGAAATCAACACGCCGGTTCAGTTCATAGGCGATAACTTGCGGTATCTCTCGAGCCAGACCGACATTCTGATTGGCCTGGTTCATCGCTACCAAAAGCTAAGCGAGCTGATCGAGGGCGATGATGTGCTCCGCAGTCGCTATGAAGAAATCAAGACGTTCTCGACCGCGAATGAGGTCGATTTTCTGGTGGAGGATCTCCCCTCAGCCATCAGCGACTCCATGCTCGGTGTTGAGAGCATCTCAGCCATCGTTCGATCGATCAAGTCGCTGGTCAATCCTGGCGATCAGAACAAGATCGCGACCGACGTTAACGAGGCGATCGACACAGCCATCACGATCAGCCGCGGATCGTGGAAGCATACGCTTGATCTCCGTACGGAGTTAGAGGACGACCTTCCTGCGGT
>JBCDLG010000013.1:0-43606 GCA_038745625.1 Pseudomonadota bacterium | reverse complement strand
CTGTTGGACCCCGAGGGTGAGCTCATGACGTTCGGCAAAGGGATCGTGAAAACTAGCGGCATAGATCCCGCCGCCCGCCGTGAGACCGACCGCAACCAAAGCCAGGGCGTTCTTGACCATTGGCCGCGGCGATGTTCTCAGTCGTCGTATCATCGCGGCGCCGCCAATGGCCGCTCCTCCGATGAGGAAAAGTCCGATGACGAACAACGCAGGCCCAATGATGTCGAAGCCAGCCATGACAGGCAGGCGCATAGCGGTGAAATGAAGGAATGCCAGCACCACCGCCACAAGCATGATCGGTAATGCACCGATCTGCATACTGCTCGCCTTTGTCGATTTCACCCGCTTCCATGTGAGCCAAACACCGCTCACGGAGAGGCCCGTCATGAAGAGGCCAAAGGTGAACCAAATCAGTTTGATCGGCAGGCCACCGAAAGAACCGAAATGCAAGGGATCCACAATCTGATTGAGCCATTGGACCCAACCCAGTTCCTTCGATCGTTGGACCCTGATAACATCCAGCGTCATCGGATCAAGATAAACGCGATTGGCGCGTGGCCGGACGATCGGGTTGCCAACACGACCATCGACCATGATCGGCTGCCGGTTGACGACACCAAACCCGATGCCCGTGATGTTGAGCTCGGGATATGCGGCTTGTGCGGCTTGAACGATGTCCGACACGGGCGGATCCACCATGATATCGCCGTAGCTTGCGGCCGTTTCATCGGTCAGCTGCGTATATGTGGGCTCAAAGTCTTTGCCGAGAAACTCGGCATAGTACCAAATCCCGGTCACGATAATCAGGACAAAAAACCAAATGCTCCATAGGCCCGCTGCCTTATGGGCGTCGCCGATTGCTGTTCTCGCGCCTTTTGAAAACCGGACTCTTGTCATCAGCGTACGCCAATTTCTCGAGGTTTTGAGACCGGTATAAAGAGAAATCGCAAGAATGATCGCCATCGAGCTGACGATCGTGAGCCCGAAGACCTTCGGCAGGAGCAGATAACGATGCAAATTTCGCAGTAAATACTGAAAGGTAAAATTGCCCGTCTCGCCAGTAACTTCCCCTGTCCATGGGTTTACGTGCACGAACTTATAGATACCATCGTCGCCAATGACAGACGCTCTGTAAGCAAAGTAACTCGCCTCACCTTGCATTATCATCATGACCGTCAGCCCGGGATCATAGGCTTCGATCGCCTCAACCATCTCCTCCCATGAGACCTTCTCGCCTTGGGGCATCACGCGCATGTCGTGCTGGACCAACCAATCGAGCTCGTCCGCAATTGTTGCGAAGGTTCCTGTGGCGAGCACCACGGCCATGATCACCGCGAGATGAAAGCCGACCCAGGCATGCAGATCGTATAGCCGCCGACGGGCGCTCTTTTTGGGTGAACCAGAGCGCTCTTTAAACCGAATATGACCGAGACGATCAAAAAGCCGCTCTGCTGCTGATCTCAATCGCAACAGAGCTGTGTCCAAGATGAGCATCGAGCGTGGCCTATCTCTGTCGTCAGAAGCTGACCTCAACACCAACCCGGAACGACCGGGGTCGGATAAGCAGGCCACTCAGGCTGTCATCCCGTAGGTCCACCGCGCCCGTTTCAGAGTTGACAGTACCATAGGCGATGCTCCTCAGCTCTTCGACGCCGAGAAGATTGGTACCCGCAGCAAAGACGTTGATACGATCGTTGCGATATCCCAGCCGCAGCGTCAGCTCCTCATAGCTTTCAAGCTCATTGGTCAACGTGGCGCCAAAGGCGGGATCAAGGCCCTCATCGTCAAACGCTTGGGTGAAGTCATCGCCGTCCAAATTGGCGGGTTCGGAGAAACGGCTTCCGGTGTAGGTGAACGTAGCATTCGCGTAAACGCCTGATTTATGATCATAATTAGCGCCAAGAGTGTAGGTGAGATTGGGTGCGAACGGGAACTCATTGCCGTTGAAATTCTCAAAAGGCCCCGTCGTCGCGAACTCAAAGTCGTCGAACTCTGTTTTCAAAAGACCGATGCTGGCAAACATATTTAAGTCTGTATACGGCGTGTAGTCGATTAAGAACTCGGCACCATAGATCGTCGACTCGCCAGCGTTTTCGATCGTATCATCAAGCGATGCGATTTCCTCAATAGGACCACGAAGCAAGACTTGTTGATCCGTGTAGGATGAATAAAAAGCGTTAGCGTTGACCGTCAGCGCTCCATCAAGCCAGACCGTACGGGTACCGATCTCAAAGGTATCCAGATATTCCGGATCATAGGTGTTCAAGACGGTGACGTTTGGCCCTCCCGCAGCACCCGGGGTGAGAACGAATTGAGACCCGCCTGCACGGTAGCCACGCTGATAAGAGACAAATACGGAATGATCATCGCCGAAGAAGTAGGTCAAAGCAGCCCTGGGCAGAAACGCGTCGAAGCGTTCCGAGTTTTCAGGGTCAACACTCCCATCACCGAGGATCAGATCGGCAAGCGCCTGACAAGGCAAATCGATCGTGGGGAAAGGTGCTTGAACAATCACGCCGGGGACGGTGGCCAGACAAGTTTCTGGCGTGACGGTGGCGATGAGAGGGTCACTGGACGCCGTGACCTCTTCATTGTCGTAGCGGAAGCCCAAGTTCAGCCGCCAGCGATCAGTCATATCCCATTCGAGTTGTCCGAACGCCGCAAAGTTTTCGATCTCGGTCTGACCACCCGATTCAAGAACCAAGAGGCTCTCGACTGGCGCAACCGCGAGGATAACAGACGAGGCATCGGGCACTGGATTGAAGTTATTGGCAAAATTAGAGCTTTCTTCGTCGTAGTAGTACCCGCCGAGGAAACCTCTAAATCGATCATAGTCGAATTCGAATCGCGTTTCGGCTGAGAACACATCGCTCTCTGAACCATTGTCCGCAAACGAACCAAAAGCTTCAAAGTCTCCCAAAATCCCGAAGACACGGCTGACATCCGTCGTCTCGTAGGTCAGGATATTGCGTACGGTCCAATCTTCGCTGAGATCGTAGGCCGCGTCGTTAACAACACGAAATGCCTCTGTGCTGTTGTTTGGAAAAGAACCGGTCGCTTCGAGATCGTAGAAGTCAAAATCGACAAACTCTGGATCGGTAACGCCAAAATTGGTGGTCACACGCGGTGAGTTTTCACCACCCTCTGCATCCTGATAGTCGATCGTCACTTTGTTGACAAAGCCGGGCAAGGCGTCTGGCTCGATCAGCAGCTTGCCGCGCACAAGGATCGACTCTCGACGGTCTGCCTGCCTGTTGACGATGGTGTTTTCGATGAAGCCATCCGTCTCTTGATAGTCGACGGCGATACGGGCGGCGACTTGCCCTGGAATGATGGGCCCACTGATGGCGCCTGCGAGCTGATAGGTGTCAAAGCGGCCATAGGTTGCGCGGAACTTCGCCTCTGGCTCGTAGGTTGGATCATTTGTCGTGATCACGATAGCGCCGGCCAAGGCATTCCGTCCCTGTACGGTCGACTGAGGTCCACGAAGAACCTCCGTCTGCGCAACATCCCAGAGCGGCACGGGGCCACGGAGCAGCGCGTTGACCGAGAGAGGCGCACCGTCAACATAAACGTTCGAGGCGATCCCTGTGCCCGCGCCCGTTGCCCCGGTCCGACCAATACCGCGAATAGAAAAGTCATTGCCGAGTCCTGAACCGGTGGTCACGTTGGGGACCCGCAAGAGCAGGTTCGAAAGATCAACAATCTCCTCACGGTCCAAACGCTCTTCAGTGAAAATCTCAACCGACGTGTCCGTTTCCTGGACGCTGTTGGCAAGCTTCGTTCCCTGAACAATGAGAAGGTCGCCTGTCTGTGTCGCGCCCGCGCCCCGTTGCCGCTCAGCAATGATGAACGCGCCACTTGCTGATCGCCCGATCACGAGATCACTGCCTTCCAGAGCCCGGAGCAGCGCATCCTCGACGCTCATTGCACCTATGATTCTCGGCGCCGTTTTGCCCTCGACCAGGGGTTCGTCGACGATGACATTGACGTCAAAAGCGGTGCTGATCGACAGCAGCACATCGCCCAACGCACCCGCCGGTATATCGATCGATTGAGACGATTGTGCGGCCAGTGGGGCCTTGGCCATAGCCATCGGAGCAGCCGTCATCACAGCGAGTGAAGAGACACACGCAGCCGCTATCGTTTTCTGGAATACACTTTTTGAGATACGCCCCACTTGGAAACCCTTCCGCCCAATCAGACTGGCGAATGATAATCATCCGCACCATACGACTAAGACGCGCGGGGGCGGCGAAACGTAGCCTGAGAATGAAAAAAATCTGAAAAAATTGAGATGCTGCGATCAGTCCTGCCGATCAGAACGATCGCGGATGTAGATGGCGTCTTGATAACTGCGATCAATATCAATGGGATAGATCTCAGCAAGCGTGACCAGCATGGCGTCGATATCGTCTGATCTGAACGACCCCCGCACCCGGATGGCACCGATGGTCTCGCTTGTGGGATCAATTCTCACCGGCACGCGGGTGTAGCGGCTCGCATCAGCGACCAATTCGGCAAGAGAGACGCCGTCATAAAGGAGCCGCTCATCGCGCCAGGCGCCGATCGCTTCGGTCGCGATGGGCCGCACCTGCTCCAACCCCGATGTCGGCGTTGCTGTCACCTGGTGTCCGACGGTGAGGACGTGCCGTGTCCTGAAATTTGTGGGGTTGCCGTTGCGCATCAAGGGGTAGCTCACCTCGACATCGCCCTCGGCCACAGCAACCCGCATCACGTCCGCAACGCGCCTGACATCAAACGCGGTCCCGAGCGCCGTTGCCCGCATATCGCCAGCTTCCACGACGAAAGGGCGTTCTTGATCTGAAGCGACATCAAAAAAAGCCGTGCCTTCAATCAGCGTGACGCGCCGCTCCATGTTCGAGAAAGTGACATTGATCTGGCTTGCGGCGCCAAGGACAGCCGTGGATCCGTCTTCAAAACTGACAAGCTCGGTTGCTCCGTTGACTGTCTCAAAGCTCGCAATGACGGTATCCTCGCCGATCGGCTGCGTGCCTTGCTCGCCATAGAACACCACAAACACGAGAGCTGCTGAGAGCGCTGCCCCGCCGAGTGCCACCAAACGCGCTCCGACGTTTGAAAATGCACGGCTCACGGAGTCTTTGAGTTGAATCGCACGCTCGGGCCACGAGGCCTCCAGCATGTCACGATCCAAATCTCCTGTCCTTAGACTGCCAACCGCATGGTGCATCGTGACCGCGAAATCGTAAAGCTCACTGTGCTGCGGATCCGCCTTGAGCCAAGCGTCGAAGGCCGATCGATCAGCCTCATCCGCATCTGCTTCGCTCAGCCGGAGATGCCAGTGATGCGCCTTTTCGAGAATCGCAGCGCGACGTTTTTCATCGTACACGGTCATGTCGACAGGCCGTCCTCTCTATCGATGAAAATCGTGCTCAAATCAGCCATCGCTCTCGCCACATGGGCAGAAGCGCTCGGCCGAGCGATACCCAGTCGCCTGCCGACCTCGACAATCGATAGACCTTCGACGCGATGCAGGATCAGGGCGCGTCGGCGCCTTTCAGGCATGTTTCGGAGCACTGTTTTCACTGCCTCGAGCTGTTCTTTCGCTACTAAGACGTGTTCAGGCGTCAAAACGTCGTCCTTCAACGGAAAGAAAATCTGCTCGACTTCGAAATCGTACTTGTCGCGCGTATCGCGCGAGCGGCGATCATCGATGATGATGTTGCGCGCCGTCCGCCAGATAAAGGCTCGCACGTTGGAGATGGATTCAAGATCACCCCGCTCCAGCAGCTTTTGAAAGGCTTGCTGCGCAACGTCTTCTGGATCGGGAGGACCGGGGCCGAACATTTTTCTCATGCCGGCGACCAACGGCGCCGCATGCTCCTTGTAAAGAGAAAGAACGTCGTCGCTTTTGTCCGCCGCGGGCCGACGATCGCGAGATCCACCGCTGGCCACATCTTCTGACATATTGCTGTGTTCATCCGATTGGGGATCAGCGCTTTTGGATGAGTCACGCACCACCGCGCTCCATCACCATGGCAAGCGATCGAGTGACGCTCGTCTGACGACGCGGATTGATCGGCCGCAACTCCACCCCCACCTCAGCGATCATTGTTGAGGATCAGTTCCATGGTATCTACCGCATTGGCGGCGTCTTGCCTATGACACTCTCACGCCGCGACGCGCCTAGGGGATATCGCCTTGAGGTGATCGGCACGCCTCGCTCAACACGCTCACGATCGTCTTGAGGTCGCGCCGCGAGCTGACTTACAAACACCGGCGCTGAACAGGCTCAGCGAAGGCCCATTTCATCATTATGCTGAAGGATTTTCAGACGGTCATGCGCGAGCGACAGATCTCACTGTTCTGCCGAATGCGCCCGCCCTTGGTGCTCGTTGCGACGACAACATCGCAACGAGCCCCCTCAAACGCTTGGCGAAACGCGTCTTGCGCTGCAAGTGGGGCGGTACCAGGCGGCTCCATCGCCATTGACGCGCCCGGCACCGCGTTCTGCGCCAAAGACCTGAGCGATTTCCACAAAGAGCTTCGGCTGAACTGCGCGCCTTGTGGGCGAGCCACGTTGATCAGGCATTCGATGCCAAAAACCGTAAGGTCGCCTCGATACTCCGGTAACTGAAAACTGTGCTGGTGGCTTGGCGCCATAAGCGCTGAAAAGGGCCCCTTGGCGGCCAAGGCGGCAACCCCCAGGTCCCGGGTGGCGACGCCGACGCCAAGCACTTTGCCGTCGGTGGCGAGACGCTCAAGCGCGATCAACAGCTCATCTGTCAGCTCACCAGGCGCCGGCCCATGCAGCCATAAGACATCAATCCGTTCCCGCGCCAAACGCGCCAGGGATGCCTCGACGCTTCGCACGATCGACCCTGGCCTGAAGTCGCGCTGCCGCTTCATCACGCCGCGCGCTTCAACTCCAGCCTTGGTCATCACGACCACGTCGTCTCGTCCGCGCAAGGCAGCGCCCAGCCGACGCTCCGCCTCACCGGCGCCATAAGAGGGCGCTGTGTCAAAGATTGTGATGTCAGCCTCAAGAGCGACGCGCACGAGCCTCGTGACCTCCGCGGGCAGGAAAAGCGGCGCCGCCAGCGGGCCGCTCACTCCGTACGCCAACGGCAGTCGGCCCGTTAGACGGTCTCGAAGCTCCGCAGCTGTCTGCACGCTTTCGCCTCTCCTATGCTCTTTTGGCTGATGCTCTCTATGTGCATGCTGGCCAATTTCGCAGGGCCTGTCGCGGAAAATCTTGAGATATCCAAGCGTTCGATCTGGCAGAGAACCTGGCGTCGCTGGGAGCAGTTTGAGCCGCGGCATAGCTGTACCGCAAAAGCCAACGGTCAGCAGCTTCGCGACCGGAGCGTTGAGCCTGAAGATTGGCTTGGACCGCTCCCCACAGCGTTCCGCTTCATCACTTTACGGATTATGCCCAAGGAACTGTTCCAAGTCGAACCCAATCAAATCATCGTCAACGAGTACCTACCCGGCCAAGGCATCGCTCCGCATATTGATTGACTGCCGTGCTTTGGAGACACGATCGTCTCTTTAAGCCTTGGTTCCACTTGCATGATGGATTTCTCGAAGGAAGGCATACAGCACAAGGAGCATGTGGTCTTGGAACCGAGAGATCTTCTTATCCTAACGGGTCCCGCCCGCCACAAATGGCGCCATGGGATCACAGCTCGAAAGTCTGACCTCATCAAAGGCGCTCGAAGGCCACGCTCGCGCAAGGCGTCTCTCACACTGCGTGTGGTCGAACAATGATACCGCATGCCAATGACCGGAACTCTCAAAGCGAACGCTATATCCAGAAAGCGTGGCGCACCCATGAGGATTCGAACCTCAGACCTCTGCCTTCGGAGGGCAGCGCTCTATCCAGCTGAGCTATGGGTGCTTTGAAGGCCCCGTATGGGACCCTTGGGGGCGGGTTGGCAAGGGCAAGCTCACCTCAGCACGGCTAGTCGACCGGATTCATGATCCGGCCAGGATAAATGGCCTCGGCGCGGACGAAGGTTTCCACCACCCGAGCGGTTTCCTCAAAGCTGATGACATGGGGATGCCGGGGCGCGACCGGCGGGGCATCGGCAAATTGGGGCGCCGTGGCCCAGAGGCTTTGCATGTTGAGGCCATTGGCCGAGAGATCATCGGCGGATGGCGGCTTTTGCAGCTCCCCGGTCGAGGCCGCGAGTTGCTCGCCGAACAGCGCCGCCGTCTCCAGGAAGAGCCCGATGGTCACCGCCACATTGCCGCGGGGCATGCCGAAATCGGCCACCTCATAGCGCGAGAGATAGGCGACATCATCACCGCTCAAACCCGCAGAAACATAGGCATAGCGGTAGTTGAAAGCAGCCACGGTGCGGTGGTCGGCATCGGTTTGGAACAGGGTGACGAGGTGCATGCCGCGGCAGCGGCCACGATCATCGCAGGCCATCGGCGTGATCTGAAACTGCGTCCCGTCCTTGGCCGTCACCAGCAGCACCCTTTCGCCCGCGGGCAAGGTGACACCATCAAGCTGAAGGCCCATTTGCTGGATGACCGGGATCAAGGCTTCCGCGTGCAGGCTCGTCAGCGGCGCAGAAGGGTTGCGGATTCCGGAGGACGTGCCAAGCGCATCCGCCTGAGCATGTGCCCCCCCGATCATCAGCAACGCGGCCCCTGCCGCCAAGACGAGATTTTTCATTCTTATGCCGCCAAGCCCTAGACCCCATGATCGTAGCGACGACTCAAGGGGGAGTAAACGCGCCGGAGAGGACGAAGAGCGCCAGCCGCTCCCGCCAGGGATCGCATCCCGTGATGCAGCGCTTGATCTTCTGCGCATGACGACCCGCGGGATGACACTGGACCAGGCGCTCGATGAGTGCCGGTCGTTCAATGCGCTGGAGGGCAGCGACCGCGGGTTCTGCCGCGCCTTGGCATCGACCACGCTGCGCCGCCGCGGCACGCTCGATGAGGTGATTGCCACCTATCTGCGCGAGCCACTGAAGCCAAAACAGACCCATCTGCGCGACATCCTGCGGATCACCGCCGCGCAGCTATGCCTGATGGGGACCGAAGCCCATGCGGCGGCCTGGTCGGCGGTGGAGCTTTCGAAACTCCGGGTTGAGACCAAAGGCTATCAGAAGCTCGTCAACGCCGTGGCCCGGCGCCTTGCTGAGACGGGTGCGAAAAAGGCCCAAGGCGTGGAGGCGCGCGTCGATACGCCGGGCTGGCTCTGGCGCAGTCTCGCCCGCGCCCATGGCGCCAAGACGGCCGCCGCGATCGCGGACGCCCATCGCCGTGAGGCACCCCTCGACCTCACCGCCAAAGACCTAGAGACCATGTCCAACGCACTGGGTGAACGGCCCTTTGAGAGGATCGGGCCGCAGACCATCCGTATGGAAAGCACCCGCGTTCAGGAATTGCCTGGTTTCGAGGAAGGTGACTTCTGGGTGCAAGACGTCGCCGCGACCCTTCCTGCGAAGGTGCTGAACGCCCAGCCCGGCGAGCGGGTCTATGACCTTTGCGCAGCGCCGGGCGGGAAAACCATGCAGCTTGCTACGACCGGGGCGGATGTCTTTGCCGCTGACCATAGTGGCCCGCGCATCGAACGCCTCAAGGAAAATCTTGAACGCACGAAGCTGAAAGCGGTGGTGCTCGAGGAGGACATCCTTAAGTGGGACCCGCCGCAGAAAGCCGACCGCATCCTCCTTGATGCGCCCTGCAGCGCGACGGGAACGATTAGGCGAAACCCTGATCTTCTGTGGACCGCACGGGAGACCCAGGTGCCCGATCTCGTGCGCCTGCAGGCAAGGATGATCGATAAGGCGCTGGAAATGCTGCGGCCGGGCGGCACGCTGGTCTACGCCGTCTGCTCGCTCCTTCGCGAAGAAGGCGAGGAGCAGATCGCCAAGGCGCTTGGTCGCCACAAAGGCCTCGCTCGCGAGCCGATCACTGCAGACGAAGTCGCTGACTTGCCTGTGATCAACAAGGAGGGCGACGTCCGGTCCCTGCCCCACAGGCTTGTCGACAAAGGCGGGATGGACGGCTTTTTCGTCGCAAGGCTCGTGAAAGCGGGCTGACTATTTCAGCCAGCTGAGCTCCATACGGATGGCGGCGCGGTGGGCCCGTGTTTCGGCCGGCAGGAAAAGGTCCGGGATCAACGTAAAGCGTGACCGGATGTCCTCGACGGCTGCAAAGGCCGCCGACTGCAACGCTGGCGAATAGCCGTAGCCATAGGCCATGATCACCAGGCGCCTGACGTACTCGACCTGGAGGTTCTTGCGAAAGTCGTTGGGCACACCGATCAGGTCGCGGCCGACAATCGCCTCGTTCAAATCGAGGAACATCTCCGTCGGGGAATAGGTGTTGCCGTAAAGCTCCGAGTCGACCATCCGCGTGAGAACAGTCTCGCTCATGAGGTGCAAGAGAGCGCTCCGCTGTGCGCTTAAAACGAAGGCGTGCATCTTGGGATCTTCCGACCCCCAATAAAGGTCGAACCCGCGCCGCTGGACCTGGATATGCTGCAAGAGGTCTTGCGGCGTCTCAAAGGCGTCGGCTGCAAAGATGTAATCGCCCAGAGCTTTGACCGCCGCGCGCTGCTGGGCTCGCGGCACCGGCGTATAGGGTGCTTTGTCCGTCGCCTGCGATGGATCGATCCGCTCGACATAGACGCCGCCAACCTGGCGCGCCATCACAACGCCCATCCGGGTCTGCTGCAGCAGCGCGGTGTAGAAACTGTTACGCAGCGCCGCGTAGCTGTCTTCACCGGTGTAGCCATCGAGCAGCGTTGGGATGACGCTTTGGACGAGCTCGATCCGGTCGATGGCGTAGGCCACCGGATCGCTCGACATATCGTAAATATTGGTCCGCGGATCAACGCCCCGACCCCAAGAGGACACGACATCATAGTCATTGCCGAAGGCGTGTTCAGGCAAGGCCGATTGCGCAAGATGCGCCGCCCGCGCCTCCGGATCATCGAGATCGGGATTGTAGCCAAACCCGATCGCCCAGATGTCGTAGTACCCCACCCGCGTGTGATCGAAATCGCCTTGCTCAACGCCAACCGGTGCGAGGTTGGGCGCGTGGTAGTCCATCACAGAGCCCGATGGCGCGCCCTTGGTGATGGCAGCATTATGCACCTCATCTGGTCCGTAAACGGAGGTCGCTTTCATGTTGTGGCTGAGGCCCAGCGTGTGGCCGACCTCGTGCATGATAAGGCTGACGAGGCTTTGCCGAACAAGCTCTTGGATTTCCTCTTCGGTGCCACCAGCAGCTTGCAGTGCCGCGGCGCCAAACATCAGACCGGCATGTTTTTCGTGCCCAGCGGTGCAAAGATGCCCCTCATGCGCATGCTCGTCGGCCTCAAGGGCAAGCGCCGAGCCGTCAAACGCCGTCACCAAGCGATCATAGCGGAAGAGATAGCTGAGCTCGAGCATGATATCCGCACCCAGAATTTCGCCCGTGCGGGGATTGGTGAAGCTGGGGCCATAGCCGCCAAAAGGAGGGACCGGCGACGACGACCAGCGCAGCACGTTGTAGCGAATGTCCCCTGCATCCCACGCAGCATCATCGGGCTGCACCTTGACCTCAATCGCATTGGAGAAGCCCGCCGCTTCAAAAGCCTCGTTCCAGGCCAGAACGCCCTCGCGTACAGCGTCGCGCAGCTCGTGGGGCGTGGTGTTCTCGATCCACCACGTGATCGGCTCGACCGGATCGCTGATCTCCGCCTCCGGATCTTTTTTCACAAGGCGCCAGCGATTGATAAGATCGCCATAGGGCGCTGCCGCATCGCTGGTGAGAATGGTTTTGCGGTCGGTGAAATAACCGACCCGGTAGTCATCGAGGCGCGGCGTGAAACCGTCATCAGGCATCGCAATGAAGGAGTGCTGCACCTTGACCGTGATGCTCCGCTCGTCGGTTATCGCCTCCGAGCTGTCGCCGAAAGGCATGGGGTTGTAGAAGACATAATCGACAACGAAATCGATGTTCTCAGGATAGTTCCTGACCTCGGCGACCTTGGTCGACCGCGTCAGGTCCCCCACCTCAAAGCCGCTTGAGTAACGACCCGGCAGGCTACGGACAATTTCCAATGTCTCGTCGAGGAGAAGATCGTCCGCACTCACGATGAAGCTGTCGCCTTCGTCGCTCTCGGTGATAGCGATGATCTCAAGGCTGGTGAGGATCGCGTCCGAAATGTTCGCGTCAGCCGCGCGGGAAATGGCGTTGTCTTCGTCGAAAAGGAAGGAGGTGTTGACCTCGGTCACCTCGATCGAGCCGTAATAGCGATCGAAACGCAGAATGCTCTGGCTTCCATACTCGCCGCGGAAGCCGCCAGCCTCGAGAACACTGTTCTCGATATAGTTGAAGGCGATGAACTCTTCGCCGAGCTGCTCCTCCGCAATCTCAAGATAAAGCTCGCCCGTCTCTGGGTCCTTGTAGATGGGAAAGAGGCCCTCCTCGGCTTCCATCCCCTCCATCGCCTCGTCCACGGTGGGCAGACCGTCGTCCTCCTCATCCTGGGCGATCGCTACGCTGAACCCCGGCAGCGCCAAAGCAAGACACACGCCCAAAAGGCCAACGCGCCCAAATTTCATCATGTGACTTCCCCAAGAGGCCTAGCTTCGCACTGCACCAGCGAGCCGCTGCCCGCGTCTAAAGGTAAACGAAACCCTAACGGCCGGGCGGCAAGGCGCAAGATTTTGCTCAAGTCCTGGCAAGAACTGCACCAGCGCCAGGGGCCAGCGTCTTGGAGACTTTACAAAGGTCCCAGCTTCCGGCTTCGTCAAAGTGTAACGTTTCGGGACACGCCTTTGGGCCGCGGCGTTGCACAACATGAGGGGAAGTCATGATGATACCGAGTTTGCGCGCTTTCGGCGCGATCACCACCATTGTATCGGCCACATTGATGTGGGCGGCCAATGCCCTAGCGGCTGATCTTGTGATCGCCGACCCACTGACGACCGATTTTCAGCTCATTGGGGCGACCGACGTCGACGTCAACGGGGTCCTCTACGACGTCACTTTCGCTGATGGCCCCTGCACCGCCATTTTTTCCGGCTGCAATGAAGCCAGCGACTTCGACTTCGCAACAGACGTCGAAGCCGAAGCGGCCGCGCAAGCGCTGCTTGATCAGGTCTTTCTCAACGCGCCAGCGCGGTTCCTTTTTGATACCGATCCGTTGCGGACGCGCGGCTGTGACGAGCTGCTTTCTGGGGCATGCGGCATCACCATACCGTATGGCGACCTCATGACCCTCACGACCGGAGACATCGGCGTTGCCATCATCGTCGCGCGCAACGCGGTTGATGAAGCCAATGACGAGGTTGGTCCAGGGGGCGCTCAGACTCCAATGAACGACCTCCGCGACATCAAATTCGCCACCTATGCGAAGTTCACCCGCACCACACCTGTTGATTCCCCAATGGATCCGATCCCCGTCCCGGCGGCGTTTCCGCTGTTTGTTGCTGGGCTCGCCGGCCTTCGCCTGGCCGGGCGCCTTCGGCGCACCGGATAGGCGGAGCGGGACCTCGCGGGCCCGTCAGGGAGTTGTTAAAACGAGCGCGTCTAGCGCTCATGCGTCCCATGAACGGACAGCCATCAAGGATTGAACATGCGCGCGAGACGCTTACGTTGAGCGCCAGTGCGCAATCATGACTGCACACAAGGAGATTGGAATGTCTGAGACGGAACGTCTTTATCGCGAGCAGACCGGCGCGGTCGCCTATGACGAGGGCCTGCGCAAGTACATGCTCGGCGTTTATAACTATATGGCCCTCGGCATCGCCGGGACGGCGTTGGTCGCGTTTTTCTTCCTGACCAACCAAGCCGCCCTGCAATTCGCAATGGGCCTGCGGTTCATCCCTTTCATTGGGCTTCTGGCCCTTGGCTTTTTTGCGCCCAAACTGATCATGGGCGGTAGTCGCGCCGTCGCCTATGGCGCCTACGCAACCTATGTCGGGCTTTGGGGCCTTTTGATTGGGCCGGTGATTGCCGCCTATGTCGGCTTTGGCCTCGCCGGGATGGTGGCACAGGCCTTCTTCATCACCGCCTCGTTGTTCCTTGCCATGTCTCTCTATGGCTACACGACCAAGAAGGACCTCTCAGGCTGGGGCCGGTTCTTGTTCATGGCGTCGGTCGGCCTCTTGATCGCGATCGTGGTCAACATCTTCCTCGGCTCAGAGCTTTTGAGCTTTGGCGTCTCGGCTCTCGTGGTTTTGGTCTTCTCAGCGGTCACGGCTTACGAGACGCAGATGATCCGCAACCTCTATCAACAGGGTGCGGGCGAAGCGAATGAGCGCGCCGCGATCTATGGCGCCTTTGCGCTCTACGGCACGTTCGTGACGCTCTTCATCCACGTTCTGAACCTGTTGAGCATCATGCGCGATTAAGGTCGGCGAGCAGCCACCAGAACATCGAGCCCCGGCCATAGCGCCGGGGCTTTTTGTTAGCTGACCACCTTGAACCGTTTGGCGTCGAAGACTTTCAGCACCTGGTCGAGATCGTGGCCGCGCTTGAGGATCTGCCCGCCCATCGCCACCACCGACCACGCGCCCTGGCGCTTGGCCAGTTTGGGCTGTTTCTCGATGCGGTAGAGCGGCGCCTCGGCGGCTCGTCGGAACACGGAAAAGACGGCCCGGTCGGCCAAATCGTCGATCGCGTAGTCCTTCCAATCGCCCTTCGCGACAAAGAACCCGTAGAGCTGAAGCAGGCGATCGAGCTCGCGGCGGTCGAAATAGACAGAAGCGCTGGGCCGAGACTGGCCGAGGGTCGTCGTGCTCATAAACCTCACGCTAATCCAAAACCGCGCGAGGACAAGGGTTGTGGGCAAGACGCTTAAGACGCCCCATTGGGTCCACAATGACGCCGCAATCCCTTGCGATCCTCACCGAAGGCCAGGCGCAGGATCGATCCTAGCCTTCGGAACATCTCGCCCCCCAGCCCCCCGAGGGCTTGTCTGCGTCTGGCCACCCTCCGCCTATGGATCAGCGTCTTTGTGCGAGCGCAATTGTCCGGCGAGCAGCGCTCGGGCACCATCACCCGCTCAACGATCGAAGCGGAGCCTCAGATGGCCGGAGAAACCACACTTGCCAGAAGCGTTGTCGGCGGCGCCATCACATCCGCGCAGGCCGACGGGTCGCAGTCGGCCGACTCCGTCCTGCACGCCTTGCTCGGCGAGGTGCTCAACGAGCTCTCAAAGTCCCGCAGCCGCGCCGACCTTGATAGCTTCATCAGCTACCATTTGGACAATCTGGGTGAAGACGAATGGGTCATCACCCGCGGCTGTTGACGGAAGAGAGCCCAAAGCCGCTCCTCCGCTGGCAAGGCGCATAAACGCTTGCGCCAGCGGGAAAGTTCACTAGGAGCGGCCAATGCCCTCCCTCGCTGTTCTCCTCGTTCCGCTTTTTGGAACCATCGCCATTGGCGCGCTTGTTCGCGGCCTCCGTCTTTTTGACGCGGAGGATGCGCGCCGCTTTAGCCGTTTCGTCTTTATGGTGGCGATGCCGATCGCGGGGTTTGATTTCCTGAGGCAGAGTGATCCGTCCACCGATGTTCTCTTGGGCTTAGGCGGCGCCTATCTCATCGGGCTCAGCGTCACAGTTGCCGCCACTTTTGTGGTCAGCCGCAGCGTGCTGGGCCTCACCATCCGGGAGGCGGGCGCGGCCGTTTTCACCTGCACGTGCGGCAACGCCATTTTCCTCGGCATACCGATCGCCCTGGCGGTCCCCGAATGGACCGCACCCTTTTTCATGCTCGTGATCTTCGAGGGCACCTTCGTCTTCGCGATTGGCACGGCTCTTATGACCTGGCCGGAGGGCGACGGCGCGGCCGGACGCTTGGCCGAAAGCGTGCTAGGCGCAGTGGGCCGGGCTTTTCTCAATCCGATCATCATCGGTACCTTGCTCGGGCTCGCCGCATCGATCGTCGATCTCCCGATGCCCGAGCCCTTAGCCGAGCTTTTAGGTTTCATGGCACGGGTGGTGGGGCCGGTCGGCCTCTTTGTTCTGGGGCTGAGCATTGTCGATATCATCGCCCGTGGAGAGATCGGCGATGTAAGAGCGCCGCTTGCGTTGGTGCCGATGAAGCTGATCGTCTTCCCCGCTGTCACCGGCGCGCTCACCTGGCTCTTCACCGGCGATCCCAGCGCGACCGGTGCTGCGATCCTCTTCACTGGACTCTCCCCCGCGGTGGCCTCGATCGTGCTCTCCAACGTCTATGGCCAATGGCAATCGGGGGTAACCTCGCTGGTCGGTGTTGGAACCCTTTTGGGTCTGATCACCCTCGTCATCTTCCTTATCGCCGGGATTCCAGGGTGATGTTGCACCGCGGCGCAGACCAGCGCACAGTCTGAGACCAACCAAGGGCGAGATCAGAGCATGGCAGACATCCAGACGGTGGGGGTGATTGGAGCAGGTCAAATGGGCGGCGGGATCGCCCATGTCTTTGCTCTGGCCGGGTATGACGTGCGTCTTCACGACGTGCAGGAGGACGCGATCGGTGCCGCGATTGGCGTGATCGACGGCAATATGGGCCGCCAAGTGAACAAGGGCGTGATTACGGGCGAAGCAAAATCCGCTGCCCTTGCACGGATCACAGCCGCCCCAGCAGCCGCCGATCTTGGCGCCTGCGATCTCGTCATTGAGGCGGCCACGGAGAACATTGAGCTTAAAAAGACGATCTTTCGGACCATTTGTGAGGTCCTCAAGCCCGACGCGCTGATCGCGACCAACACCTCATCGATCTCGATCACCGCCCTTGCTGCTGTCACTGACCGTCCGGACCGCTTCATCGGCCTTCACTTCATGAACCCCGTGCCGGTGATGAAGCTCGTCGAGGTCATCCGCGGCATCGCGACCAGCCAAGAGACCTTCGAGACGGCGCAAGGCCTCGTCGGGCGGCTCGAAAAGGTGATGGCGGTGTCTGAGGACTTCCCCGGCTTTATCGTCAACCGGATCCTGATGCCGATGATCAACGAAGCGATCTACACGCTCTATGAAGGGGTCGGCACGGTCGAGGCCATCGACACCGGTATGAAGCTCGGCGCCAACCACCCCATGGGTCCTCTTCAGCTTGCGGACTTTATTGGCCTCGATACCTGTCTGTCGATCATGCAGGTCCTCTATGAGGGTCTATCGGACTCCAAATATCGTCCGTGTCCGCTCCTTGTGAAATATGTTGAGGCTGGCTGGCTCGGCAAAAAGGCGGGCCGCGGCTTCTATGATTACAAAGGTGAGACGCCCGTTCCGACTCGCTAAACGCTGGTGAGCTAGGATGGCGACAGGGCGTTCGGCTTGGGCTACGGGGCGTCGTGACGCTGTCCGGGGAAGACCGCTGATGATCCGCCACACCGCCCTCACCCTTTGTTTTGCCGCTCTTGCTGCCTGCGAAACGGCGAGCTTCACGCCCAGCGCGACGAGCGGGCCTCTCTTTGATGACTATCGCGGGACACCGGAAGTGGTGCGCGGCGCGGGAAGCGGCGGCAGCGAGGCGACCGGCACTGTCTTCCTCGACCGCAACCGCAACGGCACCCAAGACGCTGCCGAGCCTGGTCTCGCGGACGTCAAAGTCTCCAACGGCCGCGAGGTGGCGCTGACGGACGCCGATGGCCGCTATGCGCTTCCCAAGCGGGAGGACATGGCTGTCTTCGTGATTCAGCCGTCAGGCTATCAGGTTCCTCACAATCAGAACTGGGTGCCGCAGTTCGCCTATCAGCATAAGCCCAATGGTTCGCCTAAGGAGCTTCGCTTTGGCGGCCTCGCCCCAACGGGGCCCCTGCCCGCGGCGATCAACTTCCCGCTCATTGAGACGGGTCCCACGCGCAACTTCAACTGCACGATCCTCGGTGACACGCAAACCTATGCCAACCAAGAGATTGGCTATTTCCGCGACAGCACGATCGACGATCTCTTGGACCGGGATGCGCCCGCCGACTGCGCCCTCGCGGTTGGCGATGTGATGGGCGACGATCTGGGCCTCATCCCGCGGATGGCTGAGATCATCGGGACACTGAAAACCCCGCAATGGTGGATCCACGGCAATCACGACTACGATTTTGATGCCGATGTCGATGAGGACAGCGCCGATAGCTGGCGCACGCTTTGGGGGCCGAGCTATTACGCCTTTGAGATCGGCGATGTCCTCTTCATCGCACTCGACAATGTCGTTTATCCCTGCACAGCCAAAGACGCCGAGCGGCGTGGTCGGGACTTCTGCGTGACCGGGGATGAGAAGCGCTACAACGCCCGGATCACGCCGGACCAGATGGCATTTGTTGAGAACCTGCTTGCACTGACGCCGCGGGACAAACGGATCGTCTTTACCCACCATATTCCCTTTGTCAGCTTTGTCGACATGGATGCCGCCGCACACCAAACCGACAATGTGACCGACCTTTATGCCCTCGTCAGCGGCCGACCCGCTCTCTCGCTATCGGGGCACACCCACACGACCGAGAACATGTCGCCCGGCGACAGCTTTGCCGGCTGGCAGGAGCAGGTCGGTGTGGCTGGCCTCCCCTTCCGCCACATCATTGTCGGCGCAGGCTCTGGCGCGTGGTACAATGGCGACTTCGACATGCACGGTGTGCCAATGGCGCTCCAGCGGCTCGGAGCACCCAGAGGGTGGCTCGACCTATCGTTTGACGGCACGGACTACACTGAGACTTATCACGGCGCCAATGTCGGCCGTGAGCGGAGGATGTGGGTGTCGGTCAACACGCCCGCTTTCCGCAGCTGGACGGCCCAGATCATCCGGTGGACGGAGACCCCAGAGCGTCAACGGGATCCGGTGCCGCCTTTGTCGATCAATGACCTGCCGGACGTGAAGATCATCACGCCAACGGATCTCCGCCGCGGCACCTATGTCACAGCCAACATCTGGGACGGCTCAACCGAGACGAGCGCCACCCTCACCATCGCAGGACGGACGATCCCGATGGCCCGCACCCAAGAAGCGCAAGGCGAGACGGCCCGCATTGGCCCTGAATGGGCTGATCCTTTCGCGCTCCAGCGGCAGCTCTCCGTCGCCCGCTACGCCTATGAAAGCCGCTCGGGCCAAACGCGGAACCAGGGCTTCGAGGCCTTCCGCGGCTCAAACTTCGGGCCGAGCACACCCCAGCCGCAGAGCTACTTTGCCGACCGCAACATGCATCTGTGGCGCGCCCAATTGCCTGAGGATCTGCCGATGGGCGTCCATGCCGCCACGGTGACGGCCACCGACCGCCACGGCCGGGTCACCCGCGATGTGATCGTCATTGAGGCCCGCACGAGCCCACCGCCGGCGCGCTTCCGCCGGGATGTCTGGGACGCCTATGAGGATGGCGCACCCATGAGGTGACCGCCGCCGCGCCTTGCGCTATGGAGCGAAGGGGCAAGATTGGGGTGACCTGGTGGACGGCATTGTTGTCATTGGCGAAACGCTGCGTCTGATCGGCGAGATGTTGAGCATTCTTGGGCCGAACGGGATCCCGCTCTTCCTGCTCACGCTGCTGCTCTCAGCGCTGCTGAGCGCTTTTTCCCCCTTGTCGAAGATCACCAACTACCTCGCCATCGTCGCCCTGGTGACGCTGTTCGCGATCAAGGACGCAGACGGCCTGCAGGGCCTTCCCGCGGAACTGGCGAGCGTTCAGGGGTATCTGATCGTGATGCTGGTGCCCGTCGCTGTGGTTTATGGCGCAAAGGCGGCGCTCGGACGGATCGGGGCGCGCTCCGAGACCGAGCAGCTGCGCGAAGCGGTCACCGAGCTCACCGAGCAGGTCGCTGCCCTTCGCCGCGACCGCCAGGGCGAGAACGCCGAAGAGGATCGCGGCGGTATCCGGGGCCGGTATGAGGCGCTGGGCGAACCCCGCACGGAGGCGACCCCGGAGCAGCCAGCGCCGGAGAAGCAGCGCCCCGCCAATCTCCGCTTGGTGCGCCGCCGCTAGAGCTGACCGCCGGGCGTTGATTGGCTGATCGCCAGCTCTTCCTGGTTCATATCCGCGCCAAAAGGTTCAAACAGCGGCGTTGAGATGTAGCGCTCCCCGGTATCGGGCAGCATGCAGAGGATCGACGTACCGGGTGCGGATTTTTTCGCCACCTCCAGCGCCACATGGAAGGTTGAGCCGCCGGAGACGCCGGTGATGATCCCCTCCTTTGCCGCAAGAGCGCGTGCCGCAGCGACCCCATCGGCGCCCGAGACGGGCAGAAGGTCGTCATAGAATTTGTTGTCGATCGTCTCTTGCAAGACTTGCGGGATGAAATCCGGGCTCCAGCCCTGGATGGGGTGGGGCTGCCAATGCGGATGGCTGCCAGCCGGTGCGCCATCGGCGTCGCGCTCTTGGGGCACGCCGGAACCCACCATGGGCGCAAGATCAGGCTCAGACAGCGCGATTTTCGTCTCTGGACGCTCCTTACGCAGAACACGGGCCACGCCGGTCACCGTTCCGCCGGTGCCAAAACCGGTGACGAACCAATCGAGCTTCTTGCCTTCAAAATCGCGTATGATCTCGCGCGCCGTGGTGGCCTCATGAATGTCAGCATTCGCCTCATTCTCGAACTGGCGGGCATAGAACCAGCCATTCTGCTCGGCCAGCTCCTGCGCCTTTTTGTACATCCCGAAGCCCTTCTCAGCCTTCGGTGTCAGGACGACTTTCGCGCCCAAATACCGCATCAGCTTGCGGCGCTCGACCGAGAAGGTCTCCACCATTGTGATGACCAGGGGATAGCCCTTCGCCGCGCAGACCATAGCAAGCCCGACACCGGTGTTACCCGAGGTCGCCTCGACCACGGTTTGGCCCGGCTTCAGCGCACCGGTTCGCTCCGCATGCTCAATAATGGAGATCGCGAGACGGTCCTTCACCGATGCAGCCGGGTTGAAGAACTCCGCTTTCACATAAAGGTCGATGCCCTCAGGCGCGAGCCGCTGGATTTTCACCGCCGGCGTGTTGCCAATCGTGTCAACAATGCTGCCATAGACCTGACCACGGCCTTCAGTTGTTCTAACAGATGACATCAGTGTACCTCACATGCTTTGCACTTTTGTGCGCCCGGCAGGAGGTGGGGGCAAGGGACGGGCGCACAAGACACGCAGCCACAAAAAAGCCGCTCCCGAAAGAGCGGCCTGCGCGTCGCAAGATAAAGCTGTGGGGTTTAATACCCCGCCAGGGTGTCGATGGCGCGTTGGGCGTTGAGCACGGTCTCAGGCGCGTCGTTGGTGAGAAGCTTTTCTGCCTCGCTGCGCTCCGATGCGAGCACATCGCCAGCAAGGTCCGCCTCAGCCACCGCCTTTTCCGCCAGCACGGTCAGACCGCTCACGGACACGTCGGCAAAGCCGCCGCGGATATAGGTCTTGTGAACAGAACCGCCGGTATGCACCTCAATGATGCCTGGCGAGAGGGTCGCCATCAGCGGCGCATGCGCCGCCCGAACTTCAAAAACGCCTTCCGTGCCCGGCACCACGACGGCGTCCACGTCGCCGCTAAAAAGCTCGCGCTCCGGCGACACAAGGGAAAAAGCAAACTGCGACATCGGTCTCATCTCCGCCGCAGCGGCTGAGGATCAACCGAAGCGGCCCGACAGGTTCAAGATCAAATCCGTGGCCAGCGCAAGCGAGCCAAGGGTGGTCAGACTAAGGACCGCATAAGAGATGCCGCGGGCACTTACCTGACGCAATTCTTCCTTCGAGATGCCAAGGGACACCCAGAACTGATCAACAACAGACACCAACATCATAACCTCCCATGAGGAATTGACTTGATGCCAGCGATGCAATCTTCGCGCCTTGATCGGCCTCAATATGGCCCAAAAAGGCAAGAAAATGGCGGGTTTACCTGCTGTTAGGACTGATTCAACTCGGTCATTTACCAGCGAAAGACGCACCCGCCTTGGTTGTCAGGGGTCCCGCCAGGACCCCTGTTAAGGGTGCTTATGCAGCCTCTTTCATCTTCTCAGCCTTGGCGATCGCGTCGTCGATTCCGCCGCACATGTAGAAGGCTTGTTCCGGAAGATGGTCATATTCGCCCGCAATGAGCGCCTTGAAGGACTTCACGGTGTCCTCAAGTGGGACCTGGACACCTGGCGAACCGGTAAAGACCTCAGCCACGTCAAACGGCTGGCTGAGGAAGCGCTCCACCTTCCGGGCCCGCGCCACGGTCAGTTTGTCCTCTTCAGAGAGCTCGTCCATGCCTAGGATGGCGATGATGTCCTGAAGCGACTTGTAGCGCTGCAGGATGTTCTGAACGCCGCGCGCCACTTGATAGTGCTCTTCGCCGACAACCCGTGGGTCGAGAATCCGCGAGGTGCTATCAAGCGGGTCCACAGCCGGGTAGATGCCCTTCTCCGAAATCGCGCGATTGAGAACCGTCGTCGCGTCGAGGTGGGCGAAGGTCGTCGCTGGTGCCGGGTCGGTGAGGTCGTCAGCAGGCACGTAGACCGCTTGCACCGAGGTGATCGAGCCCTTGGTCGTCGTCGTGATGCGCTCCTGCATGCCGCCCATATCGGTAGCAAGGGTCGGCTGATAGCCCACAGCTGATGGGATCCGGCCGAGAAGCGCCGAGACTTCCGAACCCGCTTGGGTGAAGCGGAAGATGTTGTCGACGAAGAAGAGAACGTCCTGGCCCTGATCACGGAAGTGCTCAGCGACGGTGAGACCGGTGAGAGCAACCCGAGCGCGGGCACCTGGCGGCTCGTTCATTTGGCCGTAGATGAGCGATGCTTTCGAGCCCGCAGCCGAACCGTTGTTGTCGGCTGGGTTCTTGTTCACGTTCGACTCGATCATCTCCCAGTAAAGGTCGTTGCCTTCCCGGGTCCGCTCACCAACACCAGCGAAGACGGAGTAACCGCCGTGCACCTTCGCGATGTTGTTGATGAGCTCCTGGATGAGAACCGTCTTGCCGACACCCGCGCCGCCGAAGAGACCGATCTTACCGCCCCGTGCGTAAGGGCAGAGAAGGTCGATGACCTTGATGCCTGTGGCGAGGACTTCGGCTTCGGTCGACTGCTCAACCAGCGGCGGAGCCTCGGCGTGGATCGGGCGTTTGATGTCCGAAGGGATCGGGCCCATGTCGTCCACCGGTTCACCGATCACGTTCATGATCCGGCCAAGGGTGCCGTCGCCCACGGGAACCTGGATGGCCGTGCCCGTGTCGGTGACCTTCTGGCCACGGACGAGACCTTCAGTGGAGTCCATAGCGATCGTCCGGACCGTGTTCTGTCCGAGGTGCTGAGCCACCTCGAGCACGAGACGGTTGCCGCCATTGTCCGTTTCAAGCGCGTTCAGGATCGCTGGGAGGTGGTCGTCAAACGCGACGTCCACGACCGCGCCGATCACCTGCGCGATTTTTCCTTCTGCCATCGTTCTTCCTTCTGTTCGGGCCTCATTAGGGCGCAACGAATGCAATTTCCACCGTGTTCAAGCGTTCCCGGTCACTTCATCCAACACCACGAGAAGATTCTCGCCCGCCACCGGATCTGAGTATTTGTTTTGCCAAAGCTCTTTGGCCTTCACGCCCATCTCTGTGCGGGTGGGTTCATCATGCCAAAGAGTATCCATTTTCGCCCGCATTGCCTCGGCATCGAAGGGCGGAATGAGATAGCTGCCGTCACCGTCGGTGAGGTAATCGCGGGTGCCAGGGCATTCGGTGGCAATAACCGGGCAACCGAGGGCCATGGAACTGATGAAAGTGACCTGCCCTGACGCGGTCTCAAGATTGCTGATCGGAACGACCGAGAAAAGCGCGCCCGCGTTCAGGCTGTAGCATTCATGAAGAGTAAGGCCATTGCGTAGACTGATATTGTCCGGAAGGTCGATGCCCTTCACCGCATCGGGCTTGGCCACCATGATGATCTTACCATCAAAGCCCCGCGCCGCTTCCGCCAAGGTGGCGTAGTCCCGCCCAGCGGAACCCATCGCCACAGCATAGGGCTTAGGCTCATCCGCGGCGGGCACGTTGAGCGCGCCGCATTGGAGAGGCACGAAGCGAAACTTATCGCGCGGCAAGCCGTGCCATTCCGCATAACGATCAATCTCCTCGCTGGAGTGGACGATGAGCTGATCCGAGCGATTAAGGGCGTACCCTGAAAGGCGCCCCTTCAGCGGGTTACCAATGTCCCCAAGATTGTAAGACCAGCCGACGATATTCGGCTTCTTCGCTGTGAGGGCCGTACGCACCGAGGCGGCAAGCGCGAGCTGGGGGAAATTGGTGACGATAACATCCGGCGATACCGCCATAGCGCGATGCACCTGCGTGAAGTGCGCTCGCCATTCGGAGAGGCCGGTTTTATCTCCCCGCTCATGCCAATTTTTCGGGTCGTGCGCGTACGGCACAAGCACAAAGTCGTAGCGATCGTTCTTGGGAACGAAGTCGTGGATCCACCGTCCATCGGTATCGATATTGGGGTGAAGGATGGCGACGCGCATGGCGTTAGACGCTCTCAGCGCCTGCGATGATTTCGACGAGTTCCGTCGTGATCTGGGCCTGGCGGGCCCGGTTGTACTGAATGTTGAGCTTATCGATCAGCTCGCCCGCGTTGCGGGTTGCGTTGTCCATGGCGGTCATCGACGCGGCCTGCTCGGATGCCACGTTTTCGAGCAGTGCACGGAACACCTGCACACCGACATAGCGCGGCAACAACGTCTCAAGGATCGTTTCCTCATCCGGCTCATATTCGTAAGGCGCAGAGATCTTGTTCTCGCCTTCCTCGACGGCTGGCGGTTTTGCCGGGATAATCTGGCTGGCCGTGGGCACTTGCGTGATCACCGTTTGATAGCGGCCGAAGAAAACGGTGGCGACATCGAACGCCCCAGCGTCGTACATCTCGAGAAGCTTGGTGCTGATTTGCGAGGCTTCATCAAAGCCGATGTTCCGGGTTTCTTTGAAGTCGATCTTTTCGACGATGAGATCGCCGTAGAGCCGCTTCAAAAGCTCGTAGCCCTTGGTCCCGACGGTGAAGAGTTTGACCGTCTTGCCCTCGCTTTGGAGCTTGACGATGTGCTCCCGCGCGAGGCGCGCGATGGACGAGTTGAAGGCGCCGCAAAGGCCGCGATCGGCAGTCGCGACCACAAGAAGATGGGTGTTCTCTTTGCCGGTCCCCGTCAGCAATTTTGGCCCCGGCGCGCCCGGCGTCAGACCAGCGGCGAGGTTAGCAAGCACCGTCTCAATCCGCTCAGCATAGGGACGAGCAGCCGTCGCCGCCTCTTCCGCACGGCGCAGCTTGGCCGCAGCCACCATCTGCTTGGCTTTGGTGATCTTCTGCGTCGACTTCACCGAGCCGATACGGGTTTTAAGGTCTTTGAGACTAGGCATCTGTTGATCTCGTCCAAGCCAAGCGTGAAACGCTCGGTCATTCGCTTCAATCGTTCAGCGAGCACCCCTCTAGGCTGCTCGCAATGTCGTATCGCCACTCCGGCGACAGTGACCGCCGACGCCTTCTGGCAAACACCGCCGCGTGACGGCCTCGAAATGAGCCTCCAACAAGGGCGGCCCCTTACGAGAAGTTCTCCGCGAAGGTGTCGAGGATCTCGGTCAGTTTCTTGTCGAGGTCGTCCGAGATTTTCTTCTGATCACGGATGGCCGTGAGAACGTCGCTATGCAGGCTCTGCATGTAACGCAGGAATTCTTGCTCGAACTTACCGACCTGGGCCGTGTCGATGCCGTCAAGATAGCCGCGGGTCCCCGCGAAGATCACCGCCACCTGCTCTTCGACCTGAAGCGGCGAGTATTGTGGTTGTTTGAGGAGCTCGGTCAGGCGCGCACCGCGGTTGAGGGTCGCCTGTGTCGCGGCATCAAGGTCGGAGCCGAACTGCGCGAAGGCCGCAAGCTCACGGTACTGAGCAAGCTCACCCTTAATCTTACCAGCGACCTGCTTCATCGCCTTGATCTGCGCCGAGGAACCCACCCGGCTCACCGACAGGCCGACATTCACAGCCGGACGGATGCCTTGGTAGAAGAGGTCTGTTTCAAGGAAGATCTGACCATCGGTGATCGAGATCACGTTGGTCGGGATATAGGCCGAGACGTCGTTCGCCTGGGTCTCAATGATCGGCAGCGCGGTCAGCGAGCCCGAGCCGTGGTCCTCATTGAGCTTCGCCGCGCGCTCCAGAAGCCGGGAGTGAAGATAGAAGACATCGCCCGGGAACGCTTCGCGGCCTGGTGGACGGCGAAGAAGCAGCGACATCTGACGGTAGGACACAGCCTGCTTGGTGAGGTCGTCATAGACGATCACAGCGTGCATGCCGTTGTCGCGGAAATACTCACCCATCGCGCAACCAGCGAATGGCGCGAGGTACTGAAGCGGCGCTGGGTCCGACGCGGTCGCGGCGACCACGATCGTGTACTCAAGCGCGCCATTGTCCTGCAGCGTTTTGACGATCTGCGCGACGGTCGAACGCTTCTGGCCGATCGCAACATAGATGCAGAAGAGTTTGCCTGAATCGTCAGCCGCCGCCGCGTTCGGCTCGCGCTGGTTGAGCATCGCATCGATGCAGATCGCGGTCTTGCCCGTCTGGCGGTCACCAATGACCAGCTCGCGCTGACCACGGCCAACAGGGATCATCGCGTCGATGGCCTTGATACCGGTCTGCACAGGTTCGTGCACCGATTTCCGCGGCAGGATGCCGGGTGCTTTGACGTCGACCAAGCGGCGCTCAGTGCTCTCGATCGGGCCTTTGCCGTCGAGCGGGTTGCCAAGGGGATCAACAACGCGGCCAAGGAGGCCCTTGCCGACAGGCACGTCCACAATGGCCTCGGTGCGCTTGACTGTCTGGCCTTCGCTGATGCCGCTGTCATCGCCGAAGATCACGACACCGACATTGTCGTCTTCAAGGTTCAGCGCCATGCCGCGGATGCCGCCTTCGAACTCGACCATCTCACCAGCGCGGACATTGTCGAGGCCGTAGACGCGAGCGATCCCGTCGCCCACGGACAGCACCTGGCCGATCTCAGAGACCTCGGCATCTTTGCCGAAATCCTTGATCTGCGATTTCAGGATGGAGCTGATTTCTGACGCGTTGAGTTCCATACGCTTACGCCTCTTTCAGTCGGGCGCGTAGGCGCGCCAATTTGGTTTTGAGGGAGGAATCGATCATCCGGCTGCCGATTTTGACAATCAGGCCGCCGAGAAGATCAGGGTCGGTGCGGGCATCGAGGTTGATATCTTTGCCGATCGAGGCGCGGAGCTGGGCACGCAGCTCGGTCGCTTGATCATCGTTCAGCGGATGGGCGGACACGACCTCTGCAGTGACTTCGCCGCGGGCCTCGGTGGCCAGGCGTTTGAAAGTCAACGCCAGGACTGGCAGGGCCGCGAGCCGGCGGTTCTTCGCCGCCAATTTGACGACATTGATTGTCATCTGATCTGCGCCAGCCTTCTGGAGGATCGCTTCGAGACCTTCCATTTTGGTCTCGGCTGGGAAGGCCGGTGAGTGAATGAGGCGCCGCAGGTCCGCGCTCCCGTCATAGGCCTCGCGAAGCCCCATCAGGTCGCGCTCAATGACGTCCACCTTGCCTTCTTCCTGGGCCAATTCGAAAAAAGCGGAAGCGTAGCGTTCGGCGATCTCGGACCGTGGGTCGGCCATAGTGTTCTTCTTCTCCGTCGCGGATAGCCGCCCCGCGCTTCAAGATGCTCAAAAGCCAGGCGGCAACAGGAGCGGGAAGCGATCTCCCGCATGCGCAGCCGGGCCGCTAGCACGCGTTTTTCAGGGGTGCAATGCGCGTATTGACGACGCTCGCGATAGGGATGACCTGGACTGCAAACCATCCTTTCAACGCAAAGAGGATGCTGTCATATCGCTGCCAAAATCAGCTAGGCGCCTACATATGAAAATCCGCTTAAATATATGTTTGTTAATGATAATTATCTTTTCAGGGTGTGCTGTCGAGAAAACGAATACTCTACCCCGGTTCGATTCCATTCCGTGGTCAGTCAGCACCCCTAACGCCGATCACAGGTCGGCAAAGGCCGCTATGACTTTTCCAGTTCAGAATGCCGCGACAATCGGAAGCGAGGACGGCGAATACGATTCCGATGGAATCGTATTCGGGATCGCAACTGCTGGCGGGGGAGCTCGCGCTGCAGCATACACCCTCGGCGCTTTTCACGCGCTGGAGGACATCACTGTCATCGTTGACGGCAAGCAGGCATCCGCATTGTCACTGCTGGACTTTGTTTCGGGCACGTCTGGCGGGGCCTGGGGAGCTGGGGCCTATGTCGCAGACCGAACAGCGTGGACATTAAGCGGACAAGATGATGCAGACTACAGTCTGCGTGATCGCCGCCGCGCAATAAGCGAGGCTCTAGCGTTGGGGACCACAGTTAAACCCAGAAACAATCGTTTCGAGCGAATGAACACCGCTTTCAGCGATGGAGTAACATTTGGTGAGGCGAAAGCCGCAGGACAACCTGACGTTTTCTTCAACGCCACGATCTATCCCTCCGAAGCGCCCTTTGTCTTCTCAGACGCCTACTTCGCCGCTTATCGTGTTCGCGAGCTCAGCGTTTTGAAAGAATCAGAGTTTCCTGAAGCTAACGGCGTTGCCGCACTTCCCATTGCGTTGGGCGCATTTGTGTCCGGCGCGATTCCCGGGTTCTACCAGCTAGACGCACGAACAGACATTTGTGACGATGCTCGCTATGCGGACGGTACATACTGTGCATTTGAGATTAAGCGCCGCTTCCGGACCAACATTAAAGATGAACGCGAACACCTGACACTGATTGATGGTGGGGTCTTCGACAACTACGGCTATCGTACAGCTTTTGAAGTGTTGGATCGCTTCAAAGATCGCCACATCAATCGTGTCATCATCCAAATTGATACGACAACGAACTTTCCACACCATTTCTCCATAGGCCGCCCGAACGTCAGACTAGGAACGATAAAGAACAGGCCAAGCTTCCTTCACCAAGATGCAGTATACAGACGGACAATTGCGCAGATGGGTGATGTACGCGGTTTTGAGCCTATCATTATTGACGGACTGGCCGCACTTACAACAGAAGGCGACTATGTCATCCCTGTTGGCACCAACCTTTGGAACGAGGCGCAAACAATGCGGCCAAACACGGGCTGTGAGACGGGTAGCTATTGCGCACTGGATAATGAGGTTAGCGCGTACTGGCGCGCAGGACGCGCATCGAAAGTCAGCTTTCTTTATGACTTCCAGCAGGGCGAGATTGAGAACTTATCAGAACAAGACCCGTGGGGAGACGATTGGGGTCAAGGGACGCTCATGTGGCAACTTGGCTACATGAGCACCATGAACCGGCGTTCAGAGATAGTCGCTGCGTTTGAAGGCACACACTAAACAGACTCGCCCTTGATCAAATCCGCGGCACGTTCAGCGATCATGATCGTTGGCGCGTTGGTGTTGGCGCCGACGAGGGTGGGCATGATGGAGGCATCGATCACACGCAGGCCTTCGACGCCGCGGACTTTGAGATCCGGGGTGAGGACCGCCATCGGGTCGTCATCCGCCCCCATCTTGCAGGTGCCGACCGGGTGATAGATCGTCTCTGACTTCTCACGGATGTAGCTGTCGAGCACCTCATCGGTGAGCTCCACACCGGCAAGCTCCCGCGGCGTTGGCCCATGTTTTTGGAAGGCTGGCGCATCGGCCAGCTGACGCGCGATGCGGAGGCCCCGGCGCATGGGCTCCCAATCCTCTTCCGCCGTGAGATAGCGCGGATCGATCTTCGGCGGCGCGGACGGGTCATTGCTCCCCAGACGGATGGTTCCTTTGCTCTTGGGATAAAGCAGGCAAACATGGAAGGTGAACCCATCGCCCCAGACATTCTGGCGGCCATGATCGACCAGGATCACGGGCAGGAAGTGGAACTGGATGTCCGCGATCGGCAGCGACGGATCGGATTTGAGGAATGCGCCCGATTCCGCGATGTTCGACGACAGAAGTCCGTCGCGCTTGAACGCATAACGCAAGGGCTCAGGGATCGCGCGGAGAAGCGCCGCGAAGGAATATCCGTACCCGACGGAGCTTTTGGTGTTGTAGGTCCAGGCCGCATCCAAATGGTCCTGCATGTTCTCGCCGACACCAGGGCAATCGTGAACCACCTCAATCCCGTGTTCTTTGAGATGGTCGGCTGGACCAACACCGGACAGCATCAGCACCTGCGGCGAGCCGAGCGCGCCGGCTGACAGGATCACTTCGCGATCGGCTTTGATCGTCTCGACCTTTTCGCCCTGGAGGAAATCAACGCCCACGGCACGCTTGCCTTCAAAAACGACCCGCTGAACAGCCGCTTCAGTGATGATCGTCAGATTGCTGCGCGCTTTGACCTCATCGGAGAGATAGGCCTTTGCGGCTGAGCAGCGCTGGCCGTTCTTTTGGGTCACCTGGTACCAGCCGAACCCTTCTCGATCGAACCCGGCGAGGTCCACATCGGTCGGGTACTGAAGTTCACCGCCTGCGTCGATAAAGTCTTTGCTCAACCAGTTCTTGGTCCGGAGGTCAGAGACGGATAATGGCCCGCCCGCGCCATGGGCCTCGGACTCGCCGCGCTCGTTGTCTTCAGCTTTTTTGAAGTAGGGAAAGCACGACTCCCAATTCCAGCCCGTCGCACCCGCCGCCTCCCAGCTGTCGTAGTCCTCGGGCGCGCCGCGGGTGTAGCACATCGCGTTGATCGAGCTCGAGCCGCCGAGGGTCTTGCCCCGCGGCCAGTACATCCGACGATCATTCAGCTCCGTCTGCGGTTCAGTCTCAAAGCCATAATTGATCGACGGCATCTTGGTGATCAGCGTGATGCCCAGGGGGATGTGGATCGCGGGGCTCTTGTCGGCGGGGCCTGCTTCGAGGAGCGCAACGCGGCAGCTGGGGTCCTCGCTCAGCCGCGACGCCAAGCAGGCACCCGCTGAACCGCCGCCCACAACCACGAAATCCGCCTGATGCATCGCCCATCCTCCTCAAACTTGGCCTCTTTTGAGAAGGACTGTCGGACGAGCCTGCGTTCTCCGCAAGGCTCGTTGGCGGTCAGCGACTAGCTGTTGGCCTCGATCAGGCTCTTGAGCGTCTCGGCCACCGGCTCAAAGAACTGGTTCGCCGTCCAGTACTCATCATGGCTGAGCGTGTTCCAGGACTTCAGCACACTGCCGACATTGACGCGGATATCGGCAAGCTGTCCATCATCAGCGAGCGCCTGGTAGGACGGCGCCACCGGCGCGATCGGAAAGGCGAGGAGATCCTGGGGGTCGTAATAGTTCTGCCACCATGGCTCACCAAGGAACCGCTGATCGAGCCCGACGCCGGGGTAGGCAAAGGGCTCCAGCTCCTCCGGCGGGAATGCGAAGGAGAAAAGCGGCAGGTTGCAACCGAAGGTGATGAACCGCGCCAGGGACTGGAACTGATCGAAAGGTTGGCCAGGCTCGAAGTAACCCGACTGCATGTCCCACATGTAATTCGACATGATCCGGCCGCCGAAACTGTGCGCCATCACGACGAGCGGAGTGCCCTCATCCACATCACGGCGCAGATCGGCGATCGTCGCCCCGATGCGATTTTGCAGCTCGTCATAGGCGGTGCCGCGGCGGCTGAACGCCAGCGCGTCGGCAAAGTTGCTGACCAAGAGGCGGCGCACACTGCCGACCTTCACCAGCGAACCGATGGACGAAAGGTACTGATCCTGCCGGTCCTGGAGGATATCGGCCCAGAAAATCTCCCGCCAGGCGACGTCGTTTTTCATCACCTTGCGACCGAGCTTACCCCGCAGCTTTTTGTAGAGGCCTTTGGAGAAGGTCTGCTGATCGGAGACCTGCGGGCGTTTGTTGGCTTGGCTGCCGATCCCGTGGATCACCGCCACCGCGACTTTCTTGCTCATCGTCCTTCGGTCCCCCCTGAACCACCCTCAGACTCTAGCACGGATGGGCAGACTGACGAGCACTCATCACCGCGCAGATGCTGTTGATCACTTTTTTGCGCTGGCGCTTGGCGAGGTGTGCCCGGACCCGTTATTCGGCATAGCCATGACGGTATCGAACACGCCCGGGCACCCGCCAGCCCCATTTTTGAAAGCAGCCTTTGCGCATACGCGCATGGCGATGATCGCGACCGACCCCTACCAGGCTGACAATCCGATCGTCTTCGCCAATGACGCCTTCCTCCATCTCACAGGTTACGGCCTCGACGAGGTGGTCGGGAAGAACTGCCGGTTTCTGCAAGGTCCTGATACAGACCAAGAGGTCGTTGAGAAAATCCGCGCCTCAATCGCCGAGCAGACCTTCGGCTATTTCGAGCTGCTCAACTACAAAAAAGACGGAACGCCGTTTTGGAACGCGCTGCATATCAGTCCGGTCTATGACGACGATGGCGAACTCACTCATTTCTTCGGGTCGCAATGGGATATCACCGTGCAGCGCGAAGCCGTCGATGCGCTCACGGGCGATGTGCGGCTCACGGATCATCGCCTGCAAGAAGCCATCGACAGGACACGCGAGCTCGAGTTCGCGCTTAATCAGGCCAATGACAGTGTCCTGATGACGGAATACGCACCGCTCGAAAAGCCCGGGCCCCGGATCACCTGGGTCAGCAAGGGGTTTGAGCGGATGACCGGCTATGCAGCGAACGAAGTGGTCGGCAAGACGCCGCGGATCCTTCAAGGCCCCCTCACCGACCGCAAGGCGCTGGCGGCGCTGAAAGAAAGCTTGGTCGCAGGCCAAGGCCATGAGCACACGCGGACGGTCAACTACAAGAAGGACGGCACACCCTTCTATGTGGAATGGTCCGTATCACCCACATTCAACGAAAGCGGTGAGCCGAATGCATGGCTCGCTGTCCAGCGCGACGTGACGGCAACGGTCGCAGCGGAGGAAGAGCGCGAGCGGCTGATCCGCGAACTCGATCACCGCGTACGGAACCTCTTCTCCACGGTCCAGGTTATCACCCGCGGCGCTGGTGATGGCGACGGCACCGCAGAGGGCTTGCGCAGCCGCCTCCTCTATCAGCTCCAGGCGCTCGCATCGGCCCATGATCTTGTCTTCCGGGATGCCTCGCAGCAGGCGCCGATGGCGGCCGTGGTGGACGCAGTTCTTGAGCCCTTTGACCCCGATCGAACACTCATCGTCCGTGAGGGGAGCGAGAGCCGTTTCGCTGGCAAACAGGCGGTCAACGCCGCCATCATCCTTTATGAGCTGGCGCGCCTCTCCTCCGAGCGGGGCGCACTGCACGCGAAGAAACCGTGCAAACTGTCATGGGCGCTCGACGGGGACGAGCTGCAAATGACCTGGGCCGAGCCTGCGGAGTTGCCCGATCCAAGACAGTTCGGCTTTGGCCTCGTTCGCACCTTTGTCCACTCGTCAAAATGGGACCAGGCGGGCATCGAAGAGATCGCTGGCGGGTTCGTGGTGAGGCTCGGCCTGCGCGCGAGCTAGGCGCCAGGACGGCCCGACAGCTGCCAGCGGAAGGACGCAAGAATGCCCGACAGAATGGCAATGATTGCGCCAAAAATGCTCAGCACAATCGGTCCAAGGCCAAGATCGGCAAAGACGTGTTCAACGCCCGCGCCATAGAACATCGCCCCGCCCGAGATCAGCGCACCAGCAACCCCGTCGGCGATGCCGCGCGGCAACCTTAGGGCTGAATTGAGGAGTGTGGCGAAGATCGCCGACGACAAGAGAAGTGCCGCGACGACGGAACTCACATAGGGCAGAAGATCGACGATCTGATAGCGCGGCCCGGCCATCCCGCTCATGGTTGCAGCCGCCACGGCGACGGGCACCAGGAGCGCAATCAACGCCCCCACCAGGAAAGCTCGAACCAGACTAAGCATCATCCATTTTCAGCGCCTTGATAAAGGCCTCTTGCGGGATCTCGACGCGCCCAAACTGGCGCATCTTCTTCTTACCAGCTTTTTGTTTATCCAGAAGTTTTCGTTTCCGCGTGGCGTCACCACCATAGCATTTCGCGGTCACGTCTTTGCGCATCGCACCGATCGTCTCCCGCGCAATCACCCGGCCACCAAGGGCTGCCTGGATCGGGATCTTGAAAAGGTGCCGCGGGATGAGGTCTTTCAACCGCTCACACATCGCCCGGCCGCGCACTTCCGCTTTGGACCGGTGGACGACGACCGCGAGCGCATCGACGGGCTCTTCGTTGACGAGGATCTGCATACGGACGAGATCGTCCTTGCGATAGCCAATGATCGTATAATCGAAGCTGGCATAGCCCTTGGTGATCGATTTCAGCCGATCGTAGAAGTCAAACACGACCTCGTTGAGCGGCAGCTCATAGACGACCATTGCCCGGCTGCCGGCATAGGTGAGATCCTGCTGGATGCCGCGGCGGTCCTCACAGAGCTTGAGGACACCGCCGAGATAATCGTCGGGCACCAGGATCGTCGCTTTGATCCAGGGCTCTTCGAGGTGATCAATATGCACCGGGTCCGGCATATCGGCGGGGTTGTGGAGCTCCTCCATCGTCCCGTCGGTCTTATACATATGATAGACCACCGACGGCGCGGTGGTGATGAGATCGATGTTGAACTCACGCTCCAGCCGCTCACGGACGATCTCAAGATGCAAGAGGCCCAAAAAGCCGCAGCGGAAACCAAAGCCGAGCGCGGCGGACGTCTCCATCTCATACTCAAAGCTCGCATCATTGAGACGCAGCTTGGCGATAGCGTCGCGCAGGTCTTCGAAATCCGCGCTATCGACGGGGAAGAGGCCGCAGAAGACCACGGGCTGGTTCGGCTGGAAGCCTGCCAGCGCCTCGGCAGCGGGTTTCTTTTCATCCGTGATCGTGTCGCCGACCTTGGTGTCCGCCACCTCTTTGATGGAGGCGGTGAGATACCCGATCTCGCCCGGGCCAAGCTCATCCATCTCCACCCGTTTGGGCGTGAAGACGCCGACCTGGTCGACTTGATAGGTCGCGCCTGCCTTCATCATACGGATCTTTTGGTTCTTCTTGAGCTTACCATCGATGATCCGGACCAGCACCACCACACCGAGGTAGAGATCGTACCAGCTGTCGACCAGCATGGCTTTGAGCGGCGCTTCCGCATCGCCCTCCGGCTCCGGCAGACGCGTGACGATCGCCTCAAGGACATCAGGGACACCCATGCCGGTCTTCGCCGAGATCTCGACGGCATCGGAGGCATCAAGGCCGATGACCTCCTCGATCTGCTCCTTCACCCGGTCGGGCTCAGCGGCGGGGAGGTCGATTTTGTTCAGGACAGGAACGATCTCGTGGTTGACCTCAATCGCCTGATAGACATTGGCGAGGGTCTGCGCCTCGACGCCTTGGCTGGCATCAACCACGAGAAGAGAGCCCTCAACAGCGGCCAGGCTCCGGTTCACCTCATAGGCAAAGTCGACATGCCCTGGGGTGTCGATGAGGTTGAGGATGTACTCCTCACCGTTCTGCGCGGTGTAGTTGAGGCGCACGGTCTGCGCCTTGATGGTGATGCCGCGCTCGCGTTCGAGGTCCATATTGTCGAGGACCTGCTCCTGCATCTCGCGCTCGGACAACCCGCCTGTCACCTGGATCAGGCGGTCAGCCAGGGTCGATTTGCCGTGGTCGATATGGGCCACGATCGAGAAGTTCCGGATATGCGAGAGGTCAGTCATGAAGGGCGGTTAAAGGGCACAGCGCCTCGGCGCAACGTGACTTTAAGTTCACTGCCCAAGAGCCGCCGAAGGCTGGCGCCAGCAGGGCGCCCCCGCCCGCCCAACTAGCTCAGAACCTCTTTGGCGTAGGTCTCCCGCCTGATGTCCTCCGTTGTGACCGTCAGGGAGACGGGCTTCAGTCCAAAGGCCTGGAGCTTTTCTAGGATCAAATCGCTCAGTCGTTTCTTTTGCTCGTCGGTTCGTCCGCTCAAGATCTTCGCGGTCACGTGGATAAACGGAAGCGTCCTCTTGCCTTGATGATGATGGGTGTAGGGCACGAGCCGGGACTTGATGTCCCAACTGTCGAAAAGCTCTGAGGCGACAGCCCCCTCATAGGTCGCCTTCAAGAGATGATCGGGCGCCACGGCTTTGAGGACGGGCGCGGAAGCTTCAATAACAATATGGGGCATGCTGATTTCTTTGGCTGGCAGCGCGTGCTGCGGACTTCGCTATAACGCCGATCTAGGAGGCGGACGGGCAGAATTCAAAGGCGACGGGTGACGATCTTTCTCACCCTGCTAGCTCTGGAAAAAGCGGCGCGGACGAGGTGGCCCGACAATTGGCGTACCAGCGCATCGGGTGGCGCTGCGGCACCCGTTCGACGAACGCGCCGCTATGGGGCGCATACCAGACCGCATCGAAGCTCCCATCGGTCTTCAGGTTCGCGCGCCACATCACCACCTGCTCCGTGCCGCCGAAGCGCTGGCGCGCGGGGTGATCTTCGTTTGGCTCGCCAAGGACACCCAGATTGATGAGATAGTCGCCGATCTGCACCTCGACGAACTGGCCATCACGCACAGCGATCCAAAGCGGTTCGCTGGCATGTTCGATGGTGTGCTGAGGATCAGAACGTCGCCGTGCGCCCCAGCCGACCCGCAACGCGCAACCATTGCGGATCGCCGCGACAAGCGCCGCCTCTGAGCCGCTGAGCACCTCGCCATCGCCCGTATGGGCAAGCTTAAGGTCCCACACCGGCCGAGGTTCGCAGGCGACAAGCAGCAAAGTCGCAAGCAAGAGCATGTGCTTGGTCATGGGCGCCAAGATACAAGAGGCAGCAGAGCGAAAGAACGCCCCGGCCAACCGTTCAGCGCGTTTCTGTGGTCGCTTAGACGCTTTTGTCCTCTAGCATCAGCGTACCCTTCTTCTGGATCTGGTTCGTTACCTTCTCCGCCATCCCCGCAAGAATGTCAGGCAGCACCACGGTGATCCGCACATGTTGGGGGAAGATCTCCGCTGTACCCGAGAGCTTTTGCATCATCGCGCGGGCGGAGAAGTGGAGCGTTTCCCCTTCCCAGTGCTTGTCGATCTTGATCGCCATCTTGCCGGCAACGGAGCCGGTTAGCTCGGCGATGCCGTCGTCGATGCGTTTCTTCGCCTCGTCGATGGTCTTGGAGTGCTCAAGGGTCACGGTCACGGGTCTGGACATCCCGCCCATATAGGCGGGTCGCGCCAATCCAAAAGGCCCGACGACCGCTCAGTTAACGTTGTCTCAACGTAACATTTACATTATCACGCCAAATTGATAAAAAGTATCACAACCCGGGTAAGTTTGAGGGGACCCCCAATGAAAAAGTTTCTCGCTGCGCTGGCAGCGACCGTGACCGCGCTTGGCATCAGCTACGCCGCGCCGGTCACCGTCAATCTCATGAATTTGCACGTCAATCACCAGGGCGTCGCGCATATCGACGATGTGATGACGCCGCACGGCAAGCTGGATTTTATCGTCAGCGGTATGGTCAAGAAAAACGGCAAGTGGCAACTGTCGGATGACATGTATAGCGGCAATTCGGGCCTGTGGCTGGACCGTGGCGGCAACGACAACCACCAGGTCGATGGCAAGGGCAAAGATGAGGGCATCCTCATTCAGGCCCAGTCGCACGACAACAAAGAGTTGGTGCACATCGATTTCACGAGCTTCACCTTCACCTATGTCTCGTCGGACGATGAATTCTCCGTTTTCGGCGGAGAAGAAGGCTACCGCACCGTGTCGCTGATCCACGACGACGTGGACATCCCAGGCAACAGCACGCCTTACCTATCGAGCCCTGTGACCGCCCCGATCCTTGTTGAGAACGTAGCCACCGTGATTGTCGCGGCCCTTGAGAAGAACGACGATTGGAAGCTGAAATCCTTCAGCTTTGAGTGGAAGAAAGACGAGCCAATGGATCCCGTCCCACTGCCCGGCGCACTTCCGCTGATGGCGGCTGGCCTCGGTGCTCTCGGTTTCGCACGGAAAAAACGGCGCGCATAAGCATCAGCAGACAGAAGATTAGCCAACACCCGCGGGAAGTGATCTTCCGCGGGTGTTTTCGCGTCTAACACCTGCCGCGCGAGTTCGGCGTTTCCATTTCGGATGTTTACGGAGCGCCGCCCCAATGATAATGTGTACCGATAATTTGTTAGGGAGGAGGGGCCCCATGAACAAACTTGTACTCGGTGCTGTGAGCGTTGCGCTCACCTTTTTCGCAACGGCCCATGCGATCGTCGTCGATCTCACCAATGTCAGCGTCAACTCAACTGGTGAGTCCGTTGTCTATGACGACGGCGATCTGCAGCTGGTGATCGCGCCGTTCACGGTGGGCGGGACGTTCGACAACCCGGTGTTCAACCCGTCGAGCGGCCTGATCAGCAATGGTTTCGGCGTGGGTATACGCCGCAACATCTTCGATGCTGGCCAGATCGACGGTTTTGGCCCGAATGAAGGGCTGTTCGCTGAAGTGCGCCGCTCAGGCAGCGGTGAAGTCGTGGAGTTCACCCAGATTGAATTCAACCTGGCACTGACCAACGACAATTTTACGATTTTCGCTGGCAACGGGCTCGGCGATCTGACCGGCATTTTTGAGAATGTTCCGATCGATCCGTTTAACCAGATCGCGATGGGATCACTGACCGCATCGACGATGATGATCGCTGCTCTTCAGGGTAATGATGGTTTCTACATCGAGTCGATTGCCTTCAACGAAATCCCAGTGCCCGGCGCCCTGCCGCTGATGGCAGCGGGTCTGGGTGCTCTGGGGTTCACACGCAAAAAGCATCGCTCCTAAATGCTGAATAACTGAATGAAAAAGCCCCGTGAGGCGCGATCCTCACGGGGCTTTTGTTTGTCGTTTGGCCACTCGGCTAAAGCTCGCCTACGCCGCGAGATTGCGGACAACGTAGTGCAAGATGCCGCCGTTTTTGTAGTAGTCGAGCTCATCAGCCGTATCGATCCGTGCCAGGAGCGTGATCTCCTTGGTCGCACCATCGCCCATGGTGATGGTCGCTTTGAGCTCTTGCTGCGGCTCGAGGGTTTCGACACCGTGGATGGTGACTTCCTCATCGCCCGTGAGGCCAAGCGACTTCCAACTGTCGCTGCCGGTGAATTGGAGCGGCAAGACACCCATGCCGATCAGGTTGGAGCGATGGATGCGCTCGATCGATTGGAAGATCACCGCCTTCACACCGAGGAGCACGGTGCCCTTCGCCGCCCAGTCGCGGGACGAGCCATTGCCGTAAAGCTCGCCGCCGAAGACCACGAGGCCTTTGCCGTCGGCTTTATGTTTCATAGCGGCGTCGTAGATCGACATCACCTCGCCATTGTATTTGGTGATACCGCCTTCCGTACCGGGAACCATATTGTTCTTGATACGGATATTGGCGAAGGTGCCTCGCATCATCACCTCATGGTTACCGCGGCGTGAGCCATAGGAGTTGAACTCCCGCTCTGGCACCTGGTGATCGGTGAGATAGCGGCCGGCGGGGCTGTCTTCTTTGATCGCACCCGCTGGCGAGATGTGGTCCGTGGTCACACTATCACCAAGGAGGGCGAGGACTTTCGCCCCTTCGATCGGCTGCAGGTCGCCCGGTTTCGCCGTCATACCCTCAAAGTAAGGCGGGTTCGCCACATAAGTTGACTGCGGCCAGTCATAGGTGTCACTGCCGCCAGGATCGATCGCCTGCCAGCTCGCATCACCGTTGAACACATCGCCATAGCGTTCGATGAACATCTCACGGGTCACGCATTGCGCGACGATCTCGGCGATCTCAGCGGATGTCGGCCACAGGTCTTTCAAAAAGACGTCGTTGCCGTCTTTGTCCTGACCAAGCGGGTCTTTGGTGACGTTGACATTCATCGAGCCAGCGAGGGCATAGGCGACCACCAGCGGTGGTGATGCAAGGAAGTTCGCACGCACATCCTGGTGGATGCGGCCTTCAAAGTTCCGGTTGCCCGAAAGAACCGCCGCGACGGCGAGGTCATTGTCATGGATCGCCTTCGAGATCGCCTCGGGCAAAGGCCCAGTGTTCCCGATACAGACGGTACAGCCATACCCCGTCAGGTTGAAACCGATCGCGTCGAGATCATCCTGCAGGCCCGCCTTCTCAAGATAGTCGGTCACCACCTGGCTTCCCGGCGCGAAGGATGTCTTGACCCATGGCTGGCTGGTGAGGCCTCGCTCCCGGGCCTTGCGCGCCACGAGCCCAGCCGCAACGAGTACGGAGGGATTGGATGTGTTCGTGCACGACGTGATCGCCGCGACGGCGACATCACCATGGCCGAGCGTGAAGTCTTCACCTTCGACGGGCACCTGTTTGTCGGCCTCGTCCGCTTTGCCGTATTCCTTATCGAGCGCCGTCGCGAAACCTTCAGGCGCCTCGGTGAGCAGGATCTTGTCCTGCGGGCGTTTGGGGCCGGAAATCACGGGGACTACGGAGGAGAGATCAAGCTCGAGCGTGTCGGTGAAGACGGGCTCGATGGCATCGTCGCGCCAGATCCCCTGCTCTTTCGCATAGGCCTCGACCAGTGCAATGCGGTCCTCGTCGCGGCCTGTGGTTTTCAGATAGCGGAGGGTCTCCTCATCCACAGGGAAGAACGCACAGGTGGATCCAAACTCTGGGGACATGTTGCCAAGCGTTGCTTGGTCTTCGAGCGAGAGGTTGCCGACACCAGGACCAAAGAACTCGACGAACTTGCCGACCACGCCCTTGTCGCGCAGCATCTTTGTAACCGTCAGCACAAGGTCGGTCGCTGTCGCGCCTTCGGGCAGCTTGCCAGTCATCTTGAAGCCAATGACATCAGGGATCAGCATCGAGACAGGCTGGCCAAGCATCGCCGCTTCCGCCTCAATGCCGCCAACGCCCCAGCCGAGCACCGAAAGGCCATTCACCATCGTGGTATGACTATCCGTACCCACACATGTATCAGGATACGCATAGGTCTCACCGCCATGCTCAGCGGTCCAAACCGTTTGGCTGAGATATTCAAGGTTCACCTGGTGGCAAATGCCCGTACCCGGAGGGACCACACTGAAATTGTCAAACGCCGACTGTCCCCATTTGAGGAACTGATAGCGCTCTTTGTTGCGCTCATACTCGCGGTCGACATTACGTTGGAACGCATCCTCCGTACCAAAATAATCGACCATCACCGAGTGGTCGATGACAAGATCAACGGGCGCAAGCGGATTGATTTTCTCAGGGTCACCGCCCAGCGCCTTCATCGCATCGCGCATGGCAGCAAGGTCGACAATCGCCGGAACGCCGGTGAAGTCCTGCATCAGGACGCGGGCTGGGCGGTAGGCAATCTCAATCGGGTTCTTACCGCCGTTTTTGAGCCACGTGCCGAAAGCGTCGATCATGTCCGTCGTCACGGACCTGCCGTCCTCGAACCGCAGCATGTTTTCGAGGAGATATTTGAGGCTGACCGGCAGCCGCGACAGGTTGCCAAGCCGGGCCTCTGCCTTTTTCAGCGAATAGATTTGGTAGGTCTTTCCAGCAGCGGAGAGAGCCGTCTTGGTCTTGAGGGTGTCGTGACCAGGGATCATAAGGCGGGCTCCTTCTTGAGAATGGTTCGCACAAGGTATAATTCTCTGAGCTGCTTATGGGCGGGCACTCCGCCGCTGTCTATGCGGCGCGAGCAGACCTCCGCGCGGCGAGCAAAAGGCCGCCCCCTCGGTTGTCAAACAACCGAGGCGCGCAAGGCTCAAAGACTGTATAGCTAAGAGATAGTCTTTTGCTGGCCGAATTAAAGAACCAGCTGGGTCTGGGTTACCAGGGCCACGTCTTTGCCGTCTTCGCGGGTGATCTTGGTCTGCCAGACCGACATCCGACGACCGACTTTGACCGGCGTCGTCTCGGCCGTCACCACGCTGCCCTGCGGCGCGGCGCCGAGGAAGTTGGTCTTGCTTTCAATCGTCGTCGTCCCGCCCGCGCCATCGGGCAGGTTCAAGAAGGCCCCGATCGCGCCAAGACCATCGGCGAAGGCCATGATCGCGCCGCCATGGAGAATGCCGCCTGTGGTGCAGAGATCCTCCCGCACCTCAAGCCGCCCCTCGACCCGCTCCTTCTCAGCCAGGGTGACGTCGACACCCATCAGCTTGGTGAAGGGTTGGGCATCGCCCAGATTGCCGCTGATCATGCTCGCTCCGTCTCGGTTCGCCGGATGAGACTAGCGGCGTTGCCAGTGTCGACGCGAGTTTCCTTTGCATATCAGAGGTTTCATGATGTCATCAACACCGCCCTCAGCGCCGCTGCGGTGCGTCTCTTGCCCCCGCCTGCCGGACCAGCGCATCAGAGGGGGCTATGGCTTTTGAGATGTCGCTGGAGTGCCGGGATTTGACCGTGCGCCGCGCAGGACGGGATGTTCTGGCGGGCGCTGGTTTTATGCTGATGCCGGGCGACGCGCTGATGGTGCGCGGGACCAATGGCTCGGGCAAAACATCGCTCCTCCGTGCCCTTGCGGGCCTCACCCAATCGGAAGGCGAGATCACCTTCCGCCGCGGGGTCCAGGTGCTCGACCCCGGCTATATCCGCTCCGAAGAGGTCCATTATGTTGGCACCCAGGCCGGGCTGTCGCCGCGCCTGACGGTCGAAGAGAACGCCGACTTCCTCACCGATTTCTATGGCGGAGCGCTCCGTGACAGCCTCAAGGTCTTGGGTCTTCATCGCCTCGGCCAATCGCGGGCGGGGCAGCTTTCGTCGGGCCAGAAAAAGCGGCTCTCTTTCCTGCGGTTGATCGTCAGTCCACGCGCCTTATGGCTGCTCGATGAGCCCTTCGCGGCGCTCGATGATGAGGGCCAGGAACTGGTGCGGACCTTGATCGACGGACATCGCTCCCGCGGCGGCGTCGTGATTGTCGCGCTCCACGACCAGGACGGCCTCCCTGACGCCCGCACACTGACGGTGAAAGCCGCATGAGCCCCACCCGCGCGCTTTTCCGGCGGGAGCTGACGCTCCGGCTGCGCTCTGGCGGCTGGGCCGTGGGGATCGGCGTCCTCCTGGTGCTGGGTTTTCTTGCACCGCTGGCGATCGGCAGCGAGAAAGAGGTGCTCGAGGCAGCAGGGCCGGGCCTTCTTTGGGTCATCTTGGGTGTCGCCGTTTTCCTAGGCGTGGAGGGCCTCTTCGAGGACGACATCGCATCGGGCGCGACCGACCTTGTGCTTCTCTCGCCTGTCAGCCTCACCCGAGCCGCGATGATGAAGCTCACCGTGGCGTGGGCCGTTTTGGCGGTGCCTCTGATGGTGGCGATGCCGCTCCTGCTTCTCAGCTATGGCGGTTCGCTCCTCGGCGCGCTGGCGCTGTTGCTCGCCAGCCCGGGGATGGTGTTCGTCGCCGGAACCGTCAGTGCCCTGTGCACCAGCCAGAGGCGGGGTGCGCCGCTGCTTGTCTTTTTGAGCCTCCCGCTGATCATCCCGCCGCTTGTCTTCGGCCCATCAGCGGGGGATGGAAGCGTGGTGCCGTTTTTGATCCTGGGCGCTTACAGCCTGCAAGCGATCGCTGTTTGCCCGTCACTGACCGCCGCCGCGATCCGCCTTCAGCTGACGTGATCGTCACCTAAGGAGCGGCTACCCAGCCGCGCCAAACTGCGGCATAGAGAGCACGAGAATCGACCAACCAAAGGGATTTGCATGCGCACTCTCGCCGCTTTCCTCCTCACCCTTGCGCCCACCGTCGCCCTCGCCGCCGAGCCGCAGCAGGTGGCCACCTATCGGGATTGGATGGTCTTCACCTATGACACCGGCAGCGACGTGATCTGCTACGCGGTGACTGAGCCGCAGGATGTGTCGCCCAGTTCCGCCCGCCACGG
>JBCDLG010000012.1:0-43802 GCA_038745625.1 Pseudomonadota bacterium | reverse complement strand
TCATAGCGCAACGGCGCCCTCGTCACTGGGCAGACCAAAAGATCAAGCAGCTTGCGATCAATGTCAGGGGTTGGAGCGTCTGTCATGAGCCTATTGAAGACGCTCACGAGCCTCCTCGTCAAATTCGTTGCCGCGATGCGCGATCGCCATTTCCATCAGGGCAATGAGGGTCTGTCCACGATCGTCGATCGTCCGTGCCTCTAAGATGGCTTGCTTTTCATCGGCGGCGAACGGGCAGCTCATCGCGACTGAGTTGATGATTGTCTCTGCTGAGGCGCCTTCAATCGAATCCCAGTCCGCCTGCAGGCCGACTTCGTCGAGATAGCGCATCAAGAGCTCGATCACTTGCTCGCGCAGATGCGGGCTTTCCTCTGGATCCGGATGGCGGTCGAGAGCATAGGCGCCCCAGTCGACCTGGGCGATCCGAAAGCCGCCCTCGGTGAGCTGATCGCTGATCAGCCGGAACCGCGACACGCCGGTGAGGGTGATCAGGTACCGACCGTCGCCGGTCTCCATAAACGACGTGATCCGCCCGGCGCAGCCGATATCGTAGAGCGGCGGATTGACGTCCTCGTCGCAGCGCGGCCGGGTCATGCCGATCAACCGGCCGGTTTCGAGCGCGAAATCCGTCATTGCGAGATAGCGCGGCTCAAAAATATTGAGCGGCAGCTGCCCACGTGGGAGAAGGACGGCACTTCGCAAAGGGAAAACCGCCAGCTCTTGGGGCAGGGGTTTTGGATCCTCCCGGCTCGTCATGGACGTATGTCCCTTCCACTCACGGACGCCAAAAATCAGCGCCTAAGGAAGAGTTAGCTGAAAAGCAGGGAAGACAAGCGCCGACGGGCGCGTTTCACCTCGGGATGGGCCGCGCCAAGGGCTTCAAAGAGGGTGAGGAGTTTTTGTCGCGCCGCGCCCTCGTTCCATTCCCGGTCTTTGCCGATGAGGGTGAGGAGCGTGTCCATCGCCGGTTCGACCTGACCCGCGGCGATTTGCGCCTCTGCAAAGGCGAAACCCTGCTCCTGGTTGGAGGGGTCAGCGCGGAACGCCGCTTCCGCGGCGCCGAGGTCACCATCGGCGGCCGGTTCGGTCATCAACTGGAGTTGCGCGGTGATCTGGGCGAGGGCGGCATGGCCTCGCTTGTCGTCAGGCACCTGGTCGATCGTTGCGCGGGCGGCATCAAGATCCCCTGCGGCGAGCTGGACATGCGCGATCCCAGCTATGGCTTCGAGTTGCTCGTCACTGCCCTCATCGGCGGCCCCAGCAGCCTCCGCGAATGCTTGGATCGCTTGCGGGAAGGCGTTCTGGGCGAGCGCTTCTTTGCCCGCGGCAATCAGGTCTTTGGCGCTCACCGCGCCGGGCGCGTCGCCTTTGAGGCCCATTTGTTCAGCGGCTGCGATGATCCGGTCGAGGAAGACCTGGACCTCACTGTCGGGGACGGCGCCCATGAAACCGTCGACCGGCTGCCCGCCGACAAAGGCCATCACGGTGGGCAGCGACTGGATGCGCAGCTGTTGGGCAAGCATCTGGTTCTTGTCGGTGTCGACCTTCACCATTTTGACTTTGCCGCCGCGGGCCTGAACCGCCTTCTCAAGGATCGGGCCGAGGGTCTTACAGGGACCGCACCAGGTCGCCCAGAAATCGACGACGACCGGCACCGCCATCGAGGCCTCAAGCACATCGGCTTGAAACGTCTCGATGGTGGCGTCTTTCACCAGATCACCTGCACCCGGCGCAGGGCCTGCTGGCGCGTTACCGCCGAGATCGAGGGTCGAGGACATAGCTGGCTCCAGACGTCATCATTGTTCATCAAGTCAGCGGGGAGATGGCCGTTCTCTCACGCCGCGGCAAGGGCGAGCTCAAGCACCCGCTTGGCATGCAGGTCCGCAAAGGCGCGCAGGCCGTCAGTGCTCAGCCCCGTTGAGGCCGTGTTGCGTAGTGGATGCGCCCAGATCGTCTCCTCGCCCATTAGCTCTTGATCGAGGACCACGGCATCAATGCGCTGCTCTGGATCGTTGACCAGCGCATAGGGCGAGAGGTGGCCGGGTTCGACACCGAGCACGTCCTGCATCATGTCAGCAGACGCAAAACTGAGCCGGCCGCGCGCGCCAACGGCTTCACCGACTTTTTTGAGATCAACCCGGGTCGAGCCGCGGGCGGTGACGAGGAACAGCCGCTTGTCTTTGTCCGTGACGAGTAAGCTTTTCGATCGGCCGCCAGGGAGGCTTTCGGCGAGGTGTTGGCTCGTCTCCACGGTTGGTGTGGCTTCGTGCTCCACGGTTTCGGCGGCAATGCCCATTTCTTCGAGGCGGGCAAAAAACAGGCGTTCGGCATCCATGGGCGGAGGCTTTAGAGCGAGAGCCGGGCGCTTCTCAACAACCGCGATTTTTCAGCCATGACCGGTTGCGCTCGGTTCATCAATTTGCTCTACACGCGGCTCGCCGCCGATCGGCACCCGGATCGGCATTGAGCGGGCGTAGCTCAGGGGTAGAGCATCACCTTGCCAAGGTGAGGGTCGTGCGTTCGAATCGCATCGCCCGCTCCATTTTCCTCCGATGATCAAGTGTTTGCCTGAGGCGTAGGAGCGGCATCTTCTGTCCAATGATGACTTTAGTCGTTGGCGCCGAGCGGATGCTTCTCAAACTGAGGGGCGTCGTCGCCGATCTCTATCCAGGCCGGTTTCTCCGAGGTGAACTCGTGAAATCCGTTTCGAATGCCTGGGTCATCGTCGAGACAGTTCGCGACGATCGGGAAAGACGGCGCTTCTGAGCCGATCTCGCCCAGGGCGGTGCCGCACCGGCTGCAGAAGGTGCGATTGTAGATATAGGGCGGGGATGCTTCGAGCGTGGTGATCATGTCCTGGCCGTGGGTCAGCCGAAACGACTCGTGGGTGACGAAGACCATGACGCTCGCCCCCATTTTGCGGCACCGGGTGCAGTGGCACGTCCCCATCATCTTCGGTGGTTCTGACAGCTCAAAGCGGACGGCCCCGCAGCTGCAACTGCCTTGGATCATCGTCATCTCCTGCGCTTGCTCGACAGAACCGATCTCCCACAGGTATGCTGACAGCATGGTGTCAGCATACCTGTCTTGGGGCGTCCGGCATGCGTCGAGCTGAGCGTCTCTTCGAAATTGTGCAGATCCTGCGCCGGGCGCGCGGGCCGATCTCGGCACAAACGATCGCCGACGAGCTCGAAGTGTCGAAACGATCCGTCTACCGCGATATCGCCGCGTTGATGGCGCAGCGCGTTCCGATTCAAGGGGAGGCCGGTATCGGTTATGTGCTTGATGCCGGGTTCGACATGCCGCCGTTGATGCTGACCAGCGATGAGATTGATGCGGCGGTGCTGGGTGCGCTTTGGGTCGCGAGCCGCGGCGAACCGGATCTTGCCAGGGCGGCGAACGATCTCATTGCTAAGATCGAAGCGATCGCGCCTGATCGTCTGCGTCCGCACGTTCTTCAGCCGTCCATGAGTGTCGCGCCGCCGACAACCGAGCGCCCGGATCTCGTGGACTCCGCGGCACTTCGCCAGGCGATCCGTACAGGTTGTAAAGTTCTTTTGTTTTATCGCGATAAAGATGACAACGAGACGGAGCGGGTCGTTTGGCCGGTACTCGTTGGATACCGCGACAGCGGCCGCATCCTCGCGGCGTGGTGTGAGTTGCGCCAAGGCTTCCGCTACTTTCGAACGGACAGAATGGTGCGTGCAGACGTTCTCGACGAGACCTATCCGGAACGCCGCGACCGGCTCAAGGCTCGCTGGAAAGAGGCGATGGACGAAGAACGTAAGCGCTATGAGATGGCGTCGGGCGGTGATCCAGCTGCCTAGAGGGGTGGGGCGCACTCGAGGTTGGAGCTAAGAGCAGCTCGAGTAGACGAACGAGCAAGCTGAAGGACCGCACGACATGACGATCACCTACGAGACCGACGGGGTTGTGGCCATCATCACTATCAATCGCCCCGAGCGGCGCAATGCGGTGGACATGCCGACGGCGCAGGCTTTGTACGAGGCGTTCAAGACGTTCGATGCAGATGATGGTTTGTCTGTTGCTGTTTTCACCGGTGCGGGCGGCGCCTTTTGTGCGGGGGCAGATCTTCAAGCGATTGCCGGTGGCCAAAGGAATACCGTCGTCGAAGATGGTGATCTCGCGCCAATGGGTCCCTCCCGTCTCCGGCTTTCAAAGCCTGTGATTGCGGCGGTAGAAGGGCCGGCCGTGGCAGGCGGCCTTGAGCTGGCCCTATGGGCTGATATGCGGGTGGCCGGACAATCGGCCACCTTTGGCGTATATTGCAGGCGCTTTGGTGTGCCGCTTATTGATCTGGGGACGATCCGGTTGCCGCGGCTCATCGGTCAGTCACGGGCGAGCGACATGATCCTGACCGGCCGGGCCGTCGACGCGGAAGAGGCCCTCGGCTTTGGCCTCGTCAACAGGGTGGTGCCAGATGGAGAAGCGCTCAAGACGGCCAAGACGATCGCCCATCAGATCGCAGCCTTCCCACAACTCTGCATGCAGAACGACCGGCAGTCGATGTTCGAGCAATGGGACCTTCCCGAAGCCGAGGCGACCCGCAACGAGATCCGACGCGGCCTGCAAACCATAGGCTCTGGCGAGACCTTCGACGGAGCCACCGCCTTCACCGGGGGAAAGGGTCGCCACGGATCGTTTGAGTGATCATCCTTCAATCGACCACCAGTGTGCCCGGCGGCGGCAACTGCGATTGAGCGCTTTTGGGGGCACCGCGCGCACGGAAACTGTGCCAGGTATCTAGCGAGCACAGCGAATGGAGGCTTCCCGTGACGCGCGCCAGATTCTGCAAAATTGTTGCGACCGTTGGGCCGGCCAGCGGCGCACCCTCAATGCTCGATATGCTGCACACGGTCGGCGTCGACGGTTTTCGCCTCAATTTCAGCCATGGCGATCATGAGACCCATGGCAAAGTGCTGGATGCCATTCGCGACGTCGAGAAAAAGTCCGGTCGGCCGATCTGTGTCTTCGCTGATATGCAAGGCCCCAAGTTTCGGTGTGGGCGGCTTCCTGGTGGGAAGGTGACGCTGGGCTATGGTGACACCTGGCGTCTGATCCCTGCCGAGGAGACGGGTGAGGAGGGGGTGATCCCCGTGCCCCATCCGCAATTGCTCAGTGCCCTTCAGGTCGATGATCTCTTGATGCTTGATGACGGCAAGCTGCGTTTGCGGATTTCCGGCGTTGATGGCGACATGCGCGATGCGGTTGTCGAGGCGGGCGGCCCGCTTTCTGATCGTAAAGGCGTCAACGTTCCTTCGCGCTCTTTGCCGGTGTCGGCTTTGACGGACAAGGACCGTGCGGATCTCGCTTATGCGCTCAGTGCCGGGGTCGATTATATCGCCCTCAGCTTTGTTCAGAAGCCGGAGGATGTGGCCGAGGCGCGTGAGATCATTGGCGACAAGGTGGGCATTATTTCCAAGATCGAGAAGCCGTCCGCCGTCCAAGATATTGAGAAGATCGTTGCGCTGTCCGACGCGATCATGGTGGCGCGGGGGGATCTTGGCGTTGAGTTGCCGCCGGAGCGCGTGCCGCTCATCCAAAGGCAGATTGTTCGCGCCTGTCGCCGGGCCGGCAAGCCTGTGATCGTTGCCACCCATATGCTGGAATCCATGGTCGATGCGCCGACGCCGACGCGGGCTGAGGCCTCTGACGTTGCAACAGCGGTTTTGCAAGGCGCCGATGCAGTGATGCTCTCGGCGGAGACAGCTGTTGGCCGTCACCCGCCAACGGCGGTGGCGATCATGGACCGGATCATCAAAGCAGCGGAGGCTGACGAGGAGTATTGGCACAACCGCAAGCTTGATCTGCCTTCGGAGGAACGCACCACAGCCGATGCGATCAGCAGCGCGGCGAGCTCGGCAACAGAACCGTCGGACGTGACCGCGCTGATCGCGTATACAGAGACCGGATCAACCGCCCGGCGGGTGTCACGGGATCGTCCGCGCTGCCCCATTATCGCGCTGACGCCGCATGAGGACGCCGCCCGGCGCCTGCGGCTGGGGTGGGGGCTCGAGCCGCATATCAGCCCCAACGTCGCTGACTTCGAGGGTATGATTCAGACGGCGGAGGATGCGGCTCGCATGGTTGCAGGGGCGCAAGACGGCGAGCGGATTGTCATCGTCACGGGCTATCCCTTCGGCCGTCCGGGCAAGACCAACACGCTCAAGATTTCGCGTTTGGGCGCTGCATAGCAAACCGCCCGCATCTCGCGGGAAGCCTTGCTTTTCGCGGTTGACAAGGTTGTCAGGTTCTTGCTCCCTTCAGCCCCAACAGAGGGATCGGGCGAACGGATGGCGGCCGGAGATACGCACAAACCTCCACTCCTGGTGATCATGGGGATCGCGGGTTGCGGGAAGACGACCTTCGGTCAGCATCTCGCTGCGCGGTTGGGCTGGCGCTTTTTCGAAGGCGACGAATTCCACGCGTCAGCCAATATCGAGAAGATGCGGGCCGGTGTACCGCTTACGGATGATGACCGTCGCGGGTGGATCGTCTCTATTGTTGAGGCTGTCGACCAGCACGGCGAGGCGCCCGCTGTCTTGGCATGCTCGGCCTTATCAAGCACCGTTCGTCGGTGGCTGGGCTTTCTGCGCCATCATCAGTGTCATTGGGTCTTGCTCGATATTGGCGAGGCGGACGCCTGTCGCCGGATCGAGGGGCGCGATGGCCATTTTATGCCGCCAGGGCTTGTGGCATCGCAGCTGGCTGCTCTCGCACCACCGTCCGATGCAGTCCGTCTGGACGCTACGCAAGAGTGCGCCGTCAACGCATCGAAGCTTTTGAAGTCACTCGCGGACCATGGTGTCGTCACGGGTGACGTGACGGCTGGCGGGTTGTCGTGATTGATGTCTTGCTGGCCTCTCGGCCCTTGGCGGCAGCCCTCGTTGGTGTGGTCGTCCTTCTTGGTCTTATTCTCCGTTTTCGGATGAATCCCTTTCCAGCCCTTTTGATCACGGCACTCTTAAGCGCGATCCTTGGCGGCTTGGGCGTCCAGGAGACGTTCGAGGTGATCAAGCAAGGCGTCGGCGGGACGCTGGGCTTCATCGCCGTCGTCATTGGGCTGGGTGCGCTCTATGGCGGGGTTCTCGAGGCCACGGGCGGGTTGCAAGCGCTCGCGGCGCGGCTCAGCGCATCAGGGAAGCCTGGCTCGATGCCGTGGTGGTTTGCGGTGCTTGGTCTCATCGCGGCCATTCCGGTTTTCTTCGATGTCGCTCTGATCATTTTTGCGCCGCTTATTTTCTCCGTAGCGCGACAAATCAAACGGCCCGCGATGGCGCTGGGCCTTCCTTTGATCGCCGGGCTCGCGGCGGCGCACGCCTTTATTCCGCCCACCCCGGGGCCGATTGCGGTGGCTGAGCTTTTGGGAGCCGAGCTTGGTCTTGTGATCGCGTTTGGCCTGATCGCAGCGATCCCTGCCGTGGCGGTGGGTGGCCCGATCTACGCCGCGTGGCTTGAGCGGCGGCGGCTCCTAGGCCAACCTCAGCAGCAAGAGACCACGCCTGCGCCCGACGTGGCGAAAGACGGCGTCGCCTCGCGTGTCTTGCTGCTGATATTGCTTCCTTTGATACTCATCTTGCTCGGCGCCGTGTGGCCAAGGCTGTTCGGTGACGGGATGGTCACCAATGTCGTTGCGCTTGTTGGCCATCCCTTCGTCGCTCTTTTGGTTGCATGCGGAGCAACGCTTGCGGCGTTGCGGCCTAGAACCAGCGAGGCGCGGGAACGCGTTCACGCCGCCATTCAACGTTCGCTTGAGCCCACGGGGACCGTGATCTTGGTGACGGGCGCAGGCGGTGCGTTCAAGCAGGTGCTTGTCGAGATGGGCGGCGGCCAGCAACTCGCCGACATGGTGCTTGGCGTTGGCTTCACGCCATTGCTCGCCGCCTATGTAATCGCGGTCTTGGTACGAATCACCCAAGGGAGCGCGACCGTCGCTATGATCACCGCTGCAGGCCTTACCGCGCCGATCACGGAAGCAGCAGGCCTTGGCGCGGCGCATCTCGCGCTTGTGGTCATCGCGATTGCGGCTGGCGCGACCACAACGGCGCATGTCAACGATTCGGGGTTTTGGCTGGTAAGCCGCCTTTTCGCGCTCACGGAGAAAGAGGCGCTCCGCCTCTGGACGGTCTCAACAACGCTGATCAGCGTGACGGGCCTGCTCGTGGTTCTTCTGCTTTACGCGATCGTGTGATCAGCCGATCGCGCGGAAATGGTGGGACACGGCGAGGCTGATGCGCTGACACTGCTCAAAGGCTCGCTCCAAAGGGGCAATCGTGTCGGTCGCGACGGAGGCATAGCGCTGATCCGTGCTCGGCTGATCCGCAGGCTCGGCAAAGCTATCGAGCATGCTTTGGCCTTCGGCTTGCGGGAAGCCTTCGCGCAGGCGCTGGGCTGCACTGGCGATGTTGAGCGCCAGGATATCGCTGAAGACCTCTTCCCGCGAAAAGCCGGAGGCACCCGAGAAGGCGGGCAGTTTCCCGGCGATCAGGAACATGTGTTGGATCAGCGCGAGCCGCACCGCATGCAGGAGGTCGAGGTTCAGCGGCGGCATCGTCTGGATGGCGAAGCCCATATCGCTGAGGGCACGCTTGAGAGCGATGACGCTGGGCCTGAGGCGCGCAGCTGTCTGCAAAGCATCGAAATAGCGGCGATCCTCTGCCAATTGGTGTGCCAGGTTTCCGCATGCCTGCTCCGTGTGCGGCTCGCGTCCATTGATCGGACGTGTCGCCCAGAACGAGCCGTCATAGAGCTTCATATAGGCGATCAGCGTCTTCATATCCGAAAGCTCGGTCGCGCGGGCGACCAAAGCCATCAATCGGTGGAACCGGTCGGATGTCTTGGAAAGATCCGTATAGGCTTCCGGTTCCGTCGCGATCGCATCGCCGACCCCCTCGTGGATATTGGCGAGATAGCCGATCTGCTCGAGACTGCCATTGTGCGAAATGGCGCGAATGCGGCGCAGGCTGAGATCTTCTTCCGTGGAGCGATCAAACTGGCGTTTGGTCTTGCGTGACCCGGCGATCGGTAGCATCGCGAGCCCAGGGCCCATGACAACGCTGGCAAGCCCGGCAAAGTGGAAGAGATCCTTCTGTCTGTCCTTGATGAAGTTGAAAAAGTCGATGCTCGCTTCGGTGCGCTGGTAAAAGGGGTCGACGGCCTCAGGCGGCGTTGTGGGAACGGCGCGGAGAAGGCCAGAGACGACGGCTTCGGCATTGTCCTTGGAGTTGAACCAGGAAAATCCGTCCCCGCCCTGAAAGCTTGACTCGTGGACGAGGCGAATGCCCTTGGCGCGAAACTGCTCCCTTGCATGGGGGCTCATAATGTACTGGCTGCGGTCCTTGATGGAGCCGGGGTGGCCGCCGCGTCCCATGCTCTCGCCATGGGTGTTGAAGACGACCGCCTCGAGATGGTCGAGACCTTTGGCTGCCATTTCATCAGCAAGCTGAATTTGAAGTCTTTCGATGGCGAGGCCGGCGGGGAGTTGCCCCATGAAACGGCCCGCATCAGAGAAACCTGCTTCGATCGCGACCCGTCCGCGCGCGCTCACCTGATCCTGAAACGCTTTCTGCTCGAGAAGTAGGGACAGGATCCGTCGGCTCCGCTCGAAACTGGGCGCCGTTTCGAACAGCGGGCAGATATCAACCGCATGGGCGGCGCCATACCGTTTGGCAAGAAAGATCGCCGTTAAAACCGTGAGCGGATTCTCGCATTCAGCGATCAGCAGACGGATGGGTGTGTCAGCATCGATATGCTTGATGATTTGCGCGGCCGCGATGGCAATGCGCCGGGCGGACGACGTCTCCGCCGCCAGGCTCCCGAAATTGACCCGCATCGGCTGCACATTGGCGATCGCGTCGTTCACTGCGGTGAGAGCTGAACGCCCGAAAAGATCGGCGCCCGGGTGAAGCGGCAACACGGACCGCGCCGCGTTGCGAATTTGCGACGCGTTCAGACGGAAATGGATTTCGCCAACCCCCAGCCCGCGGATGGCCATGAGGCTAGCGGCAGTAAGAAGCTCAATCGCCTCTTTCGCATCAGCCGTTTTTGCTGCTTCCTGAAGAACCTTGATGATCCCATTGAGCGACACCAAGCGGTCGTCGCCATCCGCCGTCAGACGGTTCGCCGCAGCAACGAGGCCTTCTTTCGTCTTCAGTGCCTCCTCGTCCGAAAAACCCGCGAGCTCCGCCTCGGTCCGCGCTAGACCAGCTTTCAGTGTGGCGAGGCTTTGCTCTGCCGCCGGGTTCGATCGCAGCGGTTCAAGCCGCGCGATGTAGTCGGCGAGCGCGATCCTCTTCTCCGCCAATCGGTGCAGGATGATCCGTTCCCAGCCGATATCCTGGCGACCATCGAGATCATAGCCAACCCAGGTCGCAATGCTGACCGGTGCGGGCAGCATGCTGCGAAAACCCTCACCAAACCGCTGATGCGCCATCGTCAAAGCGGCGCGCGACGCCGATGCCACAGCGTCGCCAGCGAAACGGAGTGCGCGGCAGGCCTCATCATGCTCGTCGGCTAGACTGATCGATGTTCGGATCGTTGTAGCGGGCGCCGTGTCGCCTTCGGACAAGATCGAGGCCACACCCTCTTTGGTCATCGCAAAGGTGGGGTGCCCGGTGAACACAACCGTCTCGGTCGGTCGAGCAAGGCGCGCCCGAAAAGCTTCCTCCGTCTCACAACCCTCCGTCAGGTGAGCAATCGCGTCGTCAAGGCTGCTCTCGTTCCCAAGATAGGCTTTGGCCTCGCTGCGGCGCTGCTGAACGGCCTTGCACGACAGCTCAAAAATCAGCGCTTCTGTATCCGCCAGTGTCAGCTCGCCCGCCTCAAGGGCTTTCGAAAGCTCATATCCAAGCCGCCTGACCGGGTTGGCGAGAGGGTCGGTTTCCAGCTCGCCGCGCAGGGCGGTGAGGCGAGCTTCGAGAGCACGGCGGTCATAAGAAGTCGGATCAGCCATGGGCCCGCTTTAAACGCCGGAGCGCCATCGCGCCAGCGCAACCGCTTGGCCGAACCATGCAATGTCGGCTCATCACAACGGGTAGCGGCGTGATCTTATCCGCGGACGTCGCCGCAATCTTGGGTCGCGTCGATATCCGATTTAAACGTGATCTCGGCGATCTGAAGCTCTTGTCCGGTCGTTCCGGACACGGCGAGAATGGTCTCAATAGCCGCCATCGGCGCCCCCCGTTCAGCGAAACAGGAAAGGCTGATCCGTGTCTCTGCCCACTGATCGTCGAGCGTGACAGGAACCGACCCGCTACAGCTCGCGTCTGTGTGGTCGGCGCATCCCATCCCGATGCTGAGGGGCACCTCTGGGCCAAGGACCCGTGCGGTCATCGCCAGCTCCATGCCGCCATTGCTCTGACGCGCAAGATCCATGGGAGCGCCACTGACAAATGTGAGAGCCGAAGGGGCACTGAAGGCCACCGAGAGCGAGTCTTCCTGCGCTTGGTAATCCACGCGGCGAACGGTCAAGGCCTCGTTTTCGTAGGGCAGGAGATCGATGCTCTTCCCATCAGCGGCCAACGTTACGGATTCAGAAAGTGTTCCGCGTGCGAAGAGAGGACCGCCCTCCGCCGTTGCGCCCGCGTCGAGGCCTGACTCGGTGCTCAGCGCTCCCAGCTCGACATCGTCCGCATAGGATAGACCGAAGCCTAAAGGGAAAAGCGGGTCGTACTTGGGATCGGTTGGGTTGAGCTCGGCCTGGGCGGCTGTTTTCGGCCACGAGAATGACAGGCGGCCGGTGAAGTCATAGCTGTCATCGGTCCGGAACAGCATGTCTGCGATACCGCCGCCTTCGCTGCCTGGAAGCCAAGCCGCGATGAAGGCATCAGAGACGTTCAGCTCAGGATTGGTCCAAAGCGGCCGGCCGGAGACGAAAACCGAGACGACGGGCGTGCCTTGTTCTTGGAACGATGTTAGGGTTTGCGGATCAAACCCGTTGGGCACGAAATCGACATTCGATCGATCTCCCTGGAACTCTGCATAGGGATCTTCGCCGTAGATCGCCACAACGACGTCAGCGTCGATGTCCGTTTCTCCGTGGGGGACGTAGATGACCTCACCGCCAGCGGGCCCGACCACCTCTTCAATCGCTGAGAGAATGGTCTGGCCGTTAGGAAACTGATCATTGGGATAGCCGCCGCCTTGCCAGGACAGGGTCCAGCCGCCAGCCACCTTGCTGATATCATCCGCGCCGTCACCAACGACCAGCACCGTCGCGGTTGGCGGCAACGGCAGCACTTGGCCTTCGTTTTTGAGAAGCACGAGGGATTCGCGGACCGCCTGACGGGCCACGGCGCGATGCTCCGGTGCGGCGAGGAGGGAGAGATTGCCAGCTAAGGGCCGCTCACTGGGAAGGGCTGCCTCGAAAACCCCAGAGGCCACTTTCACCCGCAAGATGCGCCTGACCGCATCATCGAGCCGCTTCATCGGTATCGTGCCGGACTGCACATGGGCGAGGGTGGAATGCCAAAGCCCCTCCCAACTGTCTGGAGCCATATACATATCGAGGCCAGCATTGAGCGACTGCGGACAATCGGTTGCCGTGCAGCCTTCGATCAATCCGTGTCCGTTCCAGTCGCCGATGACGAAGCCCTGGAAGTTCATTTGGTCTTTGAGGACATCCGTCAGCAGTTCTTTGTGGCCATGCATGCGCTGGCCATTCCATGCGGAAAAGCTCGCCATCACCGTCTGCACACCAGCTTCCACGGCGGTGACATAGCCCGCACCATGGATGTCGCGAAGCGCGGCCTCACTCACCTCTGTATCGCCCTGATCGATCCCGTCCGTGGTCCCGCCATCGCCGAGAAAGTGCTTGGCGCTTGAGATAACACGGCCGGTGCCCATGAAATCGTCCGTTCCCGCAACACCTTGCAAGCCGTACACAATCCGGTCGCCATAGGACGCAACAATTGCTGGGTCTTCGGAGAAACCCTCATAGGTGCGTCCCCATCTGTCGTTCTGCGGGACGGCGAGGGTGGGCGCGAAGGTCCAGTCATGACCGGAGACGGAGAGTTCGAGCGCCGTGATCCGCGCGATCTCTTCGATCAGGTCAGGATTGTTGGCCGCGCCGAGGCCAATATTATGAGGGAACACCGTCGCACCAAGAAGGTTGGTGTGCCCATGAACGGCATCAATGCCCCAGATGATGGGGATCGCGATCTCCACGCCTTCTGGATCCAGCGAGGCGGCGAAGAAAGCGTCGGCGGCCTTGAGCCAACCCTCGGTGTCGGCATAGGGCAGCGGTCCGGGCGCGCTGTTGCCGCCGCTTAAGACCGAGCCGAGACGATAGGCCTTGACCTGCTCAGGCGTCACGGAATTGCTGTCGGCTTGGATCACTTGGCCGACTTTCTGCTCAAGCGTCATGCGGCTTATGATATCGTCAACATGTGCTTCGATCGCGGGATCGAGCGGCGGGGTTGCAAGGCTCGGCCAGGTGTCAGCATCGACCGTACCCGTCTCGATCTCCGTGATTTCCGGCTGCGGCGTTGCTGGAGCGCCCGGTTGTTCCGTACAGCCGACAGCCATGATCGCCAGGGTCGCTGCCGCAAGACCGCCCATTTTGTATCCCACCAAAGCCATCCGATTCCTCCGCCCTTCAACCATTCGCTCTTTGGCGACGCGCGCTCGCCGGCGGCGAGCAGACTGACAGTAAGTCTATGCCAGCGACTGACAACGTAAGACAAGTGCTTGATGTGAATCCTTGTCGATCGATGACATCTCGGGGTTTGAAATGCTGCAGCGCGCAAAGAAGCTGGGCTTGTGCGCTTACGAAAAAGAAAGCTCAAGATCGTGAAAAGAGGAGGCGCTTGATCATATATGTCTATGACCGTTGTCTTTTTGCTTCAGTTGGCAGGCGAAAGTGACAAATAATCTCTTTCAATGCAGTTCGGGGGGTGGCCGAGGGCCTCAGCTGTTGCTAGCGGTATGTCCGATTGTCAACGTTGTCAATCGCGCGCGTCGAGAGGGCAGAGGCGGGGTGGCTCAGCATGGGGCGGCCGGCGGTTTTGTGGCGGCTCCCTCCTCCTCGATCGGCGCAAGAAATGCGTGATGGCAACAGAACGGTCTGATGCGGAAGCTCAGCGGATTTCGGTCCGTCCGTATAAATAAGAATAACGGGTAAAGGAGGAACCCATGGAAGGTTTTGTGAATTCGCGTGACCGAGCAGGCATGGCGCGCCAACGGCGTGCGGCGTTGATGCTCGGCGCGTCGTCGATGGTGGTGGCCTCGTTTGCCAGCGTCGCCGCGGCACAAGATGACGATGATGGCGACGTCATCGTGGTCAGCGGCATTCGGGCATCCCTCGAGAAATCTGCCGATCTGAAACGCGATGCCAACGGCATTCTCGACACGATCACAGCGCAGGACATTGGACGCTTCCCCAACACCAACCTTGCTGAATCGCTCCAGCGGATCCCCGGCGTTGCCATCAACCGGGTGAACGGTGAGGGTTCGGAGGTCACGGTTCGCGGCTTTGGCTCAGAGTTTAACTTGGTGACGCTCAATGGCCGGACGATGCCGACCGCCAATGTGCAGTTTGTCGGTAGCGACGAGACCAACACCAGCGGTTCGAGCCGTTCCTTCGACTTCCAGAACCTTGCGGCGGAAGGCGTTCAGGCTCTTGAGGTTTACAAGTCGGGCCGCGCAGGCATCGCATCGGGCGGACTTGGTGCGACCGTCAATGTACGGACAAACCGACCACTCGATAATCCTGGGTTCCGCGGCAGCATCGGTGCTAAGGCGTTGGTGGACACCAGTGTCGGTGATGACGGCGATGACGTTACGCCAGAGATCTCAGGCATTGTGAGCTGGACCGACGATCAAGCGCGTTTCGGTATCTCGGTGTTTGGCAGTTACCAAGAACGCGACAGTGGCGCTGCGAGTTCATCGGTGGCCTCATGGAACATCTTCACCGTCGATGAATTCCTGGATCCAGACAGCGGTTTGGTCACTGGCTCGACCAACATCTCCAACGCACCAACAGATCCGTCAGCCCTCGTCGCTATCCCGCGCGACAGCCGCTACTTCTTCTCAGACATCTCGCGGGAGCGGTTTAACGGTCAGGTCGTCTTGCAGTTCCAGCCAACCGAGACCCTTCGTCTGACGACCGACTACACCTATGCTCAGAACCAAGAAGAAGAGGTGCGCGCTGAAGTTTCGAACTGGTTCAACCGGCCGTTTACGGACGTCACCTTCGACGGCAACCAAGCTATCGGCTCGGCCATCTTCCTCCAGGAGAGCCTGAACCCGGTCAAAGACTACGCTGTGACCTCGGTTCTACGGGAGACTGAAGAAGAGCTTGAATCGTTCGGCTTCAACGCGGAGTGGGATGTCGCAGAGAACATCACGGTCATCCTTGATGCGCACACGTCAGAGGCCACGTCGTCGCCCGATGCGCCGGATGGTCAGTCGCAGTTTGCTGTGGGTCTCGCAGCACCTGTCGTGACCCAGCACTCGGTTTCGTTCAACAGCAACGATATTCCATTCCAACAGGTGCTATTCGATGACTCGTTCAACTCGAATGGCGACGGGGTTCTCGATCTCCAAGACGTCAGCTCAACCGTGGCGAACCTAACCTCGGTCGACCAGACCAACGAGGTTGATGAGATCGATCTGCGTGGCGTCTGGGAAATCGATGACCGTTCGACCCTGATGGTGGGCTTCAACTACCGCTCGGTGGAAAACACCACGAACGGCGCAACATCGCGTCAGATCCTTGGCGACTGGGCTGCGACCCAGCCAGGCGATGCTGTCGGCGCTGCGCCTGACGCTATCGATGTGTTCTGCACGACCTGTCAGTTTGATTCCTTCAGAGCACCGACGAATGGTGCGCTTGGCTTTGGTGTGCGGGCGGACGCAGCTGCTCTCTATGGCGCGCTTTCACCTCTCTATGAAAGCCAAGGTAATGCGCCGTTCTCTACGGGTTCGTCGTCGAACACGGTAGAAGAAGACATTCTTTCGTTCTTCGCTGAGTTCACAACGGAGTTCGAAATCGGTGGTCGCCCCGCCCGGCTCAACACCGGCCTTCGCTATGAAGACACAGATGTGACCTCGAGCGCTGATATCAACGCGCCAACGGCCTTTGTGTGGCAGTCGGACAATGATTTCACGGTGCAGGCAGGGTCTGACGTCACCGCGTTCTCGATCGATGGCGGCTATGACAATTTCTTGCCGAATGTGGACCTCTCCGTCGAGCTTCGCGAAGGCTTGGTGTTCCGGACGTCCTACAGCAAGACGATCGCTCGAACCTCGTTCGGCAATCTTTTCGCAAGCGACGCGGTGGGCGGTCTTCCGGGGCCCACAGCGCTGGGGAACGTGGCGACAGGCTCACGCGGCAACGCGAGCCTCTTGCCGCTTGAATCCGACAATTATGACGTCTCCGTCGAATACTATTTCGGTGAGTCGAGCTACTTCTCCGTCGGCTATTTTGAGAAAGTCGTGAAGAACTTTGTCGGTGTCGGTCAGTCGACCGGTAACCTCTTTGGTCTGACTGACGCGTCGTCGGGTCTTAGCGGAACCCGCTCGGGGGATGCGCTAGACGAACTCAACGCCCTCGGTGCGGTCATCAACGACGAGAACCTGTTCGTGATGACGGCTCTGATCAACGACCTTGGTTCGGTGAGCGCTGCATCTGCCGAGTTCCAGGCCAACTCGACAGGCGGCCTGGTTGATGCTGCCTATCTGGGCACGGTCAACGCGCAGTTCGATCTTGTCGGCAACGCTGATGATCCGCTCTTCGACTTCGAGGTGACCCAGCCGATCAACGACCGCGAGGCGACGATCAATGGTATCGAGGTTGCCGGCCAGCACTTCTTTGGTGACACCGGCTTCGGCGTCTTCGGTAGCTACACCTATGTCGATGGCGACGTCGGGTTCGATGATGCCGCTGATCCGACCGAGGATCAATTTGCCTTGGTTGGTTTGAGTGACACAGCCAACGTCACGCTGATCTATGAGAAGTACGGGATTTCGGCATCGCTGGCCTACAACTGGCGGGACGAGTTCTTAGCCTCGACCAACCGCGGTACCGGTTTCCGGAACCCCACCTATGTGGAAGCTTTTGACCAGCTCGACATAGCGATCAGCTACGATGTGACGGACAACATTGTTTTCTCATTCGAGGGCATCAACCTCACCGGTGAGAATCTCCGCACCTTCGGCCGGAGCGAAACGCAGCTCTGGTTTGCCCAAGAGCTTGAGCCGCGTTACCTCTTTGGCGCGCGATATCGCTTCTAAGGCACCCTCCCGAAACGTGTCCAAAGCGAAAGAGGGGTCACGGCTTCGGCGGTGGCTCCTCTTGTTTCAGGGCCCCGCAGTGAGATCCCTGGTGCCGCGCCGCTCGCTGGTGCATAGTGTTGATCCTGGAAAAGAAAGGAGTGACCGGTCGTATGCCGAGGAACGTACCGCTCAACAATGTCGAGCACCAAAACCTCCGTGTCATGACGGGGTTTGACGCACGCTTCGGTGACAGCGTCAATCAGGTTCCGGTGTTTCCGACAGAGTTCCGTGAGCTGCAGAAAGAATATCCGATCGTCTTTCGCAACAACGCGGACGGAGGACTGCAAGCGGTCGCGCTTCTTGGTCTCGATCTCGACGAAAATCTGTTCTTGGCCGATGGCCGGTGGAATGCTCGCTACGTCCCGGCGATCCAGCAGCGTGGCCCGTTTCTGATTGGCCTGAGGGCGACATCGGATGGCGCGCCCGGTGGCGACCCGGTGGTTCATATTGACCTTGATCATCCGCGCGTGAGCGAGGACGAGGGCGAGTTTGTCTTCCTGCCCCATGGCGGCAACTCGGCCTATCTCGATCACGTTACCGGTGTGTTGCAAGCGATCAATGACGGCCATGCCCTCAGTGAGCCCATGTTTGCGGCTTTCGAGAAAGCAGAGATCCTCGAGCCCGTCAGCCTGCGCCTCAGCCTAAGTGATACGGAGCAATACACCATCGATCAGTGTATGGCCGTCAGTGAAGAGAAGATTGCGGGTTTGAGCGCTGAGGTGCTCAAAGAGCTCAATGGATCGGGGTTCTTGACCTTGGCCATTCACGCTGCGGCATCACTGACCAATATCCCCTATCTCTTGGAGCTGAAGAACCGAAAGAAGATGGAGCGTTCGTGAGGGGAGGAAGGCCTTGGCCTAGGTGATCTGGTGAAGCAAGCTCAGAGGATTGAGGCGCTGGATGTTCATCTTGACGATGTGATCCAAGGTGATGACCCCGTCGTTCTGGCGGGCGCGGCGCGGGACTGGCCACTAGTGGCCGCGGGCCTTCAGTCAGCGGACGATGCCATGGCGTACCTTCTCGAGTTTGACGCTGGTCGCGAGGTGCTTCGCTATCAGGGGCCAGCGGAGATCAATGGCCGTTTTGCCTACAACGAAACGCTCACGGGGTTTAACTTCGCCGCTGATCGTATGCCGTTGGCGCAGGCCTTTGGCGAGATCAAAGCGGCGATGGATCAAGATGAGCCGCATGCGACTTATATCGGCTCCACCGATGTCAGCTCCTACCTTCCAGGTCTCTTGGATGGCAACGGTATATCGTCAGAGGGCGTCATGTCCCGCCATTCGCCGCCGATGGTCAGCATCTGGATGGGAAACAGAACCGTGGCGGCAGCGCATTACGATCTTTCCGACAACCTCGTTTGCAACGTGGTGGGACGCCGCCGGTTCACGCTTTTTCCGCCGGGCCAGGTGGCCAACCTCTATCCGGGTCCGTTGGAGCGGACACCAGGCGGTCAGGTCATCAGTCTGGTGGATTTTCGGGACCCAGATCTTCAGCTGTATCCCCGCGCGGCCGAGGCGCTTGAGCATGCCATCGTGGCCGATCTCGCGCCTGGCGATATGCTCTACTACCCCGGCATGTGGTGGCACCAAGTCGAGGCGCTCGACAGTTTCAACGCGATGATCAACTATTGGTGGAATCGGTCTCCGGACTTCTATGACTCCCCCGATGTGACGCTGTGGCATGCGCTGTTGAGCCTCAGAGGTCGTCCTCAGCGAGAAAAGGACGCATGGAAATCAATCTTCGATCACTATATTTTCGGAGATCCAGCGTCAGCCTCCGACCATTTACCACTCGAAAGCCGCGGTGCTTTGGGTGAGCTCGACCCTGGGCTAGCCAGGCGGTTGCGTGCCACCATCCTGAAACGGATCAATCGATAGAGGGCGTCTGATGTCAGCTGGAGCAGTGAAGAAAGTGGTGATTGCCGGAGGCGGGACAGCCGGTTGGATTGCTGCTGCCGCGCTGTCGCGCCATTTGGGTCCACTGCTTGATATCACGCTTGTGGAATCGGACGCCATCGGAACGATCGGTGTTGGTGAGGCGACGATCCCGACCCATCAGACCTTTCACCGCCTCCTGGGTCTTGACGAACAGCATTTCATGCGCGCGACCCAAGCCACCTTCAAGCTCGGCATCGCGTTTGAGAATTGGGGGCGGGAGGGCGACCGGTACATTCATGCTTTCGGACAGGTCGGCAAGTCCACCTGGATCGCGAACTTCCAGCATATCTGGCACGAAGCATCGCGGCGCGGTCTGGCTGGTCCGCTTGATGACTATTGCTTTGAGCTGCAAGCAGCAGAGGCGGAACGGTTCGCTACATCCGATCAAGCGACCATCAGCTACGCCTATCATCTCGATGCGTCGCTTTACGCAAAGCTGCTCCGTGAGATCAGCGAGAACAACGGCGTTAAAAGGATCGAGGGCAAAATCGAGGCTGTCCACCAGCACCCGGAGGATGGACGCATCGCGTCCCTGAGCCTTGAATCGGGCGATGTGGTCGAAGGCGATTTCTTCATCGACTGCACGGGGTTTCGAGCGCTGTTGATCGGCGACGCCCTTGGGTCAGCCTTTGTCGATTGGACGGCTATGTTGCCTTGTGACCGGGCATTGGCCGTCCAGACGGAGGCGACGGAGAGCGCTCGTCCGTACACACGCGCTGTCGCTCATGATGCGGGCTGGCGATGGAAAATTCCCCTGCAGCACCGCGTTGGCAATGGGCTGGTCTACTGCAGTGACCATCTTTCCGACGACGAAGCGCGACAGCGCCTCCTTGGCGCTGTCGATGGCGCGACGGTCACCGATCCGCGGCTGATCCGGTTCCGCACAGGGACACGGGATAAAGTCTGGGTTAAGAATTGTCTCGCCCTGGGTCTCTCGAGCGGGTTTGTTGAACCACTCGAATCGACCAGCATCCACCTTATCCAATACGCGGTGACGCGGCTCATTCAACTCTTCCCCTTTGCCGATGACACGGATGCCTTAAGCGATCAGTATAACGAGGAAAGCCGCAAAGACATGGAGCATTTGCGCGATTTCATTGTGCTGCACTACCACGCCAACCAGCGCGAGGGAGAGCCTTTTTGGGATCGCTGCCGCACGATGGATATCTCGCATTCCCTCAGCCAACGAATTGCCTTGTTCCAAGAGAGTTTCCATACCTATCAAGGACCGGATGAGCTGTTTCGTCTCGACTCGTGGTTACAAGTCATGATGGGGCAGCGTTTGACTTGGAGGTCTGGGCACCAGCTGCCGAAGATGATGACGGATGAACAGCTGCAAGGTGCGCTTGGGTCGCTCAAGAGCAACATCGATAAAGCGGTCGCTGCCATGCCCCCGCATCATGAGTTCATCAAGCGCTATTGCGCCGCGCCGTCACCCAGGCAAGCGTAGACCTCAGGATGCCTTCATCACTGCGGGGTCATTGAGAGCGGTAAGATAGTCTTTGTGCGATGGAAGTTTGCTAACCAGGCTGCGCGCCGCGTTGGCCACCTTGTTAAACTGAAGCTCCGCGGCGCGGCGGTCGGCATCAGCAAGCCCTCGCGGCGCGGCTCGCGTGCGAAATCCCATGCCGTAAAGGACATATTGATAGCTTGCGGCCGGGAAGACTTCGTTTTGGTGATCAAAGTCGAACTGCCAAGGCGGCTGTTCGGCCCACAGTTGCAAGTTCTCTTGCAGGCTCGCGGGAATGCTGCTCTCGGCGCGATTGTCTCGCCAGAAAGCTGTATCCGTCCTTTTGCTGAGGAGGTAATGCAGCTTCAAAAACTCGATGATCCGTTCCCACCGATAGTGGAATGTCCGATTAAAGCGCTTGGCAACGATATCCATCGCATCGCGCGTCGCAGGCAGCTGATCGGCGATCATCTTCGCCGACAGCTCGATCAGGACAATCGCCGATGCCTCAAGCGGTTCAAGAAAACCAGCGGAGAGGCCAACCGCCACACAATTGTTGCGCCAAAATTCTTCCCGGTACCCTGCATTAAGGGCAAGGGTTCGCATCGATAGATTGGCCGTGTCACCGCCGGTGCTCTTCACATAAGAGAGTAGGGCTTCGCTCGCTTGCTCTTCCGTCGTATAGGCACTGCTGAACACATGGCCGACGCCCCGGCGTTTGCTGAGGCCAATATCCCAAATCCACCCCGCCTCTTGCGCGGTCGACGTCGTCTGGGAAGCAATCGGCTGGTTGTCAGCATACGGGACTTGCACCGCAATAGCGGTGTCAGCGAACAGCGTGTCTTCGACGCTCCGACGTCCAACACCATAGTGGCCGCCAAGCAGCAAAGAGCGAAAACCCGTGCAATCGATGAAGAGGTCTCCAGCGATTGCTCCATGCTCCTTCGTCAGGACCGCGGCGATATCGCCATTGTCTGCCGCCTGCGCATCCACAACGTCATCAAGGATTAGCTCCACACCGAGTTTTTGCGTGCAGTGAGCTTTAAGAAATTCCGAGAACTTCCCCGCGTTGAGGTGATAGGCGTAGTTCGTCGTCCCGGCATATTCCGGCGTGTGCGGTGATTTGGGAGCGAGAAAGGCCTCGCACACCTCCTCTTGTGGACACACGGCTTGCGAGAATGACAGCCCGCGGTCACGTTCCAACCAGTGGGGCGCGAGATTGGTCTCGAAAAAGCCGAGGGGCAGATCGAAGGGGTGATAATAACAGTCCGTATCGGACCCATCGACCCATCGGCAGAACTTTGACCCTTGCTTGAAGGCAGTATCGCATTCTCGGACGAAGTCGTTTTCGCTGATGCCGATGCTTCGGAGCGTCGCGCGCATTGTTGGCCAGGTGCCTTCGCCAACACCAATGATCGGAATGTTCGGCGACTCAATCAGCTGTATAGAGAGCGTCGACTGCCCATCGCGCCGATGCCGCGCGGCGAGAACACCGGCCGTGATCCAGCCTGCCGTGCCGCCGCCGACAATGACCACTGATGTGACCGCTCCCACCGTTCCGCTCCTCTTCCGTGCTGCGCTTGCGAAGCCTTCTGATGGGCGATCTTATTGATCCGCGGCGGAAAAATCCATGCCGCGCTCTCGCAGCTCTTTGGGCCACAGACCCTGAACATCGTTCACATCACACGTTGACAACGTAGTCAATTCTGCGCCCAATGGCTTTGCCAAGCCCCGGGTTTTGGTCATTGGGCGCCCGCTGGGGTTTGCTCATGGTCTCTTTCCAGCTGGGTGAGGGCAATGTGCGGGTCGGCGCCGTCAGCCGCCATCCCGCCGCTGTGCTTGCAAACGGAGTTGTCGTCCGATGAAGCCATGGTCGCGCCGTGAAACAATGGTTGGGGGCGCCGCGCTCCTGGCCGGGACAGCTCTCGCTTCCGATCGGCATGTGGCCGTTGGTGCATCCATTGAAGTTCTGATGGATGCCCTTGCGACAGTCCTCGATCCAGCGGCCGAGATCGAGCAGCTAGCGGAGGGTTTCACATGGTCTGAAGGGCCAACCTGGGACCGTATGCGGAGCTGTCTCTATTTCAGTGATGTGCCGGAGAACAAAGCCTATCGCTGGAGTGCGGCGGCTGGCCTATCGGTTTTTCTTTCGCCGTCGGGGATTGATGCGGCGCAGTCGGAGGGTTTTCGGGAGCCAGGTTCGAACGGCCTTTGGTGTGACGATGACGGCACGCTTTTCATTTGCAACCACGGCCGCCGTTCTGTCGAGCGTCTGGACGTCGACCGCCACAGCCGTGCCACCGTCGTGGGCCGTTTCGAAGGGCGGGCATTCAACAGCCCCAATGATCTGGTCTTCGCCCAGGACGGCACGCTTTACTTTACCGATCCGCCCTATGGTCTTGAGGGGCTGGGACAGTCACCGCTCAAAGCCATGGACGAAAACGGTGTCTATCGGTTGCGACCGTCGGGCATAATCGAGCGTCTACTGAGTGATATGACGTTTCCTAACGGGATTGCCTTGTCGCCGGATGATCGCGCGCTCTATATCTCGCAGTCTGACCCAGAGGATCACTATATCCGTAGGCTGCTTTTGGGGGCTGATGGGCAGGTTGCGGCCGATGAGCGTTGGTTTGAGGCGGCGGCGCTTTCGATGGCGGGCGAGCCGGGTTTGTGCGACGGCTTGGCTGTGGCAGCAGACGGCACAGTCTTCGCGGCGGGGCCGGGCGGTGTTTTGGTCCTTGATCCTAAGGGCGTACTTCTGGGGCGGATCGTTTTGGGCGAGCCGACCGGCAACTGCGCCTTTGGCGAGGACGGCCGGTCACTGTTCATCACGTCTGGACGGCGCCTGGTGAAGGTGAGAACAAAGGTGCGCGGGCTTCGTTGGGCTTAGGCGGCAATAGGCGGTGCACAGAGTTGTAGGTGGTTGGTTCGCCAGACCGCCAGATGGAGAAGGGTCCCGTGTTGAAAAAGGCGGAGCAGGTATCGAGCCCTGTAAAGCACTTGGTGGGCTACGGCGTTGGCGATCTGGGGCTCAACATCTACTGGAACACCCTATCGCTTTTGCTCATTTATTGGTACACGAATGTTGTTGGGCTGCCGCCAGCGGTGGCGGGTCTCATTTATTTTGTCGGCTTGCTCTGGGATGGGGTCACCGACCCTCTTGTGGCGTCGTTGGCGCAGCGGAACACCTCGCGCTACGGCACCTACAGACCGTTCTTGGTCGTGGGCGGCTTCATCTTGGCTGCGGCCTTCGTGCTGCTGTTCTGGCGGGTCCCGCTTGAGGGATCGGCGTTGATTGCGGCCCTCGTGGTCGTGCATATTCTCTTTCGGACGGCCTACACGATCGTCGCCGTTCCGTACTCAGCCCTTTCATCCCGACTGTCGTTCGATAGCGTTGAGAGAACCTCGCTCTCCGGCGCGAGAATGTTTGGTGCGCTGACGGGGCTTTTGATCGTCTCAACACTCTGGTTTCCAACAGTGCGATTCTTGGGCGGCGGCGATGAGACGTCGGCCTGGGGATTTTCGCTCGCTGCCTTTGTCGGTGCTGCGGGCGCCACGATCTGTCTGATCATCTGTTTTTTGATGACCGAGGAAAAGGCGCCGCCTGGGGCCAGCACGGAGCCCGAGCTCTCCTTGCGGTCCTTTTGGTCCGCTGTCCGCAAGGGCCGCGGCCTTCACGTTTTGCTGGCGCTCATCTTCTTCCAAGCTTGCGCGCATGCCAGCTTCTACAACACCTTTGCCTTCTACATTGACGTGAATGCCGGGTCGTTCGCGCGGCAGGAAACAATCCTCAGCGCGTTCTCGTTGGCGACGCTGATCTCTGTGCCGCTCTGGACCCTGGCTGCCCGGCGCTTTGGCAAGCGGCGGTGCTGGGTCGCGGCCAGTGTGATCTTCGTCACCGCAGGCCTGCATTTGGCTATCACGAAGCCGCTATTGATGGCAGGGATTCCCTTGCAGATCACATTCTTTGCCATTGGATCAGGGGCCTACGCCGTTTTGATCTGGTCATTTGTCCCCGACATGGTTGAGTATGTGCAGTGGGAAATTGGTGAGAGGAACGAGGCGGTGGTGTTCGGATCTGTCCTGTTGGTGCAGAAGGTGGCCAGCGGCACGATGGGATTTGCCGCGGGCCTGATGCTGTCCATGGCGGGGTTTGATGCGGCGCAGTCTGAGCAAAGCGCGGCGACGATCCGGACCGTCTCTCTCTACATCAGTCTCGTGCCGTCGGTCTGTTTGGCGCTGTCCTTGGTGGTGCTTTCGCGTTGGCCCATCAGTCGCGCGCGGCATGCGCAGATCGTGGCCGCGCTGCAGGAGCGCGGCGCCGACCAGGGGAGGCCGTAAGCCATGGCGACGATGTTGGATGTGGCCAAGCTGGCTGGCGTGTCTGTCAAGACCGTTTCCCGGGTGATCAACAATGAGCCCCATGTGCAGGACGCCTTGCGTGTCCGCGTGAAAACCGCGGCCAAAAACCTCGGCTACATCCCCAGCGCGTCGGCGAGATCACTCCGCAGCCGGAGAAGCTATCAGGTTCATCTGATCAACCATGCAACAACCGGCACCTATATCCACTGTATCCAGGCGGGCGCTCTCCAGGTCTGTCAGGACGGCGGCTATCAGCTACTCGTCTCGATCATGTCTGATCACAGAGGAAATTTGGTTGAGGCCTTCAAGCGGCGGTTTGAACGCCATCTGGAGCGGAACAAGCCTGACGGGGTCATTCTTGTTCCGCCTTTTGCGGACGTTGATGGCATCAGTCGTTGGTTGACGGATCAGGGCGTCAGCGTGGCCCGGATTGGCGTCAACACGATCGACAATTGTGTGGTCTCTGTGCTGATTGATGAGTTCGAAGCAGCGCGCGACCTCACCTCACTGCTGGTTGCGCGAGGGCACAAACGGATCGCGTTTATCCGTGGCAGTGAAGATCAAAGCGCCACCGAGGAGCGTTTTCGCGGCTATGCGTCGGTGCTCGATGAAGCGGGTATTCCGTTTGATCCTGATTTGGTGATCGAGGGGGATTTTCACTTCCCCACCGGTGTTGCTGCGGGCCTTCGATTGTTCGAGCAGCCCCATCGTCCCACGGCCGTTTTCGCGGCGAATGATGACATGGCCGCAGGCGTGATCGTTGCGGGTCACAAGCTTGGCCTCGTCGCGCCGCGCGATTTCTCCGTGGTGGGTTTTGACGATGCCGACATCGCTGAGATGACGTGGCCAGCGCTGACCACCGTCCGCCAGCCCGTTCTTGATTTCGGTACGGTGGCGACCTTGGATCTTATACGCTCCTTTGAAGAGAGTGACGGCTCGCGCGTCAGCACCAGGCGCGTGCTCGATTATGAGCTCGTTTTGCGGGACTCAGTTGGACCGCCGCCTGGTGCTTGACCTCGGCTGCGCGACGCAGTGAGCTTTGTGCGTTATGTCTGCAAATCGCTGACATCTTGTGCTCATTTCGCGTCGCGTTTTCTGACATGAGTGGTACAAGACTGCGCCAGACAACGTTGTCATGCCGGCGGGGCATGGGGCTGGCGCATAATAAACCCGCTAGGTGAGGGACGTTATGAGTAGCAGTGCTGCGGCGGACGCCGTTGAAACTTCTGAGCAGGAGGAGACCAATGTTGGTTTCATTATCCTGATCGCGGTTGTTGCCACGTTGGGCGGTTTTCTCTTCGGTTTTGACAGTGGGGTGATCAACGGCACGGTTGACGGTCTGCAGACCGCCTTTGACTCAAGCAGCGTCGGGACCGGCTTTTCGGTCGCTTCCATGCTGCTGGGATCGGCCGCGGGCGCGCTGATGGCTGGCCGGTTGGCTGACTTCTTCGGTCGGCGGATGATGCTGGTGGTTGCCGCGGTGATGTTCATCATTTCCGCATGGGGGTCCGGCGTCGCGGGCAACACGCTTGAGTTCATCCTCTATCGCATCATCGGCGGGCTTGCTGTGGGTGCCGCCTCGGTGATGTCGCCCGCCTATATTGCTGAGATCGCGCCAGCGCGTTTCCGCGGGGCGCTCGCAACAGCGCAGCAGATCGCCATTGTGACAGGCCTCTTTTTCGCATTCCTGTCCAACTATCTCTTGGCCGGGTGGTCAGGGGGCTCCACCGCGGTCTTCGCCTGGGGCTTTGAGACCTGGCGCTGGATGTTCTGGGTCGAGCTTATCCCCGCTGTTGTTTTCCTCCTGGCGCTGTTCACCATTCCCGAAAGCCCCCGCTTCCTGGTGGCGAAGGGCAAAACCGACAGTGCAAGGAGCGTCCTTGAGAAGCTCTTTGGCCGCTATGGGCGTCAGAAGGTCGAGGATATCGAGAGCACGCTCGACAGTGATCATCGCCCAAGCTTCGGTGATCTCTTTGCGGGCGGGAAAGTCCGGCCGATCGTCTGGGTGGGTATTGGTCTGGCTGCGTTCCAGCAGCTCGTCGGGATCAATGTCATTTTCTATTACGGTGCGGTGCTGTGGCAGTCGGCGGGCTTCACCGAAAGCGATGCGCTGCTGCAAAACGTGCTGACAGGGGCATCCGGCATTGTCGCCGTGCTGTTCTGTTTGCTTTTGGTGGACCGGATCGGCCGCAAGCCGTTTCTCTTCTATGGTTCGATCGGGATGACCGTCACGCTCGGCATCATGGCTATCGCATTCTCGAGCGGCAGCATTGGCCCTGATGGCGGCCTGTCCTTGTCGCGAGAGATGGGCCTCGTCGCACTGGGCGCGGGCCTGACTTATGCGTTTATCTTCAACCTCAGCTGGGGACCCGTGATGTGGGTCATGCTCGGTGAGATGTTCCCCAACCAGATCCGAGGGTCCGCGCTCGCCATCGCGGGCCTCACCCAGTGGCTTGCGAATTTTACAGTCACCATGACCTTCCCCGTCTTGCTCACATCGATTGGGCTTGCGGGCGCGTATGGTATCTATGCAGCTTTTGCGGCGATTTCGGTTCTCTTCATCGCGCGGACGGTGAGCGAGACGAAGGGGCTCGAGCTCGAGCAAATGGAGGGCTGAGCCCCGCCAGCCGCATGCGGTGTAGGGACCTTGACGGCGCAAGAAACAGCGCCTTCAAAGTCTGAAAAGCACTGAAAAGGGAGGAAAGTGCCGATGAGTGTTGCGCAGGCCAATAGCGCCCAGCTGATCCCGGTTCAGGCCTTCGATCTCATCGTCTTTGGTGCTGTCGGTGATTTGTCGCTGCGCAAGCTGATGCCTTCTCTTTTTCGGCGTTGGCGCGATGGTCAGATCCCGCCGGAGTGCAAGATTGTCGGTGTGTCCCGCGGCGATGGAAGCGACACTGATTTTCGTTTGCAAGTTCTTGCAAAATTCCGCGAGTTCTATCCCTCTGAACCGGTCATGGATGACGAGTGGGCTCGCTTCGCTCAGCAGCTTTTCTATCGCCAGGTGAACGTCACTGATCCGACGAGCGGATGGGCTGAGCTGCGCGATTGTTTGGAGGGTGGTGAGGAACGCCAAAGGGTGTTCTATCTTGCGCTGCCGCCGAGCCTTTACGGCACCGTCAGTGAGAACATCGCGTCGACTGGCCTCAAAACACCCGGCACACGGATCGTTCTTGAAAAACCGATCGGTAAGGACCTCGAAAGCGCGCGGGAGATCAATGCGGCGGTTGGCGCTGTCTTTGCAGAAGAGGCGATCTTCCGGATCGATCACTATCTCGGCAAGGAGACGGTGCAGAACCTTCTCGTCTTGAGGCTGATGAATTCGCTGTTCGAGCCGGTGTGGAACGCAAACTTCATCGACCATATTGAGATCACGGTCGCTGAATCGATCGGCGCAGGTGGTCGGGCGGGGTACTACGACACCGCAGGCGCCCTGCGCGATATGGTGCAGAACCACCTCATTCAGCTTATGTGCTTGGTCGCGATGGAGCCGCCGCTTGATCTCGCGCCCGACACGGTCCGTGACGAGAAGATCAAGGTGTTGCGTGCCCTTCGGCCGATCACAGTGGAGAATGTCCGTTCCTCCACCGTGCGCGGACAATATGGCAAGGGTGTCGATGCCGAAGGTGTGGCCGCGAGCTATCAGGAGGAGCTTGGCCGCGACAGCACGACCGAGACTTTCGTCGCGCTCAAGGCCAATATCGACAATTGGCGCTGGCGCGGCATGCCGATCTTTCTCAGGACCGGCAAACGGATGAGTGAACGCCGCTCAGAGATTATTATTCAGTTTAAAGATGTTGCGCATTCAGTGCTGGGCGAGGAAAAGCGCAATCTGCAGCCGACCCGCATGGTCATTCGTTTGCAGCCGGATGAAGGTGTGAAGCTCTTGCTTGTGACCAAGGATCCGGGGCCGGGCGGTATGCGGCTCCGCTATGTGCCGCTGAACCTCTCCTACGCGGAGACATTCGAGGCGCGCTATCCCGATGCCTATGAGCGTCTGTTGATGGCGGTGGTGCGCGGTGATTTGGCCCTCTTCATGCGCCGCGATGAGGTGGAGTCGGCCTGGGAATGGGTCGACGGCGTTCTTCGTGCGTGGGCAGAGGATGGAACGCCCGCCTATCCTTATGCTGCGGGTACGGATGGGCCGGCACAGTCGGAGATGATGCTCGACCGCGAGAACCGGAGCTGGTTTGATGGCGCATGACCCTCAGCTCACGGCGTTCTCAGATCGCGATGCGCTAGCGGTCGCTCTCGTGGATCAGGTGGAGGCGGCGCTCGCCTCTGCGCTTGCAGCAAAAGAGCGGGCAAGCCTTGCTGTCTCCGGCGGCTCGAGCCCTCGGACGGCCTATGGCCTCTTGGCGAAACGGCCACTCCCGTGGGACCGGATCGACGTGGTGCTTGTCGATGAGCGTTGGGTGCCGCCTGATGCCGAGGGGTCCAACGAGGCTTTCGTCAAAGAGACTCTGATCAAGGACGCAGCCAACCACGCACGGCTGATTGGTTTGTGGTCAGATGCGGAGGACCTTCGCGCCGGGGCCGATGCTGCGTCTCAAGCGCTGGCAACCTTGACGATGCCTTTCGATGTGGTGCTTCTCGGGTTGGGGCCGGATGGGCACACCGCGTCATGGTTTCCGCATGCGGAGGGGTTAGCCGAGGCCCTGGCTGACGATGCTCCGCTTGTTGCCGCCGTCCGCGCGGTCCAATCGGAGGTCACCGGGGCGTTGACCGAGCGATTGACCCTGTCTCTGCCGGTTGTGGCGGCATCGTCAATGATTGGCCTTCTGATGACCGGGGAAGCCAAACGTGCCGTCTTCGAAAAGGCGCTAGAGGACGGCGAAGTCGAGGATCTGCCAGTGCGCGCGATCCTCCGGCGACGGCCAGACATTTGGGTGGGCTGGGCACCATAAGGAGCTGACATGGTGGTACTCAACGATACTCTTGCTCGCGTCACCGATCGGGTGCGAGAGCGTAGCAGACCCTTGCGCGATCGATATGTGGCGCAGATGAAGGCAGCGGGATCGGATGGTCCGCATAGGGCGCATATCTCGTGCGGTAACCTTGCGCATGCCGCAGCCGCGGTCCCGGCAGGAGACAAAAAATCGCTGGCCGGGAACATCAACCCGAATATCGGTATTGTCACCGCTTACAATGATATGCTCTCCGCGCACCAACCTTTGGGTGCTTATCCGCCAGTTATCAAGGAGGCGGTGGGTGAGATCGGTGCGACGGCGCAGATCGCCGGCGGTGTTCCGGCCATGTGCGATGGGGTCACGCAGGGCCAACCGGGTATGGACCTCTCGCTTTTCTCCCGCGATGTCATTGCCTTGGCCACCGCTGTGTCGCTGTCCCATAACGTTTTCGACGGCACTCTCTTACTCGGGACATGCGATAAGATCGTACCCGGATTGTTCATTGGGGCTGCGCGCTTCGGTCACCTACCAACCATGTTTCTGCCCGCTGGCCCTATGGCCTCGGGGCTTCCGAATGATGAGAAGGCTCGGGTGCGGCAGCTTTATGCCGAGGGCAAGGTGGGCCGGGACGAGCTTTTGAAGGCCGAGAGCGATAGCTATCATTCGCCTGGGACCTGCACCTTCTACGGCACAGCGAACTCCAACCAGATGATGCTCGAGATGATGGGGCTTCATCTTCCGGGGTCCGCCTTTATCAATCCGGGTACCAGGCTTCGTGACGCAATCGTTCGCGGCACAGCCAAGCAGGTCGCATCAACGACGCAGCTCGGTGACAACTATATTCCTTTCTTCGAAGTGGTGGACGAACGCGCGATCCTCAACGCCTTGGTTGGCCTCCACGCGACAGGCGGCTCAACCAACCACACGATCCATCTGATCGCTATGGCGCGGTCTGTTGGTGTCGTGATTGATTGGGACGATTTCGAGGCCTTGTCCGAAGTGACGCCGCTTCTGACCAGGATCTATCCAAATGGCCCGGCCGATGTGAACCATTTCCATGCCGCAGGAGGATTGGCATTTATCATCAGGGAGCTGATTGATGCTGGGCTCCTGCACAATGATGTGATGACAACCATGGGTGAGGGGCTTTGGCGGTTCGCGCAAGAACCCTATCTCGATGGTGACACGCTCGATTGGCGGGACCCCCCCAAAGAATCAAACGATACCAAAGTCTTGCGGGACATGACCGCACCGATGGCAGAGACGGGAGGGCTCGTCCTCCTCAAGGGCAATGTCGGTCGCTCCGTGATCAAAGTGTCGGCCGTCAAAGACCAGCACCTGGTCGTCGATGCGCCCGCGATCGTCTTTCACAGCCAGAAAGAGCTGATGGATCAGTTCAAAGCACGCGAGCTGCAGAAGGACTTCGTCGCGGTCATTCCGTTCCAAGGCCCTAAGGCGAACGGGATGCCAGAGCTGCATAAGCTGACGCCGCCTCTCGGGGCCTTGCAAGCGCAAGGTTTCAATGTGGCGCTTGTCACCGATGGCCGCATGTCTGGCGCGAGCGGGAAGGTGCCGGCGGCTATTCATCTGACCCCGGAAGCGCTCGACGGCGGCGTGATTGCTAAGATCCGAACGGGTGATAGGATCCGGCTTGATTGCCGCGAGAGAACGCTTGTGGTGACCACGGAGGATAGCCTGGAGGCCCGCGAGCCCGTGACCCCAGATTTGACGTCAGAAGGCTGGGGCACAGGCCGGGAGCTATTCGCCGGCATGCGGGGGCTCGTCGGTCCCGCAGAAGGCGGCGCGATGACCTTCGCCCTTGAAGAGCAAGGGATGCCAAGCGATGGCTGAGCCGATCCTCGTCGCCGATATTGGCGGAACCAATGCCCGCTTCGCCGTTGCGGAGATGCGTAATGGAACCTTGACCATCCGTGATCCGCAGAAGTTTCGTGCGGTCGACTTCGAAACCGTACGCGACGCGGCCCATGCTTATTGTGAAGCGATCGGCGAGCGCCCGGCGCGAGCATGTTTCGCGGCTGCGGGCCCGATTGTCGGTGACGAGGTGCGTTTCACCAACTCGCTCTGGACCGTTCGGCGAAGCGATATCGAAAAGCCCCTGGGGCTCAACGAGTTCGTGCTGATCAACGACTTTCACGCCTGGGCCAGCGGATTTCGTTTCCTGCCGGACGAAGACTTTGTGCAGGTTAAGGAGGGTGATAGTGACCCTGATGCGCCGATCCTGGTCGTCGGGCCCGGCACCGGGCTCGGCCAGGCCTTGGTGGTACCGGTGGATAAGACGTATCATGTTGTCTCGACTGAGGGCGGGCATGTGACTTTTGCTCCCCGGACGGATGAAGAGTTCGAGGTGATGCGCTTTATCGCCAAGGAACACCCGCGTGTCTCTGCAGAGCGTCTTTTGTCGGGCAGAGGCCTGGTGAATATCCACCGTGCACTGTGCGCTATCGCGGGCAAACCGCGGGTTTCGCTGCAGGCTAATGAGATTACGGCTGCGGCTCTCGATCAAAGCCTGCCGATTGCCTCCGATGCTGTCGCGATGTTCTGTGGGCTGCTCGGCCGGGTGATTGGCGACGCGGTGCTGTCCACCGGCGCGAGAGGAGGCGTTGTCCTGTGCGGCGGTATCCTGCCGAAAATCAAGGACCTCTTTTTGGAGAGCCGCTTCAATGAACTGTTCACGGACAAAGGCCGCATGAGCGACTATGTTGGCGCTGTACCCGTGCGTTTGATCATCAACGAGAGCGCGGCGCTCTATGGTGCGGCCGCTGCGATGAAGGATGTAAGCGATGAGCATTGAAACGCTGCTGACAGGAACCAGAGTCATTCCTGTCTTGGAGGTGGCGGAGATTTCCCAGGCTGCCCCGCTGGCCAGGGCGCTGGCTGCGGGCGGGCTCAAGGTGGTTGAGCTCACACTCCGCACCGATTGTGCGCTGGACGCCATCGCGGCGATGAAAGATGCGGCGCCCGATCTCACCATTGGTATGGGGACGATCCGCAGGCTGGAGGATGTTGATCAGAGCGTTGAGGCGGGCGCGGCGTTCCTTGTTACGCCCGGGTTCACGTCCGATCTGCTCGCCCATGTCGCGGCTTGCGGGGTCCCCGCGCTCCCGGGCGCAGCCACGGTGGGCGAAGCGATGATCGCCGCCGAGGCAGGCTTTAACAGGCTGAAGTTTTTCCCCGCCGAACCCGCGGGTGGTCTTCCTTATCTTAAGGCGCTCGCTGGACCGCTGCCGGACGTCAAGTTCTGTCCGACCGGCGGCATTCAGGTTGATCAGGTGGCCGATTATATCGCTTTGCCGAACGTGATGTGCGTCGGTGGCTCGTGGGTCGCGTCAAAGGCAGCGATCGCTGCGGGCGATTGGGATGCGATCGAGAGCAATGCTCAGCGGGCGGCGGGTTTTGCCTAAAGGCTAGTTGCCACTCTCGATCAGATGAAACCTGGTCTGCCGCCCATCAAGGTAGCGCACTTCAGACCCGTCAAAGAAGGCGTCTTCCTCGGTTCGGAACTGCACCTCTTGGCCGCCCCATTCAGGCACCGCCAATGTGGCGCTAAGCTCGATCGACCAGGCTGTGTTCGCGCGGATCGGATCATTGCCGTGATAGGTTGGATTCTGGTTGTCCCAGAAGCCAATCGCTGGCCCCGCGCCGTGACCGTGAAAACCGATCGGATGGGTGTAGATCGATGGCTCGTGTCCCTCGGCGATGGCTCTCGCGCGCGCCTTTTGGAGGACGTCATTGCCATTGAGACCCAGCGCGAAGCTCTCCGTCAGGGCGTCTTGCACGGCATTGGCAGAGGCGAGCCCGGCCTTTAGCCCCGCCGGGGCGTCCTGTTCGCCGGGGCGCAAAACATAGGCGAGCTGCTGTGTGTCCGTGTTGAGATCAAGATAGGTGATGCCAAAATCCGTCCACACCATATCACCAGGCTCAATCACCGTATCGCCGCGTAGCTCATCGGCGGTGCCCTGGCGAAAGATCGAGACCGAGGGGTGGAACCACGGCACCACATCAAGATCCAAGATCCGCTGCCGGTACCACCACGCAACATCATCGGCGGTCGTCACACCCGGCGTGATCACTTTGTTCGATAAGGCCTCGCCGATGATGGCGTGGGCCAGCCGAATGATCTCCGGGTAGCGTTCCATCTCTGCTGGGATGCGTGTCTCCAGCCACTGGGTTGAGAGATCATGACCCGAGACAATCCGTCTACGATATTTGCCAGAAAGCGATCCCAGCAACTCGGTATACTGGGAATAGGTCATCCCGTCGCCAAAAGCGCTCTCCGACGATGTGTTGAGGGCGATGGTCCGCGGGTCGCGTTCGGCGACGATTTCGGCAAGCCGGGCCCATTGATCCGGCTGATCCTCAGGCGTCCAAGCCGGCTCAAAGAAACCGCCCATCCCATAGCGGCTCACAGTCAGCCGTTCGACACCTTGCTCGGGACCCTGATCATAAAAGACCAAGATCGTTCGCCGCCGCGCGTGAAAGCTCGTTCCGTTGAACATCGTCGCCATCACGGGATCTTCGAGATATTCACGCGCCACCAGGATCCACATGTCGACACCGTGCTCGCGCATGATGGCGGGCACCACCGTGTCGAGGCGCTCGGCGAGCCACGCATCGTTTATGGCGGCCCGCTCCCTGGGCCCCAGGATCCCTGGTGGCGTCGGTTTCAGGTCAGCATAATCTTGGCCGACCGCTGGCCCTCCGCATAGGGATAGGATCAGCGCAAAGAAAAACAGGGCGCGCATGGCTCTCGTCCTTACGCGGCCTTGAGGGCCTTGGCCTTTTTCGCCGCTGCGCCTTGTGTCCGGATAAAGGCAAAGAAGATGTTCATCTCGGTCTTGGGCACCAGGCCGTCCGCCAGTCGGTTGATGTTCTCATAAAAGAAAGCCACCGCAGAAAAACCATTCAGTGTTCGTATCAGTGTGAGGCTCGATTGCGGTCCCAGGATCCCTGGCCCGATAGACAGTTGCTTTTCATAGGAAGGCACATCACTACGCTCACCGGAGAGGAAAGCGTTTGGCATATCGGGGTGCACGCAGAGGGGGCGGGCGATGCCGATCAAATCGGTGGCGCCGCTCGCAAGGGCGTCTTCCATGCCCTGTTTGGTCCGGAAGCCGCCGGTCACCATAAGCGGCAATTGGCTCCGTTCACGCACGGCTTCGGCGAAGGTCAGGAAATAGGCCTCGCGGCTCTTGGTGCTCTCGCGCTTTCCTTCCTCATAGCGCTTTTCAAGGCCAGAGAGATCCATCATCGCGGGCTGTTCGTAATTGCCGCCAGAAATCTCCAAAAGATCCACGCCGCGCTCGGCCAACCACTCGCAGATCGTAAGAGAATCCTCAGTAGACAGACCACCTTTTTGGAAGTCCGACGAATTGAGTTTCACCGAAACGATGAACCCGTCGGGTGCGTCCGCTTTGATCCGCTCCACAACCATCAAAAGCGGCCGTGCGCGGTTTTCCAGCGATCCGCCATATTCGTCCATACGCTGGTTGGCGAGGGGATTCAGGAAGGCCGAAAGCAGATATCCGTGGGCAGAGTGGACCTGCACACCGGCGAACCCGGCCTCGGCGGCGACCTTGGCTGCGTCGGCGAAGCGCTCGATCACGTCCTCGACATCGGCGGCGGTCATCTCTTGCGGTTGGCCGAATGTGCCGCCGGGCAGGCCGAGGGCCACTGCGGAGGGGGCAAGCGGCGCCGGGTTGATGTTCGCCGGGGTCTGACGACCGGCATGGCTGATTTGCATCACCGCAAGGCCGCCGTCGGCTTGGGCTTGATCAGCCCACGCCTTGAAAGCTGCCATCCGTGTCTCGTCCTGCGGGCCGTCAATGACGACGTTGCCGGGGTCCTCGAGGTGATGCTTGTCGACCTGGACATTGCCCGTGATGAGAAGCCCGCAGCCGCCCTTGGCCCAGGTCTCATAGAGCTTCATGTGCCGCCCGTTGGGGAGCTGGTCAGCGTCTGCGAGTTTTTCCGTCATCGCAGCCTTGGCAAAGCGGTTCTTGACGACGGCGCCGCAAGGCAGGGTGAAGGGGTTTCCAAGATCGCTCATTAGGGTCCATTGCTCCGCATGGTGACGGACATGACCACCCATGAACGTCGCGACAAAGTGTTGTCTGGGACCATAGCCCTCTTGGCGCCGCGAGGTGAAGGGCTGGCTCGCACAGGCCACCGTGGCCATCAGTGCGTGAAACACCCTGTTGCCGTCGCTGCGCCCTGCGCGATCACCGAAGCGTGTCAGCTCATGTCGCGGACGGGGCTTTGGCCGCTGAGGTCTCGAGCAGCACTCTATGTCACGCGAAAAAGTTGACATGCCTTGTGGCGCCGGTGGCCTTCATCAGCGCGGCGCTTCGGCGCGCCAGCGGCTGCTAAGAAGGCATTCTCGGCTCTTTCGTGCCGCAAACATCCACAACTAGGCCTCCCAGCTCGACCTCGGCACCAAGCGTTCCGGCCTTCCTACAGGGCCAACATGACAGGCTCACGTTGATTTCGGCGTCAACCCCTGTAGAGCCAGCCAGAAAAACGAGCGCGGAGCGCGCTCGGTTCCGAAGGTCGAGGGAGTTTCTATGATCTTTTCGCTGCTGCTCGTCATCGTGGCGGGCTTCATCGCCGTGGGATACGGCGTGGTTACAACCAAGTCTGTTCTTGCCGCGCCTGCGGGCAATGCGCGGATGCAAGAGATCGCATCGGCGATCCAAGAGGGTGCGTCTGCCTATTTGCGCCGCCAATACATCACCATTGGCATTGTTGGCGCCGTGGTCATGGTCGCGCTTTTGGTTCTTTTCCGTGATTGGGTTCCGGCGGTCGGTTTCCTTCTCGGCGCTGTTCTCTCGGGCGCCGCAGGATTTATTGGCATGCTGATCTCCGTCCGCGCCAATGTCCGCACCACGGAAGCCTCGCGGAACGGTCTGCAACATGGCCTCGATATCGCTTTCAAGGCGGGCGCTGTGACAGGCATGCTCGTCGCTGGCCTCGCGCTTCTTGGCCTTGCCGTCTACTTCTTCCTCCTCACCGGTGTGTTCGGGATGGAGGAGTCGAGCCGTCAGGTGGTCAACGGCCTCGTCTCGCTGTCGCTCGGCGCGTCGCTGATCTCGGTCTTTGCGCGTCTTGGCGGCGGCATCTTCACCAAGGGCGCGGATGTCGGCGGTGACCTCGTCGGTAAGGTCGAAGCAGGTATCCCCGAGGACGACCCACGGAACGCAGCAACGATCGCCGACAATGTCGGCGACAATGTTGGCGACTGTGCTGGCATGGCGGCCGACCTTTTTGAAACCTATGTCGTGACGATCGCGGCCACGATGGTTTTGGCTTCCATCCTCTTCGCCGGTGTTCCGATGGCGGAAGGTGACGGCATCTCAGCGGTGCAGCGCTTCATGCTTTACCCGCTCGCCATTGGCGGCGCCTGCATCTTGACGTCGATTGGCGGCACGTACTTCGTCAAGCTCGGTCAAGGTTCGACCAATGTGATGGGCGCGCTCTACAAAGGCCTCATCGCCACGGGCGTGATGTCGGTTGTCGCGCTTCTCCTGGTGACCTCGCTCGTCACAGGCTTCCAACAAGACTATGAAATTGCTGGCCTCGGCGGTGAAGGTGTGCGGACCTTCAACGGCTTCGGTCTCTTCATTTGCGGTCTTTTGGGTCTGGTTGTGACCGGCGCCATCGTCTGGGTGACGGAGTACTACACCGGCACGGGCTTCCGCCCGGTGAAGTCGGTGGCCGCAGCGTCAGAAAGCGGCCACGGCACCAATGTGATCCAAGGTCTCGCTGTGTCGATGGAAGCGACCGCGCTGCCTGCGCTCATCATCATCATCGGCATCATCGCGGCGTTTAACCTCGCTGGCCTCTACGGCATCGCGATCGCTGTGACGACGATGCTGGCGCTGGCCGGTATGATCGTAGCGCTCGATGCTTTTGGCCCGGTGACTGACAACGCAGGCGGCATCGCTGAGATGGCAGAGCTTGAGGGCTCGGTTCGTGACACCACCGATGCGCTCGACGCTGTGGGTAACACGACCAAAGCTGTCACCAAGGGCTATGCGATCGGTTCCGCCGGTCTCGGCGCTCTTGTTCTGTTCGCGGCGTATGCTGAGGACCTTCGCTACTTTGCCGCGCATCCGGATCAGTATCCGTTTTTCAACGGCATTGTCCCGGACTACTCGCTGATCAACCCTTACGTGATTGTCGGCCTTTTCGCTGGTGGTCTTCTGCCGTTCCTCTTTGGCTCCATGGCGATGCAGGCCGTGGGCCGGGCAGCGGCTGCGATCGTTGAAGAGGTGCGCCGTCAGTTCCGTGAGAAGCCTGGTATTATGGAAGGCACCGAAAAGCCTGACTACGCCCAGGCTGTGAACCTTCTCACCGGCGCGGCGATCAAGGAGATGATCATCCCCTCGCTCTTGCCGATCCTGGGGCCGATCGTGGTCTATCTCTTCGTCGGTATGATCGCAGGCACCGCGGCTGCGCTCTCTGCCGTCGGCGCGATGCTGATGGGCGTGATCGTCACTGGCCTCTTCCTGGCACTTTCAATGACGGCCGGCGGCGGCGCATGGGACAACGCCAAGAAGTATATCGAGGACGGCAACCACGGCGGAAAGGGCTCCGAAGCCCACAAAGCCGCCGTCACTGGTGACACAGTGGGTGACCCTTACAAGGACACGGCTGGTCCAGCTGTGAACCCGATGATCAAGATCACCAATATCGTGGCGCTCTTGCTCCTCGCCTACCTCGCCAGCCTGTCTTAAGGTCTGAGCACTGAACGATGATGATGGACGCCGTCCTTTTCGATTGTGACGGCGTCCTCGTCGACAGCGAGGTCGTGGGCCTCGAAGACAGCGCAGAGTTCCTGCGCGACAAGGGCTTTTCATGGGCCCCCGGTGATATCATCCGCCGCTTCACCGGTAAGCGTGACGACCGATTCCGCGAAGAATTGCTGCAAGGGTATGCGGAGGTTCTCGGCCGCGCGCCGACCGACGATGAAGGCGAATCACTGTTTGTTGGGCTGATTGAGACCCGCCGTGCGTCACGCCATCTTATGCAGCCCGTGCCGGGCGCGCTTGAAACCTTGAAAACGGCACAGGCGCTTGGCCTGAAGACCGCCGTCGCGTCGTCGTCTCGCCAGGTTTTTCTCGACAGCAAGATCGAGCGTTACGGTTTCTCACCCTACGTCGCTCCCCATGTCTATTCGGCTGAGCATGTGACGCATGGAAAACCCGCGCCTGATGTCTTTCTTTATGCGGCCGAACGAATCGGCGCTGATCCCGGCGTGTGCATCGTGATCGAGGACAGCCCCTTTGGCGTGGAGGCGGGCGTCAACGCCGGCATGCAGGTTTGGGGCTTCACCGGGGGTGGGCACTGCCTTGAAGACCATGCGGAGCGCCTTGTTGCGGCCGGAGCGATAAGAATTCACACTTCTCATACTGCACTGCAACAAGAGTTAACACTCGTTACTCAAGAACACTGAAGAAAAGATTCGCTTTACTACCGAAATGACAAGAGTAAGACATTCTTGCCGTCAGTGATTCCCCACCCACCACACTGCGGCTTCATGCGGCCGTTTTATCGGGCCCCGTGATCTTTGCGGCGGTGCTGCTCCCCCACAGCACCGCCGCCTTCATGTCTGGGTGCGGAAAGATGCCTGTCTTGCCAATCTTATCAACACTGTCTTGCGACGAGCTCCGGCAAGGCGTGATGTGATCGCCTCACGGATGACTGCCCCGCCGAAGCCATCGGCAATGATCAGCCCCTCGTCCCCAGGCAGAAGATCGGTGTCAAAATCTTCGCTGACTGCAAAGAAGAATTGGTCGCAATAGTCTTTGTACTCGGGCCATTTGTTATCGACATCAAAGTCTGCTCGGCACGACTTCACTTCGACCATGATGATGTCGCCTTTGTCGGAGAGGCCAACAATATCCGCCCGCCTTCCATTTGGCAGCGTAAGCTCGGCGAAGGGCGCATAGCCCATATCAATCAGCAGGCTGGCGGCGCCGCGGGTGACGGCGGCGGTGATCTCCGGTCGGGGATCCGAACCGGGCGTCGTTGGGCCTGCTTGCCCATGCTCGTCCGGCTCGGTCGTCAACCTTGGAATTCGGGAAGCTTCACTTTCATGCCCTCAAGCTTGTCCGACACACCGACTTGGCAACTGAGGCGCGAGGTGTCTTGTCGTTCCGATGCGAAATCGAGCATCGATTCCTCCATCGCTGAGGGTTCGCCAATGACCGCAGTGAAGGTCTCGTCCAAATAGACATGGCAGGTCGCGCAAGCGCAGGCGCCGCCGCAATCGGCATCGATGCCCGGCACGCCGTGTTTCACAGCCACCTCCATCAGGGTCATGCCGGCCTCGGCGTCAATCTGGTGTTCGGTGCCGTCATGTTCGATGTAGGTGATTTGAACCACGGTGTTCTTTCCTCTGTCGTCTTTGTTGGGGTAGCGTTGCGCGCTCAGTTTCTGCAAGGCGATGTTATCTGTGCCAGTTCTCTGCCCATCGGAAAAGGAGACAGAAGACCTCGGTGCGCGATTGGCTGAGGTCCTGCGCCGCGGTGACTGCGTGACCCTGACCGGTGATCTGGGGGCGGGCAAGACGACGCTGATCCGATCCCTCATCCGCGCCCGAGCCGGGGCGCCGATTGACGTCCCCAGTCCGACCTATGCTCTCATCGAGGCTTACGAATTCGAAACTCCCATCTTTCACGTCGATCTCTACCGCTTGGAGAACCCAGCGGACGCGTGGGAGCTTGGGCTTGAGGCTATGTTCGAGGTCGGCATCACGCTCATCGAGTGGCCGGACCGGGCAGAAGACCTACTGCCTAAGGCGCGGCTCGAGATCACGATCAGCCACCGTGATGAGGGACGAGAGATCATCTGGCGCCCTTTGGGCAAGGAATGGACAGAACGCATGGCGCATTGGGAGACAACATGAACGCTGCCGCAGAGCGCACGATCAGCCGTGCTGAGGCACGCGCCCGATTTCTCGCGTCCACCCCATGGGCCGACGCGACCGTCGAGCCACTGGGTTCCGATGCCTCCATCCGGCAGTACTTCCGGTTGGTTGGTGGGCCACATCAGGCGCTGTTGATGGACGCGCCAACCGCCGCGATCGCATCGCCATGCCCGCCAGGCGCGACCGAGGATGAGCGGCGTGCGCTCGGCTACGTCGCCATGGTGCGTGGTCCCGGCAATGCGCTTCCCGCCTATCACGCCGCGTCGATCATCCTTGATGAATGCGGTCTCCTCGTGCCGTCGATGGTCGAGATGGACGCTGAGAACGGCTTTGGCATTGTCGAGGATCTGGGTGATGAGCGTGTCGCGCTCGCGTCCTTCACCAAGGGTGTTGAAGAGCGCCTTTACAGCGCTGCAGCTGATGCCCTGGACGCGCTTCGCTCGTGTCCAGCGGCGCCTGGCCCGCAGAACGGCTGGGTCTTCCAAACGTATGACGCCTTCGCGCTCGAGACCGAGGCTGGGCTGCTTGCCGAATGGTTCTTTCCGAAGGTTCTCGGCAAAGACCTGACAGATGACGAGGATCGACGGCTTGCCGGGGCATGGGCTGAGATTATGGGCCGCCTCTCGGCTCCGGCCAATTGGGTGCATCGGGACTTTCACGCCGACAATCTTATGGTCTGTGGTGATAGGGTCGGCGTGATCGATTTCCAGGACCTCATGGTCGGCCAGGCCGCCTATGACTGGGTGTCCTTGATCGAGGATGCGCGCCGCGACGTGGATCCAGCCATACGCGAGAGCCTTTATCACCGGGGTGTCGACGGCGCATCCGACCCGGAGGCCTTTGCGACTGACTATGCGATCCTGGCGGCCCAGCGGAACGCCAAGATCCTGGGCATTTTTGCTCGCCTCGCTCATCGCGATGGCAAGCGGCGTTATCTCGACCTTTTGCCCCGCGTGCGGCGGTTTTTTGCCCAAGACCTCCAGCGCCCGGCCGTGGCTCCCGTCAGGGCGGTCATCGCCGACATCGCACCCGAATTGCTCCATGGTTGAGGTGACCACCGCGATGGTGCTCGCGGCGGGCCTCGGCACGCGAATCCGGAGCCTTGATCCTGAGACGCCCAAGCCATTGATCTCGGTGCGCGGCCAGGCGCTGATCGACTACGCGCTGGCGACGCTCATCCGCGGCGGCGTTTCGCGCGCGGTCGTCAACGTTCATCACAAGGCGGACAGGCTCGAAGCCCACCTTTCTGGTCGGAGCGATGTGGAGATTCTGATCTCCGATGAGCGCGGCGAGCGGCTTGAAACCGGCGGCGGCATCGTCAAAGCTCTGCCGCTCCTAGGGTCGGCGCCATTTTTCTGCACCAACACCGACTCGATCCTTCTCGAAGGCGACCATGCGGCCACGGACGTTCTTAAACAGCATTGGGATGACGAGACTGACGCCCTGTTACTCCTGGCACGGCTTGATCAGGCATCGGGCTATGACGGGGAGGGGGACTTCACCCTTGGGCCTGGCGGCGCGCTGCGGCCGAAGGGCGAGGGTGAGGCGTTCGTCTTTACAGGCCTGCAAATTCTGCGTCCGGAGCTATTCGCTGGCGCCAAGGTTGAGCCCGTCTCGACCCGGGCCTTTTGGGCCAAGGCGCAAGAGCGCGGCCGGTTCCGCGGCGTTGTGTTCGACGGCGGCTGGATGCATGTCGGCGACCCTGAAGGGCACGCGCGAGCAGAGGAGCGTCTGGCCGCACGCTGACAGGCGTGGCGCGGCATGATCCGCGCTGACGAGCTCCGCGCTTGGGATGCGCCGCATCTTTTTTCTGTCCCGCCTGGTCGGCCCTTCTTTGATGATCTCGTGGCGACGCTGCTCGCCGATCTCGAGGATCAAACTCTTCCGCAGACAACTCTTTTCTTGCCCAGCCGCCGGGCGGTCCGTGCCCTGCGCGAGAGTTTCTCACGCCGGGCGCGCGGTGAGACGCTGCTGCTCCCGCGATTGGTCGCCATTGCGGATTTGAGCGAGGAGGATGCCGTCAGTTTTGATGCGGAGCTTCGCTTGGGACCGCTCACCGAAGCGCCTCACGCGACAACGAAAAGGCTTAAACTGGCCTCGATTTACCGTGAAGCCCGGTCAAGAACCGAGGCTGGCGCGCCGGACTGGGCCACCGCTCTGCGCGCCGCTGATGAGCTGGCACGCACTTATGATCTTTTGACGGAGCATGAGATCACGCCAGCGGAGCTTGCGGCGCTTGGGGATGATCCTACGCTCACGGATGGCGCAGAGCATTGGCAGGACGTTCTGTCCGTGATCGGTTTGGCGGCAGAGGCCTGGCCCGCGTGGCTAACGGAGCAGGGTCTGGTTGGCGCCCGTCGTCGGCGTAAGGACGTTCTCAAAGCAGTGGCGGGCAGTATCGCCCAGTCGGCCCGCACAGGCCCCGTCATCGCCGCTGGTTTTATCGGAACCACGCCGTCCTCGGCGGCCTTTATCAAGTCGATCGCAAATACAACCTTGGGTGCGGTGATCCTGCCAGGGCTCGACCGCGATATAACCGACGATGATTGGTGCAAGATTGAGGCGCCACATCCACAATATGCGTATAAAGAGTTTCTAGAAAGAGACTTCGAAGGGCGCGGTCGCGAATCCGTGCGTGAGCTACCGCTCACATCGGATGACGGCGAGGTGTTTCGCCGCCGGTTGGTGTCTTTGGCGCTGATGCCTGCGGAGGCGACAGATACGTGGTATGATCGTTTCGTCCGTTTCCAGAGCGAAGGGCGCGCGAGTGATGCTTTGCAGGGTTTGGAGGTGGCCGTTGCCAAGGATCAGGAGGAAGAGGCCGACTTTGTCGCGCTGACCCTTCGCTCAGTCTTGGCGGAGCCAGGCAAGTCGGCTTTTCTGGTGACGGCTGACAG
>JBCDLG010000011.1:0-49113 GCA_038745625.1 Pseudomonadota bacterium | reverse complement strand
TGCCTTGCAAGACGCCCAGGCGAAAGAGGCCCATGCCGATCAGCATCAACCCAAGCGCGTTCCAGACACGGAAATAGGGCAACGCCGTCCACTGAATGAACTGATTGCGCCATGCGTTGTATTGCAAGAGATCGCTATAGCTCCCCGCATAGGCCTCCGCGATAGTCGAAGGCGCCTCACCATAATCGACCCACCAGGAAAATAGGACCCGCTCAATCGTTCGCTCATAGAGGCCCGGCCATTCGCCAAAGGCGAGATTGAGAGCATTGAGTGCTAAGCCCAAACCGACGAGCGTCCATGCGTGATGCCTGAAAGCCAGCAAAAGAAACGGGCCGCATACGGCATAGGTGATGAGAATGTCACCCGGCCACAGAAGATAGGCATGGGCGAGGCCGAGGCCGAGCAAGATGCCCATCCGCCGAAGAAAGTACCGGTCGAATGCGGAGCTCTTGCTCGATGTCCCAACGAGAAGATACAGGCTGGCGCCGAACAACATCGCAAAGATCGGCATAAACCGCTGATCAAAAATGGAATATTGAAGAATCCAAGCAGTCACGCTGCTCCAATCCGGATCGTGCACACGGGACATGGAATCGCCGACATGCCATGGCACGTTGGCCACGAGCATCCCCAAGACGGCCAGCCCGCGCAAAAAATCAAGCGAGCCGATACGTTCTTTGCTCATACTTGGTCGGAAGATCCGCCTCCTTCTTGTCTAGGTTTCAGAACTGTCCAGAGAAGGTCAAGGTCATGAACGGCCCCCGGTCGCGATCGATCGTCTCTGTTCCTGACGCGGTGCCGCTGCGATCCGGATCAAAGAACGTCCGCCTGCGAAAGAAGTTGCGCTCCCCAATGTTACGGGCCGAGAGATTGGTGCGAATACCCTTCCACCGTGTCGTCTCGATGAAGGCCGACCAAATCTCACCGTCCTCCTCAAAACTCTCCTCATCGGCGAAGAAGAACGTCTCCTCGGCCTGCGCCCGGTAGCTAACCCCCCAGGCGATTTTGCGGGTCGTCAGGTCTTGCCGGAACTCCGCCAGAACCGTCGGTGAACGGATTTCAGACAGCGACCGCTCATCACCTGTCAGCAGATCATCGAACGAGGAATCACGGATGTCGGCTTCGACCTCCAAAAGGCCGCCCGGAATGACAGGCGCCAGGGGTAAAGCGGCATTGGCCGTAACGCCCCAGACGCGGCCACTTCCAGCATTAGCGGCACCGAACGCGCCCGATGGCAAGCGCACCTGCTCCAGCACATCGTCCCGCCATTCGTGAAAAAGTTCGACATTGATCGCGCCGCGGCCCTCCGATCGCAGATCAGTCGTGAAGGTTAGCCGCGTTGTTTGATCCGGACCAAGATTGGGGTTGCCCGCAAGCAGCCGGTCATCAGCCGCCGAGGCGGACGCCGCAAACTCATCGAAGTCCAATTGGCCAACCGTCCGGCGGCCGCCCAGACGGAACTGCAGCCCCGTTCTAGCGTCGTAGATCAGCGTCGCAAAAGGCTTGAAAAACGAAAACGTCTGGGTGCTGTCGGCATCGCCCGAGACAGTGATCTCCGACGCCTCGGCCGCAACACCGGTCTCAACAGAAAGCTTGCGCGAGACCTGCCAGATAAGGTTGGCAAAGACCTCGCCGCGAATCTCTTCCACCAACACATTGGCGGCCGGCAACGTGATGACACTCACGCCGTCCAGGTCCCGCTGCTCAAGCGCCAGCTGGCTGTCGACCCGGTTGTAGGCAAACTCCGCGCCAAACTCGGGCCTTAGCTTGCGCTCACCGGAACGTGATACGGCGGCCCGCGCCACCGTCTCGAACCGGTCGCGATTACGGACGAAGCGGGACCCGGAAACTTGTGTTCCCCGCGGGCGCTCATCGGAGACGACCTGCACCTGCTCAAGATCTTGAAACGACGACAACGATAAAAGCTTGAGTGACCAATCACCGCCGGCGGACCGGTCCCAATCCACACCCAGCTCGCCTTCGGTAAGTTCGCTGTCAAAGTCGATCGTCAGCAGGCTGTCCGGTGATCCGTCGGGCAAGCGTCCATCGAATCCCAAGCGATCCGTATCGGAATAAAAGCCGCTCCAGCCGATGCGGCTTGTGAGCGTGAACGATCCCCCAAAAAGATCGCGGCCCGCTTCTGAGGCGAGAAACACATCCGTCAGGACGCTGGGCCGATCCTCGCGCTGGCTCGAAAGAAGCTCTCCGGCGGCGTCGCGCTGGATGCGAGGGCCCTCCAGGGGAAAGCGCTCCCAGAATGCGTTCAGCTTGGTCGAGGTGGCCCATCCGCCCACGTCCTTGGCAAGCGTGATCTCGCCCGCTGGGTAATAGGTGCCGCTCGCAGCTCTCTCGAGCTCGAGCTCCCAGCTGGCGGCGGTTGCGCCCTCACGGCGGATAATGTTGGCCACGACGGCCTGGCCCGCCGCTTCGCTGGACCCGGCCGAGCCGCGGATGACCTCAATCCGTTCCACCTGATTGGCGGGTATGCGGCGCAGCGCATCTTCGATGCCGCCGGACTTTGAGGATGGTCGCTCGCCGTCAATCAGGACATTGCCGGCTGTGTTGCCAAAGCCGCGCAGATCGTCGCCTGCATCAAGGGTGAAGCCCGGGAGCCGCGCGATCAAATCAGCCGATGTCTGAGGATTGAAACGGTCGAAGTAGCTGCGGGGATAGGACTGGATGGATGAGGTCTGCTGGCTGTCCCCGGCTGCCGGTGGAAGGGTGTCCTGAGCGGACACCAACGAGCAGCTCAGGCTCAGGCAGATCAGAATTTCCAGTGCGGGTCGGCGACGTTGCAACGGACGGCGAGAGGATTGAATGGGGTTGCGCGCGATACGCGTGGGCAGGAGCCCACAAGACGCGGAATACTGGTGGTTCGTCATGCCCTGGGGCTTCTCCCTCGGTCGTCCAACACCGAGGCCCCTGCCCCGCCGCTCCAACCGAGAAGACGCCTGCCACCGGAACGACCCGTAAGGCTGACGACACTTTTGGTCCGCTACTGGCCCGTCGTTGGCACGCCGCCGACGCGGCCATTACCGGCCGCTGCTGGCATGATCAGCATCGACCGGTCGGTCATGAGGATGAACATGTGCAGCGTCCGGACAAAAGCGGGCCCAAAGACGAGACACATTTGGTCCGGATCTCAATCGCTGCGTCGACGACATCCATATCGGGCACAAGCCGCTGCAAGTCTTCGGCGGACAGCTGCCTGAACGCGATCGCGTCACATCCATCGCAAAGAAAGAACGCGCCGAAATTGCCGCGACCATCCTCCGGCACGGCGAAATAGGCGTTGAGCGACTCGATCTTCCGCACATGCCCGCTTGACGCGAGCCGAGACAAGGCGCGGTAGACCGTCATTGGCGCGTTGATGCCTTCATTCCTGAGCGATTCGAGCAGCTCGTATGCTTTCATCGGCGCCTGCGATTCTTGCAGGCACGACAAGACCATACGGTCGTTCTGCGTGAAGCCGTCACGCGATTTCCTGGCGCGTTGAAGCGCGCCCGTGGCTGGGGATTGCATAGATGAGCTCCAATATAGTGCGTGAAAAACAAACGTTCACGAACCAATCGGAGGGCCTCGTACCCTTGCTGCACGATCGTGCATCGCGCGCTGCGCACGTGATGACACGGGGACGATGATGTCATCAGTGGCAGCATTGAGGACCATCGCTTCGCAGCTGGGCAGCGCGTCGACATCACCGTCTCCGCCTGCACCACCGCTGCAGAGAATACACTCGCCCCCAGCGTGGACGGGCTCCTCATCATGATGGTGGTCATGTTCCGCGGCGACCACCGCGGACATGAGGACGAGCGCCGCAGCGAACAAGCGAGTGATCGCTTTGCCCTCAACCCTCTGGAGAAAAGATCTCGCCATCTCCACCATGACGTACATTTAGCGGTGAATCGCCACTTCTCAAAATGAGAAAGACCCAGCGCTGGTCGGCAGGGGCGAAACCCCCGAAACTGCCCGCTTTTCGCGAACCGCCGACAAGCGGCGATAGAGATAAGACGCGCGTCAACACGCCAACCCGTAATGCCCAGGATGATGTTTTTTTGAACAACCTGACGACCACGAAGCAAATGGCTTCGAGATAGTATCACGGCGCCGCAATGTGGTCATTTTGCACGGGATATGGCGCATTTAGCGCCCTTTCAACATCAACAGACCACGGAGCGTTAGCCAGTCAGATTGGGTTGCTCGCTTGACCGTCGAGGCTTCAAGCGCCCGCACCCGTTCTTCGGCCAACCGATCAGTCAGAGGAATTCCTATGCTGGAAGCACGAGGACTAACCAAGATCTTTGGAGATGTGTGCGCCCTGGATGGCCTGGACTTGGAGGTTCGAGCCGGGGAGATCGTTTGCCTCCTGGGCGCCAACGGCGCGGGAAAGACGACGACGATCAACCTCTTTTTGGGTTTCCTTGAGCCAAGCGCTGGAACCGCTTCGGTCGATGGGCTGAGTGCCAGCAAACAGCCCGTCGAGGCCAAAAAACGGCTGGCCTATATCCCTGAACAGGTGGCACTCTACCCGCAGCTGTCAGGCGCTGAGAACCTCGACTACTTCCTGGCGCTATCAGGCATCAAAAGACCTGCAGCGGACCTCGGCTCAGCGCTTGTGGAAGCAGGGCTCCCCGCTGACGCCGTCGATCGGCGTGCTGCCACCTACTCCAAAGGCATGCGCCAAAAGGTGGGTGTGGCGATCGCCCTTGCGAAAGACGCGCGCGCCCTTCTTCTTGATGAACCGCTGTCCGGGCTCGATCCGTCGGCAGCAAACGACCTCTGCGCCAGTCTTCTCAGCCTCAAAGATCGAGGCCGCGCGATCCTGATGGCGACGCATGACGTCTTTCGCGCCAAGGAAATCGGGACGCGCATCGGTATCATGAAAAGCGGTAAGCTCGTCGATACGCTGGACGCAGCATCACTCGACGCGCACGAGATTGAGCGCTTCTATCTCGCCCATATGCACGATACGGACGATACCGCACCGGCAACATCTGCAGACACCCTCAGCCAGCAAGGAGCAGTCGCATGATCGCCGCCCTTGCCCAGAACGAGTGGCGAAGCCTTTGGCGCAGCGGCGTCTTTGTGGGCCTCGCAGCCGGTATGCTAGCGCTGTCGGTTGGCGCCGCGTCACTATCCTTTCAACGCATCGCGACGTTCGATCGCGAGCGCGCCGCTGCGGAAGCTGTGGACCGAGAGGTGTGGGACAACCAGGGTGAGCGGAACCCCCACTCTGCCGCGCATTTCGCGCGCTACGCCTTCAAACCCATCCCGCGCCTCGCTGGGTTCGACCCAGGCGTCACAGACTATACCGGTCTCGCGCTTTGGATGGAGGCGCACCACCAAAACCCCGCCGTTTTCCGGCGAGCAGAGGATTTGGGAGATGCCGGCCGGTTTGCTGATCTCTCGCCAGCATGGATTCTTCAGTACGCTGCTCCACTTTTCTTGTTCTTGATCCTATTCGGCTCGGTGGCGGGCGAACGTGAGCAGGGCACGCTGCGCCAGCTTGCAGCGACAGGTCTCCCGTCGAGGGCCATCCTTCTTGGCAAGCTCTCAGGCGCCGGCCTCGCAGCCCTTACGATCATCACGCCCACACTGCTCCTGAGCTTGCTGGTGATCAGCACAAGCGGCGGCGTCACTCTCTCGGACATCGGCGTACGAACGATCGGTCTCGTTTTGGCTTATGCCCTTTACTTGACCGCGATCTTGGGGATCGCCATCGGTGTTTCGGCGCTCGCCCGAGAGAAGCGCACAGCACTCATCGCCTTGGTTGCAGTTTGGGCTGGCGCGTTTGTCCTTCTCCCGCGCATCACCGCGGGCCTTGCGGTGGCGATCCACCCCTCGCCAGCGGCCTCGTCAATGGAGAACCAGCTCGGGGAGGCGTCCATGGCCTACTACGTCGATGAGGAGCTCCAAGAGTCGCTGAAAGCGTCCCTCCTCGCCGAAAACGGCGTCGACAAAGTCGAGGACCTTCCCTTCGATTATAATGGGTACACGCTTCAATTCAGCGAAGAGCATGCCCACCCGCTCTTTGAAGCGGTTTATGATCGGCTCGACCGCACCTATCAGCGTCAAGATGGGCTGCTGGCTCTCGCATCTCTCGTCTCCCCGGTTCTGGCCATCGATGCTCTATCCGCAGGTCTGGCGGGCACAGATCGTCTGCATCATGATACATTTCGTTGGGATGCAGAGGCTCATCGCCGCACAACGGTGAAGGCGCTCAACGATGATATGACCTACAATTCCGGCAACGCTGGCTATGCCCATATCGCCAATGAAGCCCTCTGGCACCAGATCGAGGACTTTGACCACACGCCGCCTCCGTTCAGCAGCATCTGGGCGCGCTACTGGCTGAATATCCTGGTGCTGATGACCTATGCCGTCGGCGGTATGGTCTTTGCCGTCTTTGCTATGGCACGGGCACAGCGGGAGATCGCGCGATGAGTTTATCGACGACCATCACCCTTGAGCGGAAGCTCTTCCTGTTCTCCGGCCAAGGGCTTGTCACCGCTTTGTCGATCGTTGCGCTCGTCTTGCTGAGCGCCCTCGCTGGCAAGGCCGATATCGCGCGGACAGCGGCCGCGCAAAGTGCCTTCTTGGACGAGCGCAACGAGGCGATCGAGGAGTGGCGTGGCGCCCTTATCGCCTACGAAGAGGCTGGTGAGGCCGAAAGCCCCTACGACGCGCGGCCCATGAACCTGCGCATCCCGGCGGTGTTGCCGCCCGCTCCGCTTGCGGACTTTGCTGGCGGAAGCGCGGAGCTCTATCCCACCACAGCGGTTCTCACAGGTTGGGCGAACCCTGCCGATCTCTTCACCAAGTATGAGTTCGACAATCCTGTGCCGCTGAGCATCGGACGGCTCGATCCCACCTTCCTCGTGGTGGTGCTCCTCCCTTTGATCATGATTGCAGCATCGTTCGACATTCTGGCCTCGGACCGAGAAGGCGGACGAGCCAAGCTTGTTGCGGTCCAGGCTGGTCAGCTTCATCGATCGGTGTGGGAACGTCTTTGGCTTCGTAATGCCTCGATTTGGGCAACGTTCTCCGTGGCAGCCGTCATGATGGCTCTGCTCCCCGCCTCCGGCGCCGACATGGGCATGAGACTGCTGCATTTTGCAGCATGGCTCGCCATCGCATGGGTCTACGGAGCATTCTGGTTCGGGCTTATTGCGCTGGCAAGCATCGTCATCAAAAAAGGAGAGACGGTGGCATCGGCGCTTTTCGCAGCCTGGGCGATGTTCGTCTTTGCGGTGCCCGCCGTCGGCGGCGCGCTCGCCGAAGGCCTCTACCCGCCGCCGTCACGGCTCGCCTTCCTCTCTGAAATGCGCAAAGGAGAGGTTGCCGCTATTCGTCAGACGGCAGCCTTAACTGCTGGCATCCTTGCGGATCATCCGGAGATGACCGTCAGCGATGAGGCCGTCCCCGCGTTCTTCAACCGTGCCTATGTCGCCAATCGCGAGGCCGGCAAACGCACCACGCCCGTGCTCATCGCATTTGAAGAATCGCGCAACCAAAGGCTCAGCCTCGTGAGCTATGTTCAGTATGCATCGCCATCGCTCATTGCCGATCGCGCTTTAACGGCCGTCGCAGGCGGTGATATCGAACGTGCGATGGCCTATCAGCGCCAGGCTCGCGAAGCGCTCGCTGAGCTGTTCGATTTGATTGGTCCCGCTGTTGCCGCCAAACAGCGGATCTCCTTGGCGCAGTTCGAAGCTATTCCTGCGTTTCAGTACAAGGAGCGATCACTCGGCGACATCCTTGCAAGCAGCGCCGTGCCGCTGGCCTATCTTGTGCTGCTGGGCTTTGGTCTGGTCGCGCTTGCAAGGCGTAGGCTTGCCGCCCCGCTGGAGCAGATTCTTTGATCAGTAGGCTTTGTGTACGCCATCAAGCCCCGGTCCTGGCCACAGCTCCACCGTCAAAGTGCCAGGTCGGCCTCAAACGGCTGGATCATTGAGTTGTCGACGTCGGCGTCACGCATTCTGGCGATGGCGTCTTCGAGCTTCGGCAAACCGCTCGAGCGATCGCCGCGCCTGATGTCGAGCCGGGCCTGCGATCCATCAAGCAAAGGGCCCCACGCATTCCCCGGAGCGCCCGCGTCGAGGCTCGCGATATCAAGGCTGCCGAGAATCTCTCCGGCCTCGTCATATCCGCCGGTCTCAATGAGCGCTGTGGCAAGATGGTAGCCAATGACTTGCACTGCAGGTGACGCCTCACCGGTATGCGCTTTGAGACCAGCCCGCGACATCCTGAGATTCCCCGCGGCTTCTGCCGGCAAGCCCAGTTGCAACTGGACCCTTCCTTCATTGCCGCGGGTGCCGAGACAGGCGAGATGCTCTTCACCGAGTTCATCGCAGAAAATCTGTCGGGCTGCGGAATGGTTTTCCAGGGCACCGTCCCACCGTCCCGTCGCCGCATAGGCCCGAGCCAGTGTCGTGCGCACCTCCGCAACCTGAACTTTGTCTGGGCCATAAATCTGGCTCATATCGTCGATCAGCTCAAGGAGCACTGGCTCGGCCTCTTCGTGCCAGCCGGCAAAACCAAGCGCCGCACCAAAAAAGAGCTTGGCGCGCGCCTGGCGCCAGAGAGGCACGATAGCGGGGTCGTCATAGGGCGCGACCGTCATCGTCTCAAGAAGATCCGCTGCCTCATCGGCGCGCCCGAGGCGGCTATAGCATTGGCCGCGATCAAGATTGATCAAATGGAGGAGCGTGAGATCATCAATTCCAGCTGATTGATAAATCTCAGCAGCTTGATCAAGGCGCTCCGAAGCAGCCGCAAAGTCAAACCGGATCAGATGCAACCGGCCACGCACCATCGCCGCTTGCATCGCAACCTCAGGCGTCGTCCGACCGAGATCTCCTGCGTCAGCATCGATCTCATCAAGCAGCGCTTCGGCGTGATCATATTGGCCTGCACTGACAAACGCCAAAGCCTGCTTATACCGTGCAATGAGCGTTTGGGGAGCAGTCAGACCATATTGCATCGTCAGCGCTTCGGCCTCGCGTTCGCGGGCGTCCGCGGCCGCTGCGAAGTCGGAAAGACCAGTATGGATTTCTGAAAGCGTTCCAGCAATCACCGCGCTGATATCCGGATTCTCCGCATAACGCTCCGTAATCGTACCATCAGCACGCAAAAGGGCCTCGCGCACGCTCGCATCCACCCCGGCGCCTGGGGTGCGCGGGTCGGCACTCAAAAGAACCTCTTTGAGAAAGTCGCGCGAGGCTTGCGCTTGCTCGGCGCGGCGTTCGGCTTCTCCTCGCGCTGTCTCGGCCTGGCGATAGAGATTCGCGCTGACCCCGATCCCGGCCACCAAAAAAAGGGCAGCCGCCAGCGCCCAGGGACGGCGGGCCTTTGCGCGCGCCAGGGCCGCGTTGGCAAGGCTCAGATCTTCGAGCCGCTTGGCCTCCCCCGCCTTCACCTCGCGGCGCGCTGGCAACGCTCTCAGCTGCTCCGCAAACGTATCAGCCGAAGCCAGGCGTCGGGCGGGATCGCCATGGGCTGCGGCGGCGATGTCCTCACGCAGCAGGGGATCGTCGATGAGGTCCTCCCACCCCGGCGTCAAGGGACGGCCGATTTGATCCGTGATGATCTGAAAAACCAAAATGCCCAGTGCGTACACATCGCTTCTGATCGACGGCGCTTGGCCTTTCAAAAGCTCCGGCGCCGCATAAAGGGGCGTCACGCCGGCGTCACTCATATCGCTGCTGCTGCTTGTTTGCGTCAGCCCAAGGGGCGTAACACCAGCCGCATCGAGGCGCGTACGATCAAAAACACCGCCGCTACCGAAATCCACCAACACCGGTCGCGGCACCCCCGCATTGTCAACACGGATAAGGATATTGGACGGCTTCAAATCCTTATGCAGAATACCGATCCGGTGTGCCGCGGCGACCGCATCGACAATCTGGCAAGCAAGGGCCAGCCGCTGGTCATGGTCGAGCGCCGCAAGAGGATCCCCCTCGTCGCTCCAAGCCGCGAGGCTCAGTCCCGCATTTTCGCTCTCCAGGAAAAACGGTTCGTCCGAAAAGTTCCAATCGAGCAGCCGCGCGAAGTCGTTGCTGTTGGGATAGGCGTTCGAGAGCAAACGGAAGAGCGTCGCCTCACGTTTCAGACTGCCCAGTCCAGCTGCGTCGTTGGCATACTTATAGACGCGCCGCTCCCCCGTCTTTGGGTTGTGAGCCTGCCAGACCTCGCGCCGTCCGCCCGACGACAATTGCTCCTCAAAGACGAACGGAGGCCGCTCCGGAACCGGCTGTCCCGGCGCGAACGACAGATCGCTCGTCAGCACCTGCCCTGTGGCGACGCGGTCCACACGCGGGCTGAAGCGGTAGCCGACGCCCGAATGGGTCACGATTGCATCGCTCAGATGATCGCCGAGTGCTCTGCGCAGCTTGGAGACAGCATTCGAAAGGACGCCCTCGGTGGTCGTCTGCTCGGGCCATACAAGATCCAAGAGCTCGTCGCGGGTCAGAACCTCCCCCGGGCGCTCCAAAAAAGCCTGCAGCAAATGCAAGGGTTTGGGCTCGAGCTCGACATGCTCGTCGGCGACGGTGAGCTGCATCGTTGCTTCATCAAAAACGGCAGGGCCGAACGTGTACCTAAAGGTCTGCTCCAAGGGTCGGCGCCTCACGCGAATCTCACTCAAGCCGATCCTACTACAGCACTGAATCCAATCAAGTATTCGGTACCGTGAGAAAATGGTGAGACCGCCGAGAGGACTTTCTCATCGGCTGCCACGACCCTCATCCACACAACGAGATGAAGGGAACGGGCACGAGATGACGATCAGAGCGATAGGCCTACCAGCCGTCATTTTTCTCACCGCATGCGGACAAAGCCTTGGCGGCGCAGAGGAGACGGCAACCTACAATATGTGCATCAGCGGCGGTCTCAACGAGGAGACCTGCGCCTGTATGGCCACGACCATTCGCGACACGCTGAGCGAGGACGCCTTTGGAGTTCAAGAAGAGGTGGCGCAGCTCTTGGTCGATGGGCGCAGCAGCGACGGGATGTCGGCTGAACTCAAAGTTGGCGAAATGGCGATGGAGGACCCGGCTCTCTTCGGCTCTCTCGAAGCGGCGTCCCAGGCCGCCCGCGACAAATGTCTTTGAGACGGCTGGATTTCGCTATGATCGGCGCACGACGACCAATGATCGCGGCCGCGCTCGCCTTGCTGGGCGGATGCGGCGGCGACCCGGACGAGAAAGCACGCGCGGAGCTTGATGCCATTCGCACAAGCTGGACCGAAGCCCAGGACATCACCGACTTGGACCGACGCCTGGACACCTACAACGAGATCATCGATCGCGTTGAGCGGGTAGGCACGCGTTATCAGGACACAGACGTCGGGGCACGGATCGCCAGCGGCCAACGGGCGCTGGGCGTGGAACCCTCGACCTACCGCGCCACCCGCGACGACCTCGCATCCAAGAGCTCATGCATCAAAACGCCGACAGCGTCGTGCCTGCAGCCCTTCGCACGGGATCCTGGATTGAACCTCGGGGTGCAAGAGCGGGCGCCCGACATTCGGGCAGCACGCCAGGCGGCGTGCCGCGGCGATTTCGACGCTGTGCGCGCCGAGCTCGAGGCAGCGCGCCCTAACCCCACGGTCTATGGTGAGAAACTTCTGCAGACCGCCTTCGGCGCGGAGACCTGCGGCCGCAACGACATCGTCGACCGTATCATTGAAGAGGCGGTGGACACCAACAACGCAGTCGGATCGCGCCGCGTCGACCATCTCACCACGATCATCTCAACCATCGAGTTCTTCGCGGGTTGGCGGCATGGAGCGGGCGCGCTCGACGAGCTCGCGCGCTCAGGCACCTTGGGCGACAATGGATCAGCCTCAGCAGCGCTCACCGCTGGTCTTGCCTATGCGCGGATCGGTGATACCGAGGCCGCTCTCTCGGCTTATGATTTTGTTACGGACGATCTTGGCTTCGGCGTCAACCAAGCCGATCTGACACAGCTGGCTGCCGCCTTTATCGCCCATGGCGACACCGACGAGATCGCCCGGCTGGACAGATACTCCGTCGACGAACGGGGTTTGCAGCTCGCACTGAATGTGATCGCGAAAAACGCGGGTCTCCACAAAGTCAAACCCAATTTTGGCGGGGCCCGGACCTATGCCTATCTGATGCTGAACACCCACTCGCCGCTCGACGAGATGTTTGCCCCGCCGACCGACAACGCTGAGCGAGAGGCCCTCCGTATCCGGTTGGATCGGTTCTCTGCGCTTCTCGATCAGACAGTTGATGGGCTTAGCGCCAGCAACCGGTACCTGGCGACGCAGTATGCTCCTCTTTATGGTCTTTCGGCGACGATCCGCCAAAAACTGGGTCAGCCCGAACTGGCAAACGAGGCGCTCGACAAGGGGGTCGCGGTTGCGGCCAGCGACGCTGCGCGGCGCGATGTGTCTCTTCATGCAGCCCTTGTGGAAGCGGCCCGCGGTGATCTTGATACAGCGATTGATCACATTGAGGCCGCAAAATCCCTTCCGCCCTGGGGCCTCGATATCCCGGGCCAAATGCTCCGTGCACTTGGCGCAGAAGGCCGAACCGACGACGGAATCTCCGCAGCGGCGCGCATTGAAACCGTCAGGCCAGGCTTTGAAAACGAGTCCTATCGCAGCCTCGGCGAGGGATTGGTCGATCAAGGACACCTAGCAGATGCTGAGCGGGTGCTGACCATCCTCTTCGCTTCAGCACGCGGCCAGCAAATCGGCGCTGATCTGGCGTTGCGGTTGGTCGAAGAAGCGGCCGCCAAGGGTGAGCGCACACAACTCAGCAGTCTTGAGGCGATCATGGTTGACGACACCGATCGCAGCACACGCGTTCAGTTCCTCTCGGCTCAGGCCAAAGGCTTTGCCGCTGGTGGTGCGGAACGGGATGCCGAAGAAGTCCTCAGGGAACTGTTCATCTTTGGGCAAGAGGCCGACCAGACGAGCAACCGCGCACCTGGTGACTACTCCGTGGGCAATCCAAGGCGGTCCTACCTCGCACAATCGGCCGCAATCGCGGCCATGGAGGCAGGCCAGGTCGATCTCGGGCTCGAGTTCTACCAGGCAGCGACCTGGAAGGACACAACGCCGCTGGTGAAGGCTGCTGAGGCGGCCTCCGATAGGCGCACCCTCAGCGCGGTGCTGGCGACCGCCTATAGCGAGGGCGAACTCGCCTTCGCCCACACGGCCTGGGGCGGGGTTCGCAACCTCACGCGCCTCGACGCCACAGCCGCCGCCTCACAGACACGCGCAAAAGGAGACTGATGTGGCCTATGAAATCCTCAAGGGCCCTGTGTCCGATATCGAAAAAGGTTCAATGACGGAAGGTCGCCTGCAGCGCGGCGGCGGCACGATCGATACCTCCGAGACCGTCGCCTTCCGCATCGGCAAGACCGCGGTGTCGCTCAAGCTCGGTCGTGCCTTTAAAAACCGGCAGGTCAGCTTGAAAGACAACGACCATGTCACGCTCGTTGGCAAAATGACCGATGGCGGGTTTCTGGCACGTGCGATGCGTAATGACGAAACCAGCGTGATCTACGCGCCGGCCCCGTCCTACTATTGGGGCGCCTTCGCCGCTATGTTCCTCTTGGGGCTCGTCCTCACGCTGGTTGTCGTGGGCCTCGGCATCATCCTGGGCTCGTTCATTCTGGTACCCATGGCATTGAACGCGCAGAAAATCGGCAAGATGCTGCGAGAAGCCTAGGCGAGCGCAACAACGGCACTTCGTGTTCTGATCAGAACAGATCCGTGCACCGCCCGTTACCCATCGATGTCGACATCGCTGATGCAGACCTCAAAAACCAGCCCGTCGCCGTTCCGACAGGCGGATAACTGAGCGGCGGATTTTGCTCGCTTGGACCTGGCGCGTAAGTGTTAGGCTTCGGGGCCAGGCGAGGCAGCTATGAGCGATCACGTTTCCACGATGACATTGAGCGACAAAACGGCTCGCGAAATGTTCGAAGAGATCCGCGCAACACCCGGACGGACACGCTTCGGATTTGGTGAGAAGATCGCGATGGTCAACGTTGATCCGCAGAAAGCGTATACGCGCCCGGATCTCTTTCCAAAGACCGCCTATGTCACTGATCCTCAACAGATGGACCATATCAGTGCGCTGTCCTCGCAAGCACGCCAAAAGGGCCTTCCCGTCGTTTGGACGCGCGTTGCTTACATGCAAAGTGCGGCCGACGCCGGAATTTGGGGCACACGGACTGATACAGAAGACAGTTTACAGAACATCAAATATGGCTCTCAACGTCACGCGTTCGACGATCGGCTCGAGATCGACGAGAGCGTGGACGCGATCTACACGAAGCGGATGCCGAGCGCCTTTTTTGAGACACCGCTCTTGAGTTTTCTCATTTGGCACAAAATCGACACGGTGGTCGTCACGGGCGGCTCCACCAGTGGGTGCGTTAGGGCCACCGCAGTTGACGCCCTCAGCTATGGCTTTCGCGCGATCGTGCCGATCGAATGTGTCGCGGACAAACATGAGAGCTTTCATTTTGCCAATCTGACGGACTTGCAGATCAAGTATGCTGATGTTGTTGAGGTTCAGGAGGTGTACGACTGGATCGGTGGCTACCAATCTGGGTCGTGACGATGATGCATGCTGATCCCAACCTCTACGACTATTGGCCCTATGAAGGCCGCCCTCAGATCCTATGGCCGGGCGGCAAGAAACTGGCTTTCTGGATTGCGCCCAATGTGGAGTTTTACGAGTTCGAGCCGCCCTCCAACGCGTCTCGAAAGCCGTGGCCACGCGGCAATCCCGACATTGTCGGCTACTCACAGCGCGTGTGGGGGAACACGGTCGGGCACTGGCGTCTTATGGAGCTGCTGGACGCATACTCGCTCCGCGGCTCAGTCTCTCTGTCGGTCGGCCTCATTGATCACCATCCGGAGATTATCGATGCCTGCGCTGAACGAGGCTGGGAGTTTTTTAGCCACGGCATCTACAACACGCGCTTCTCCTACGGCATGGACGAGGCCCAGGAGCGCGCCGTTCTTGAGGACTCCATTCGCTCCGTCGAGGCCGCGACAGGGCAACGCATTCGGGGGTATCTCGCGCCAGCGCTGACGCATACGGAGCGGACGATGGATATCATCGCCGATATGGATTTCTGGTACACCTGCGATCTCTTTCAGGATGATCAACCGCAACCGATCAAAACCAAATCGGGCAAACTGATTTCGCTGCCCTACTCACTCGAAGTCAATGATGTTATCACCTACTCGTCCTTGGGCTACACGCCCCATCAGTATGCTGACATCTTAAAACGCCACTTTGACCAATTGCTCGAGGAAGGCGAGCAATCCGGCACGGTGATGTGCATCCCGCTTCATGCCTATTTGGTGAGCCAGCCGCATCGGATGCGCCCCTTCGAGGAAGCGTTGAGGCACATCACATCGCACCATGACGATGTGTGGTTTGCCACTGGATCCGAGATCGCAGCCCATTTTCGCGACAACCACTGGGATCAATCGCTCGCCGATATCAATGAACGCGGCGTTGTGCAGGGAGGAACTGGCTTTGCCCCTGCGTGATGAGGACCTCCACTACGCTAAGCGACGTGCGGGAATGGATCAGGATCGCCACGGATGGCATCCGATGAACGATAGCAACCCGCCAACGCTCAGCAACGGCGCGAAGGCGATGGCATTTATCGTGGTGCCTATCGAGTTCTTTCCGCTCAATCCTCCGACATCGCCGTTTCTCCATCCTGGCGCGATGAAGACGCCGTATCCCGACTTGCGGCACTACACGACAAGAGATTACGGCAACCGAGTCGGGGTCACGCGTGTTCTCCGCGCGCTCGATGCGGCAGGGCTTAAGGCAACTTTTGCCGTCAACGCTCTGGTGGCGGAACGCTATCCGCCACTGTTGCGCGCCATCGAGGACGGTGGACACGAGATAGCCGCCCACGGATGGTCGACGGCGTCTCTCCATCATGACGGACTGTCCGAGGACGAAGAACGGGCGCTCGTTCAAAAGGTACGAGAACTCCTGCCGCAGACTACCACTTGGATGAGCCCTGCGCGGAACCAGTCCTACCGAACCCTCGATCTCATTGCCGAACAGGGGTTCAAGATCTGTCTCGACTGGGAATCTTATCAGCGCCCCTTTGCGCTAACGACGGCGCATGGGGAGGTGACCGGCCTGCCCCTGATGAATGAGCTCGACGATTTCAAATTGCTTATAGATAGGCGTCAGCATGAGGATGCATGGGCGGAACAGATCATCGAGGCTGCGAACTTCCATGTCGCAGACCACGACCGCTATGGCGCCCAAGCCTTTGGTTTCACGCTGACGCCGCACATCGTTGGACAGCCGTTCCGCATTCAGACCGTGAAGAGAGTATTGCAACAGCTGGCCGAAACAGACGGGCTACAGGTCGAACCCGCTCAAGACGTCGCCAGCGCCTTTTCCGAACCAGACCAATCCGCAGCACAATGACGACGAGGTAGATATGGAATTTGACTACGTCCCGATTTCCGAGCGAGGCAAACTCGAATGGCCCAATGGCGCGCGGGTAGCGTTGATCCTCACCTTCAATCTCGAGACGTGGGATCTGACAAAAGACACCTCCGAGCCGTATTACGCTGGCGGTCCGCCTATTCTGCCGGCGACGCTTCCCGGTCACACGCCTGATTTTCCGAACCATACGTGGCGCGAATATGGGCAGCGCGTTGGCATTTGGCGCCTCTACGAGCTGTTCGATGAGCTTGGCGTGAAGGCGTCATGCACCACCAATGCGGTGACATTTGAGCGCCGCAAGCCGATGGTCGAAGCGTGCCTCAAACGAGGTTGGGAGCTGCTGGCGCACAACTGGGAGCAAGGTGAACTCCTCACCGACTATGCGCATGATCCGGAAACGGAACGCAGGATCATCGCCAACTCGACCAAGGTCTATGAGAAATACGCAGGTCGCAAGCCCGCTGGTTGGCTCTCCTCCAGCTTGAGGGGGACCCTGAACACGCCGGAGATTCTGAAGGGGCACGGCTATAAGTTCTATTGCGATATCATGAATGATGATCAGCCCTATCTCATTCGCACGCCGAACGGACCGATCGTTTCCGTTCCTTATTCGAATGAAATTAATGACTTTACGATCCTTACCCGGCGTGGTCATACCACTGACGAATACCGTGACATCCTGATCGAAGAGCTAGACGTCCTGCATCGTGAGGGGGATAAACAGGCACGGATCATGAATGTGGGGATCCACCCCCATGTTTCGGGGCGTGCCTATCGTGTTCGTGCCCTGAGAGAGTTCCTTGAGCATGCCCAGTCGCTCGACAGCGTGTGGTTCGCGACGCGTGAGGAAATCGCTGATCATTATATGACCGTCCACGAGCAGCATATCCCAGGGCAACTGGGCTAGAGCGTTTGTTGGCCGAACGATAGACGCGGGTGCTTCGGTGACGGGTGCCGCGTCTTTCAATGTCTACACATCAGGATTTTCAGGCGGGATTCCAGAAAGGGCCGCGATGATTCGTCCGGCAAACGCCTTCACCTCTTCATCACGCCGCGCCTGCTGTTCGTCCGTCAACACTCGCTGGTCAATTGCCTCAGTCACGGGCACGCCCTTTTCCTTGAGCACCTCCTCAAGCGTGTTGACGCGGTCGCGAAGGGCCCAGACCTCATAGGACAATGTGAGCACGGCTTGGGCAACATTCTCAACCTTGTGGTCGTTATACGCCATATTTGTCGTCGATCGCTTGCCGGCCGTCATGATGGCTTCCGCCCGCGGACGATCCACGGATAGGGCCCACCGCCCAGGCCATAGCTTTCGACCAACTCGAAGCCTGCTCGTTCCGCGACCTCTTTGAGATCCAGTGCGGCGCTTTCAAGCCAGTGCGGCTCACCGCCATGTTTTGCGTCTTCAAGGGTCCGCCAGCGCTGGAGTTTGCCGAGGACATTGAGCCTCGTCACATCACTCATCATCACATCACCACCGGGGCGAAGCACACGGAAGGCTTCGTCAAAAACCGCCTGCACGATGTCCGCAGGCAGCTCATGCAGCAAGATGTAGGAGGCGACCAAGTCGAAACTCTCCGCTTCGAACCCAGTGTCTTCGGCTGGACGCTGATAAAGCTGCCACCGCGCGCCGCGCGCATTTCCTATCCGGCGGGCATGTTCGAGACCGGCCCTCGATAGATCCACACCGGTGATCTCCGCATCAGGATAGACATCTGTCAAAGCGGAGGTGAAATGCCCTGTTGAGCATCCCATCTCAAGGATTCGTCCGTAGTTGTTGCCAAGAGTTTCTCGGGCAGCGGCAAGGCGCTGCTTGAAGATGCCGCCGGGGAAAATACGCTCCACCATCAGCTTGTGCACCAGCTCGCCATGCACAAAACCAGCCAGCGGAAAGGCATCCCAGCCGCCCGTCGTTCGGTGGTACTCGACACCGTCCCAGTAATCTGGCGCCTTCTGATGATCCTCAAGATGCAGTGTCACCGACGAACCCTGATCAAGCGCAGCGATGGCCGGTTCTATCTCGTCTTGGACCTCCAAAAATGCTTCGGCGGCAAGCGGGCCATGATTGTTCCGATGCCACTCCTTACACAGATGACTAACGCGAAGCGCATCTGAGTTCACACGAGACAGCGCGGCTGCCACGCCGTGATCATCATCCGGCAAAGCGTCATCGGTGATGCCAGCTGCGGCCAAGTCATCGTCAATGATAGGCGTCAGCGTCGTGTTCATGGCTGCACGAAGGCCGGCAAGAAAATCGAAGCTCGCGCGCCCACGCTGCGCCAATCGGGGATTAATCGCCCGGCTGGCGGCCCATTGGAGATCGTCCGCCCTATCGTCAGCTCCCAAACGGGTCATTTTTCGTCTCCTCAAGGTGCGGCGTTCGACTGCGCCTGCTTGGCGGCATGGCGACCGGCGATCTTGCCCAGACCTGTGGCGGTCAAAAGTCCATTACCCGCCATATAGCCCGAAGCGTTCGGCCCGGAAATACCGCGCGCTGCACCGCCGCCAGCATAAAGATTGGGAAACGGACGACCATCTTGGCGTATGACACGCGCGTCCTCATCCACCTCGAGGCCGCCTTGGGTATGGAAAATAGCGCCCGACACACGGACAATCTTAAACGGCGGTTTGAGCAGCGCATCGCGGTGAAAGCGGCGACCAAAGACGTCGACCTCATTACCGTTCGCATGGGTCTCGACCACGGCAAAGGTCCGCATCAAACCATCCGTGGACAGCCCAACGATCTCTGCAATTCCGCCGATGCTGTTCGCTGTCTTGATAGCCCCTGCCTGCAAAGCATCTTGATAGTCATCGAACTGTAGCATCACGTCTTCAATCGTCTGATCAAAGATCGTCCAAGCTGCGCCTTCCGGCTGCTGCAGGATCTTCGCGGCCTGCTCAGAATAGCCCAAGGTTTCATCAGAAAAGCGTGCGCCTTCGCGATTGACCTGAAATCCGCCGCGCATGATCGTCGGCCAAAGGATCGGCACGCCATGGCCATAAGCGAGACCGCCGTGCCCTTGATAGCCCGTCATATCACCTAGCTGCGCATCAAGCGCCGCGCCCCAATGGACCGCTGATCCATCAGCACCAGGATGGCCATGGAAGACCGCGCCCGACATCTCGGGCATCCACTGCGCCACCATCTCTGCATTCCCTGCAAAGCCGCAAGTCGCGAGGATCAACGTCTGACAACCCATCTCTTCATATCCGCCATCGGGCCTCTGAAACCGCACGCCGCGAACGGCCTGGTCTCTGTCGGTGATCAGGGTTTCCGCATAGGCATCGGTCAAGATGTCGACGCCCGCATCACCGCAAGCCGAAGCAAGCGCCGCGATAAGCTCCGACCCCGTCCGGTTGGGCGTCCCATACATCCGGCGATACCGATGGCCGGGATAGAGAAAACCGTCCACCAGGGACAAAGGGACGTTGTGTGACGATCGCAGCCACATCACCGTTTCAGCCGACTCCGCGGCGAGCCGCTCCACCACGCGGGTATCCGATTGGCCGCCTGCTTTCTCGATCATGTCGGCTGCGAAGTGCTCAACCGTATCCGGAATACCTGCTTCGGCCTGTTCAGGGGTCGCCGCTGCAGGTATGAGACCCGTCGACATGGCGCTGGTCCCCGCGGGGCTCGCATCCCGCTCCAAGATGAGAACAGACGCGCCTTCGTCCGCCGACGCCAAGGCTGCTGTCAAACCGCAGGCGCCCGCACCGATGATGAGAACATCGACGGTGTAATCAAAGCTGGCCTCTGGTCTGACCTCGACCGGCATGCAGCAGGGCTCCCTTCTCAACCGCTTGTCTCATCAGAGTATCCAAAGATAGGCGACACTGGCGATTGTTGGCGATCGTCTGGCCGCAGGTCGGACATAGCGCCGGGGCAAAGGCGTCACGGTCGGTCCCGATCGGTTCCTTCGCGGAGGCCGAGAACCGCAAGGCCAGCCATCCAAGGCACGGTGCGCGCCCAAACGGAGCCGGGCCCCTGCGGAAGGACGAACTCGAACGCCAACGCCGTCACAAAGCCCGTGAGCATCGCCGCGAGGATGATCTCGCCCGCTGGGCGTCGGCCAAGCACACGCGCAACGACCACGGGGCCGAAGGCCGAGCCGAGGGCGGTCCAGGCAAAAAGGATCCGCTCAAAGAGGGATGCCGGCGCAAGAAGTGTCAATCCGAGCGCAATCGCCGAGACGACCACAATCGCAAGGCGCGACGCCAGCACAAACCTACCGCCCATAAGCCGGCCCATGCCACTGTCGTGGGAGATCGCCGCACCCGCCACGAGCAATTGGCTGTCCACTGTCGACATGATGGCCGAGAGCGTTGCCGCACCGATGATGCCTGCAAAGATGCCTGGTAGCGCCGCGTTGCTCACCGCAAAGAACACGCTCTCTGGATTTTCCTCCGCTCCCAGAATAGCGCGGCCGGTGAGACCCACCATCGTCATGCTGATGTAGATCAAAAGCCCCCAACCGATCGCGACCGCCGCTCCCCTGACCCGTGCCTTGGTGTCCCGCGATGCCATGATCCACGCCACCAAATGGGGCTGGCCAAGCGCCCCAAACCCCGTGGCGGTCAAACCCACGACAAAGCCGACAGCCAAAAAGGCTGAGCGTCCACCGAAGGGTGCCGTGTAGGCATCGGGAGCCGTCGCCAACGCTTGGCCAATGCCCTCAAACCCTCCGGCATAGAAAAAAGCTGTACTCGGCAGAATGATGGCGACGAGGGCGATGAGCAAGCCCTGCAATGTATCGATTAGGGAGACGGCAAGAAACCCGCCCAAAAGCGTGTAGGCGACGATGATCAGTGCACCCAAAAGGATACCGCTGGTTGGCGAGCCTCCGAAGAGCCCGCCAATTGCAGCTCCAGCGCCCTGGAACTGCCCAGCGATATAGTAGGAAAAGCAAAAGGCAATCAGTACCGACGCTGTCAATCGAATGAGCCTCGCCGTTCTCGGTGACGCCGTTTCTGTTAAAAAGTCCGTGAGCGTCAGGTGTCCCTTTGCCCGCGACATTTCCTGCAGAAGCGAGCCAGCCCAAAGCCATACCGCCGCATAGCCTGCCACGATGCCGGGCGCCATCCAAAAGGCCGATGGCCCGGCAGCATAGACAAAGCCGGTATAACCCAAAAGAACCCATGCTGACGAACTGGACGCAGCATAGGATAGGCCCGCCACCCAAGGGCCAAGGTCTCTGTCGCCAAGGAGGAAAGCGTCCTCGGACGTCGCGCGGCGCGCAGACCAGAGGCCCGCAGCCAGCAGGATCCCGCCATAGACGGTCAAAGTCAGAAGAGCACTGACATTCACCATGCCCTGAACCCTCAACCCGCTCTACGCACGGGCATGTTCAGAAAAGCCAAGCGGTGCGCCCGCGCCCGCGTAGAAGCCGTAAAGCGGCTCCTCTGGTAAGGCGCTGGCCAAGTGCGATCGCGCCGCGACCAGCTGATCCAAATCGACACCGGTCGTCACACCCATGGCTTCAAACATGAAAACCAGGTCTTCGGTCACGATGTTGCCGCTCGCGCCGGGCGCTGTCGGACAACCGCCAAGCCCCGCCAGCGACGAATCAAACGCTGTGATGCCCTCCTCCCAAGCCGCAAGCGCGTTTGCGAGACCAAGCCCCCGGGTGTTGTGGAGGTGCACGCCGGTGATTTTATCATCACCAACCACGCCGCGTACCGACCGAATAAGGCGTTTGACCGCTTGAGGGTTACCATAGCCGGTCGTATCAGAAATTCCGACCTCGTCGCAACCAGCGTCCATCAATTGCTCCGCAAGCGTTAGGATTTTCGCCTCAGGGATCAAGCCCTCTATCGTGCAGCCAAACGCCGTGGACAGCGATCCTTCAAAATGCGGCCGCTCAGACGGCGGACGTGTTGCAATGAGCGCCGCGATCGATCGCGCCTCATCGATCACCTGTGCATGCGTGCGATTGATGTTGCGAAGAGAGTGGGTCTCGCTCACCGAAAGCGGCAGCGTAATCTTATCGGCACCCGCGTCGATCGCGCGCTGCGCCCCTTTGAGATTGGGTGCGAGGACGGCTACCGTCAGTCCAGGAATTGTTTTCGCATGAGCGACGATGTCGAAAGTGTCCGCCATATGCGGCAGAACTTTCGGCGATACGAATGAGCCGACTTCGATCTCCTTCAGCCCGGCGGCGGCCAGGCGGTCGATCAGGGTCTTCTTGGCTTCAGTTGGCATGATCGCGCGGCAGTTTTGCAGGCCGTCCCGGGGGCCCACTTCACTGATCAAGACATGTTGAGCGCCCATCGTCGTCCTGTTCACTCCTCGGATTCAACCGCCCGCGCGTCTGGCGGTCCGCTCTCTATCAAACTAGACGATCGCAGAGTGAGGAACACAAAAAAATGGTTTATCCGAAACCGCTTGCGGGCGTGACTGTGGTCGAGTTCACGCATATGGTGATGGGCCCAGCAGCGGGCTTGATGCTTGCTGATCTCGGCGCCGACGTGGTGAAAGTGGAGCCCATTGGCGGCGATAAAACCCGTAGGCTCAAGGGCGCTGGCGCCGGTTACTTTACGATGTACAACCGCAACAAGAAAAGCGTCGCGGTCGATCTCAAATCATCAGAGGGCCGCGACATCGCGTTGCGGCTTCTCGATCAGTCCGACGTCTTTATCGAGAATTTCCGGCCGGGCGCGCTCGAGAAGCTGGGTTTTGGATATGATGCCCTCTCGGCACGGAATCCCAAACTCGTTTACTGCTCGGAGAAGGGTTTTCTTCCGGGTCCCTACGATCACCGGACAGCACTGGACGAGGTCGCGCAAATGATGGGCGGCCTTGCTTACATGACGGGTCCTCCCGGTCGGCCACTCAGGGCGGGATCGTCGGTGATTGACGTAACAGGCGGGATGTTCGGCGCACTGGCCGTGCTGGCGGCCCTCAGGCAGCGGGACGTGTCGGGAAAAGGTGCCCATGTCAGCGCGTCGCTTTACGAAACGACGGCTTTTCTCGTGGGCCAACATATTGCTCAGTATGCGGTGACAGGTTCACCGGCGGCACCTATGCCCGCGCGCGTATCGGCCTGGGCGATCTACGACGTGTTCGATACGAGTGACGGCGAGAAGGTCTTTGTCGGTGTCGTCTCGGACACTCAGTGGATCGCCTTTTGTGAAGCGTTTGACCTCCATGAATGGGCAGACGACCCCGCGCTCGCTGCCAACAATGATCGGGTTGCTCGACGCGACGAGATTATGCCACCGATACGGTCTTTGTTCTCATCATTGACGAAAGAGGGCTTGATGGCGCGTCTCGAGGAAACCGGCCTCCCCTTCGCGCCGATCACCAAACCCGAGGACCTGATCAATGATCCCCACCTGACCGCATCGGGCGGGCTTCTCGACACAGAGCTGCCTGACGGTGGGCAGGCGGCTCTGCCGAACCTGCCCGTGTCGTTTGACGACAAGCGACTGGCCTTGAACCTCAGTCCGCCAAAGATTGGCGCGCATACAGAAGAGATCTTGCGCTCGCTCAACTACGGTGACGACGATATCCAGCGATTGGTTCAATCTAAGACTGTTCAGACGGTTGCGCCATAGATCCAGGGACGTTCAGCTCGGTCTTTCCGTTCGTAGGCATCAATTTTATCAAGGTCTTTCAGGGTCAGGTCAATCGGATCAAGACCTTCCTGAAGGAGCCGTTTGGCATAGGCGCCGATCTCGAAACGCGAGACCGTATCTCCCATCGCGACATGCTGGGACGGCAGGTCGATCGTGATGTCATTGCGTGGATCGCGGCCTGCGCGGTCGGCTATCTCTGCGACCGCAAGGGCATCAAGCATGATCGGCAGGACACCATTCCGCACGCAATTATCAAAGAAAATCTCACCAAATGACATCGCGACGATGGCGCGGATGCCAAATTCCTTCAGTGCCCAAACCGCATGCTCCCGCGACGAACCACATCCAAAATTGCGTCCCGCGATCAACACATCCGCTTCAGAGAAACCGTCCTTGTTCAACACGAACTGGGGATCGGGCGTGCGGTTCTCAGAGGCAAGATAGCGCCACCCTGCAAACAGCCCTTCCGACAAGCCCGATCGCCCCACCGACTTGATCTCCCGCGAGGGGATAATTTGATCTGTATCAATATGATCGATCATCAACGGAGCGGCGCGCCCAACAAAGTGGCCGATGGATGTGTTTGTCATCGCCCAGCCCCCCCAACAATCGACCGCGCGCTGGTGATCCGCCCGGCCACGGCGCTGGCGGCCGCGGTGGCAGGGCTTGCAAGATGCGTTCGGACGCCGGGGCCTTGACGGCCTTCAAAGTTCCTGTTGGTCGACGAGACAACACGGGCGCCTCGCTCGAACGTCTCGCCACCAGCATAGAAGCACATAGCGCAGCCGGGCGCGCCCCATTGAAACCCCGCCTGCTTGAAGACGACGTCGAGGCCTTCTGCTTCTGCCTGCGCTCGCACCAGCCGCGAACCCGGCACGCAGACAGCGCGCATGCCGTCCGCCACTTTCCGGTCGCGCAAGACGTCTGCAGCTGCTCTTAGGTCCGACAACCGTCCATTCGTACACGAACCGATGAAGACGCCTTCGATAGGAAGATCAGAGAGGCGCTGTCCAGGCCGCAATCCCATATAGGCGAGCGCGCGCGGGTTTGCATCAACCGGCACATGTTGATCCAAGGGGCAGGCCTCTTCGGGACTGGTGCCCCATGTCACCGTTGGCGAGACATCCTCCGCCTGGACTTCAATCTCATGATCGAAGACAGCACGTCTGTCCGTCTTCAGCCTCTGCCAGTGCTGAAGCGCCCGCTCCCATTGATCGGCTTTCGGAGCGTATCGCCGACCATGCACATAACGGAACGTCACGTCATCTGGCGCGATGAGGCCAGTGAACGCAGAGAACTCCACCGCCAAATTGCAAAGTGTCAGACGCTCTTCGATGTCCATATTGGCCACGGTTTCGCCGGCGAACTCGATCGCGCATCGCTGGCCGCCAGCTGCGCCATGGGCCGCGATCAGATGGAGCGCGAGATCTTTCGCCGTAACACCGGGAGAAAACGCTCCGTTGACGGAGACGCGCATTTGTCCCGGCTTTTGCTGACGGAGAGCACTCGTCGCCATCGCATGTTCAGCCTGGCTCGACCCGATACCCCACGCGAGCGCCCCCAGGGCACCAAGGCTGCAGGTATGGCTATCGGGACACACGACGGTCATGCCGGGGAGCGCAAGCCCGAGTTCTGGGGTGACAACATGCACAATGCCCTGGTGCGGATCATCCGTATCAATCAAGCCGATACCCGCGGCCAGTGCCCTTTCACGCGTTTCAAGAATGAACTGCTCACCGCCGGGAGACCGGCTCTCATCGCGACCACGGCCATCCTTGAACGAGACGATGTGATCCATGATGGCCCAAACACGCTCGGGTGATCGCACCGACCTGCCGCATTCAGCCAGGGACTTGAGCGCCACACCGCCTGTGCGCTCATGCAAGAACACGCGATCAAGCGCGAGCAAATCGGCGCCATCGCCTGCATCCGCAATCCGGTGCATCTGCCAGAGCTTGTCGAACAATGTGGTTGCCTGTGTCACACCCGCACCTTCGCTCCCGCACCGCAGAAATCAGATGATCCCGCGCCGACCCAAGTCTTCCATGTCCTCGTCCGAGAGATCGAGGAGGCTCCGATAGACCTCCTCTGTATGCTCACCGAGTTCGGGGCCAATCCACCGAACTTCGCCGGGCGTCGCAGATAGCTTGGGAAAGACGTTCTGCATCTTGAGCGTGTCCCATTTCGGATGGTCGACATCGACGATCGCCTCGCGCGCCTCAAAATGCGGATCCTTGAGCATTTCCGGTGCGCGATAGACCTTGCCGCAGGGTACCCCGTGCTCAACCATCATCTCTTCGACCTCATCCATGGTGTAGCCGTTGGACCAGGCATCAATGAGGTTGTCGAGTTCATCTTGGTTCGCGCCCCGCGCCGTGTGGGTCGCGTAGCGTTCATCCGCTACAAGATCGGTTCGTTCCATTGCTTTGCAGAGGCGAGCGAAGACCGTGTCTTGGTTGGCGGCAATGATGATCTCACCGTCTTGACAATGATAAATGTTGGACGGCGCCACGTTCGGTAGGACGGATCCTGAGCGCTCGCGGATATAATGCGACACGGTGTATTCGGGGATTGTCGCTTCCATCGTCGCGAGGACGGACTCGTAGATTGCCGCATCGACCACTTGCCCCTCCCCCGTATGCCGACGGTGCTCAAGCGCGGCGAGCGCGCCAACACAGGCATAGGTCGCAGCGAGCGTATCGCCCAAGGAGAGGCCCGTGCGGCTGGGCCTGCGATCAGGAAATCCTGAGAGATAGCGCATGCCGCCCATGGCCTCGCCGATCGCGGCATAACCGGCCCGGCGGGAGTAGGGACCGGTTTGCCCATAGCCGGAGACACGCACCATGATCAGACCAGGGTTGATCGCCTTTAAGGTCTCATAGTCGAGACCCCATTTCTCCATCGTCCCTGGACGGAAATTCTCGAGCAGGATATCTGCCTCTTTGACCAGGCGCTTGATGAGATCCTGCCCCTCTGGCTCACGCAAATTCGCCGTCACGCAGCGTTTGTTCCTTGCACACACCGTCCACCAAAGGGGATAGTCGCCACGGCCCCACACGCGCATGGGATCACCCTTGCCTGGAGGTTCGACCTTAATCACGTCCGCGCCAAAATCGGCCATCAGCTGACCGCAATAAGGACCGGCGATCAGCTGACCGAGCTCGATCACGCGAATGTTTTTGAGCGGGCCATGCGACGTGGGTTTTGTTTCGTCAGCGTTCACCATCGTGATGTTCCCTACTGTGAGAGTGCGGCAGAACGGCTGTCGGCACCGACGCCTCGCCATTTCGGCTGGACCGGCGCTGGCAAGCCGGTTTCCTCGAGGCACCGCGCCCGCAGGTCTTCGATGCTGCCGCCAAAATCGAACAAGGACACCTCGCTGCGCTGGGCGCGCATGTCCTGGCGCAACGCGTCGGTCGCGCTTTGATCAACGCAGAGGTCTGTATCGAGAACAACACCATAGGCGCGCGCACCATCCGCAGTGACCAAGCCGCATTGGGCCTCATGGGCAACGAGGCTCGGGTCCCGCTCGAGTGGATCGCCCCATCCGCCTCCGCCCCAGGTCACATAGTGAAGCAAATCCCCAGCGCCGACAGAGATGTTGTCAACCTTGGCCCCGAGGACCTCGACCGAGCCGTCGGCACGCTCAAGTCGCTTCCAAGAGCGCGCGGCTGGTTTTCCTCCGTTCACACCCCAAGGCGGCACAAACCAGCGATCGTCGTGGATAGAGATGTCGCCTGCATGGGTGAACCGATAGACCATGTGGATGCCGTTGCCGCCGCGGTGCAGGCCAGCACCGCCCGAGTCAGGTTCGGACTCATATTTCTCAATGATCATCGGGAAATAGCGTTCCAGGAACTCGTTCGGCACATTGGTGAAACCTGGCCATAGAGAGTGCCCATCCGGGCCGTCACCCAGCGGCCGACCGGGGATGCCGCCAAAGCCAATCTGGAACAGCTGGAACCACTCGCCTTTCTCATCGAAGCCAGAGAACATAAGGTGCGGGCTCGACGAGAAACCGGCCGCGTTGAGGAACTCTGGCGTCTTCTGACCAAGAAGCGCTCCGAGCACGTCAAAAATACGCCCCAATGCATGGGTTCGGCATGACAGCGCCGCAGGGAATTTCGGCTTCAGCAGCGACCCTTCCGGAATCCGCACCTCAACCAGATCATAAAAACCGTCATTAAACAGAACTTGCGGATCAAAGACCATGATCATGTAGATGCCGAAAAACATCTTGAACATATTCTCGTTCAAGTAGAAATTGATCGAGTACTGAGATTGGGGATCAGTTCCGTCGAAGTCGAGAATGACCTTCTCACCCTCGCGCCACATCGTGCATTTGATCTTGAAAGGGCCCGACCCCTTGCCATCATCGCAGACATAGTCCTCGAAGCTGACTTTGTCCTCACCGATCATGGTGGTGATCAGCTGCTTCATCGCGCGGTGGTTCCGTTCCAGCAGCTTGTCCATCGATGCGTGTACGGTTGCCTCACCGAAGCGATCGCAGATCTCGTTGACCCGCAAAGCGCCAACACGGCACGCGGCAACAATCGCGTGAAGATCGGCCCGGTACCATTCTGGCATACGGCTGTGGTGGACGGCAATATTCAAGATATCCTGCTGCAGCTCGCCCTTGCGATAGAGTTTGACCGGCGGCATCCGCAGTCCTTCTTCGAAGATCGACCGCGCATCATTGGGTAGTGATCCTGGGACCTTGCCGCCCACATCGGTCATATGACCAAACATCGCCGTCCACGCGATGAGGTGGCCGCCGCGGAACACTGGCGTGATCACCAATTGATCATTGGCGTGACTAATCGCTCCTTCGCAGCTATACGGATCATTGAGGAGGATGACATCGCCTTCCTCAATATCGCCGTCATAATTGCGCAAAAAACCATCAATGAACGAGCCGAACTGACCAACAATCATTTTGCCATCGCGGTTCGCAATCAGGGGAAAGGCGTCCCCCTGCTCACGGATACCCGGCGACAAGGCCGTTCGGAACAAGGTCGCATCCATCTCGACCCGCGCATTGCGCAGAGCGTTCTCCACAATATCCAACGTCACGGGATCAACATCACGCGATGTGGTGGGCCGTTCACTTGTCTCGACAATATGTGCTGGCATGGCGCCCTCCACTTATGCAGGTTGAATGAGAATGTTCCCAAACGGATCGACCCGGGCCACATGGTCGGCGAGCACCAGAGTCGTTGAATCCATTTCACAAATGATGGCTGGCCCTGGGATCACGTCGGCTGCATGGAGCCGGTCGCGATCATAAATCTTGGCCGGTCGCCATTCCCCATCGGTATAGATCTGATGGTCAGAAATAATGGCTTGACCGGCATTGCCATCGCCTTTTTCGATTTCGATCGACGGCAGTGATAATTTAGGACCAAGACCAATCGCTCTCAGGTTCACCACCTCATGGGCTGTGTCCATATTGAAGGTGAACATCCGCGCGTGTTCATCGTCGAAAGCTGTACACAGACGTTGAAGACCACCATCCTGGAACGCCGAAGCATCCACCTCGATTGGAATCTCGTACCCCTGACCGTGATAGCGCATATCGATCTGATACCGCATCTCGACGTCGCCGGGCACCACACCTTCATCCGCGAGGTTGCTCTCGACCGCCTGACCCATCTGCATCAGCAGTTCCGACACTTCGTGGTCGGAGGTGTCGCGCCGGACCTTGGAGAATGAGCGCGAGAGCTCAGACCGGCTTCGTGTCGTCGCATCCCCAAGGGCGCAGAGAACGCCCGGCGCACGCGGCACGATGACCGGCCACGATCCGAGTAGCTTGGCGACAGCGTTGGCGTGTAGGGCACCAGCACCGCCAAAGCCCATGAGTGCAAACGCACGCGGATCATAGCCTTGCTGCACCGATATCATCCGTAGTGCGCCAAACATATTCTCGTTGACAATGTCGATGATCCCTTGCGCCGCGTCCTCAAGGCTGACCCCAAGACCTTCCGCCACCACACCAATCGCCTTGACCGCCGCTTCACGATCAAGCTCAAAGGTACCGCCGAGCAGGGAACGGGGGAGATTTCCAAGCACGACATTCGCGTCGGTCACAGTGGCCTGCTCGCCGCCCTTGCCGTAGGCCGCCGGCCCAGGCACCGCCCCCGCGCTTTCGGGACCAACGCGCAAGGCTTTGGTAAGCTCAGGCACATGGGCAATGGATCCGCCTCCCGCGCCAACGGTTTTGACGTCCAATGATGGTGCCCGCACCGCGAGGTGTCCGACCTCTGTCTCCCGCACAAGGCGCGGTTCGCTGTTTTCAACCAGCGCGACGTCGGTCGATGTTCCGCCCACATCGAGGGTGAGGATGTTCTGAAAGCCTGCCTGTTCTGCCACCCACAGCGCGCCCGTCACCCCGCCAGCTGGGCCTGACATCAAGAGGTTGACAGGGGCGTCCTGTGACTTCTCCGCTGACATCAATCCGCCATCAGAGCGAAGCAGATTGATCGGCGCAGCGATGTCGCTCTCTTTGAGATCCCGGTTGAGATTGCCCACATAGCGGCTGATCACCGGACGGACAGACGAATTCGCGACTGTCGTCAGTGCCCGTTCATATTCATACATCTCGGGCAGGATATCGTAGCTCTGCGAGATCGGGATACTGCCGAACACCTCATGTGCGATCTCGCCGACGCGCCGCTCATGCTCGGGATTGAGATAGGAGTTCATGAGACAGATGGTGAGCGCCTCGATCTCTTGTCCCTTGAGCCGCTCCAAGGCCCTTCGCACCTGTGCCTCGTCAAGTGATCTCAGTTCGCGACCGTGTCCGTCGATACGCCCACTGACTTCGATCGTGTCCTCCAAAAGGGCCATAGGAGACGGCTTTGGCCAGATGATCCAGGCGGCCAGCCCTCCAGGAACAAGTGAGCGCGCCACCTGCAGGATTTGTTTGTATCCCTCTGTGACCACCAATCCAACGCGTGCGCCCTTTCCTTCGAGGACGGCGTTCGTTGCCACCGTTGTTCCGTGAAGGAAGTAATCAATATCCTTGGGATCGACATCCGCGACCTCGCAGATTGCCTTCGCCCCCGCAACGACCGCCTGGGAAGGATCAGCGGGCGTCGATGGGACCTTGGTGCGGTGCGCCTGACCGCTTTGGTCGTCAAACAAAAGCACATCGGTGAACGTACCGCCAACATCAACACCCAATCTGTAGGCCATGGTCCGTCTCCCTTGAGTTGATTGCTAAGCTACGTTTTGTTCGCCGATATGCGGCGGAGGCGGGAACACACCCGCTTTCATCAGCATACCAGGTGCGCCATCAAGCTTGGCAGCGACCTGGCGGCCAAGCTCGATCGCCGCATGCAGACCGATACCGGTCTCGACGCCGCCGCGGTGAAGCTGGTAGATAAGATCTTCCGTCGGAATATTGCCTGTCGCGGCTGGGGCGAAGGGACAACCGCCGATGCCTCCAAAGCTTGCATCGAGCGTCGCAACACCAGCCCGCACCGCGGCGTAGGCGTTGGCAAGCCCCGTGTTCCGGGTGTTGTGGAAATGAGCTCGCAGAGGCATTCCGGGTACTGCATCCGCCACCTTCGATAGCAGCTCTTCCACGTTCCACGGGTCGGCGACACCAATCGTGTCCGCCAGTGCTATCTCGTGCGGCCCCGCATCCGCGACCGCTTTCGCCATGTCGACCACATGATCATGGGACACCTCGCCTTCGAAAGGACAGCCCCACGCTGCGCTCAGGGTCACACTGGCCCGCCGACCCTCCGCCTGGGCGAACCGAACGATCTTCGATGCTTCAACCACAGACTGCATCGAGGACTGGCCCTGGTTTTTCCGGCCAAACGTGTCGGATGCGAGCGCAACAGCGCCGAACTCCTGAAGCCTCGTGACCGCTGCCCGTTCAGCACCCCGCAGGTTGAGGACGAGACCTATGAAAGTCACGCCTTCGATATCGGGGAGCGCTAGGGCCAAATCCTCGGCATCCGCCATTTGGGGTACACGTTTGGGATGAACGAAGCTTGTCGCCTCCAAACGCCGGACGCCGGCCTTCAAAGCCATCTGAATCAGAGAGAGCTTTTCTTCCGTAGTGAGAATTTTTTTCTCGTTCTGCAGGCCGTCCCGTGGCCCAACCTCGACGATTTCGACTGATCTCACCATGCTCTTCATCCAGGTTTGGCCGACGCGTTCACGGCCGAGGTGGTGGTACATCCTTGAGGTAGGCGAGCGTGTCCGCCTCGCCCCAAACCTCCGCATACTTGGCTTGCAAATCGAACAGATTGGCCTCGTGCGGACGAGGGTCCCGGTCGCCAACCGCGTCGCGCACGACAAGAGGAACAAAACCGTGTTGCATCGCATCAACGGCCGTCGCACGGACACATCCAGATGTGGACACGCCCGTCACTATCGTCGTGTTCACACCCAGCGCGGTCAGGGTCGCCGACAGGCTGGTGCCAAAGAACGCTGACGCATACTGCTTGGTAACAATAATCTCGTCAGGGTACGGCTCGAGACCTGATCCAAACGCGCCAAGTGGCGATCCCTTCTCAAAGCACTTCAGTGCTCCGACTTTTTTGAAAAAGATGCCGCCATCAACACCGCCAGGCGTGAACTCAACGTTTGTGTGGATGATCGGAACACCCGCTGCCCGGGCCGCGCCCAGAATTCTGACCGTTGATTCAAGCGCATCCTCAACACCAGCATACAGCGGACTGCTTGGCTCAAGATAAGCTGCAACGAAGTCGATAATGATCAGTGCAGGCCTGTCGCCAGGCTCGAGAGCACGGCCAAAGCCCGCTGCGCTATAATCTTTATCGAGATCTGTTCTCAACAATCAATCTCTCTTGTGACGTCCAACCAATGTCGGCCTCCCAGCCGTCCTGTCCACTCGCGCACGATCGCTATCCGACAATCGGACACAAGATTGATCAATTTACCGCTCCGGGCTCGCAGGAGCGATAGACGGTGGGGCAACCGAGGATGTCTGGTATGAGCAAGCGAAAACCCAGCCTGCGCCGCGCGCTGAATGAAGGTCAATTCGTTGTTGCCCCCGGCCTGCCCGACCTCATCGCCGCGACCATCGCGAACAAGGTCGGCTTCGATTTCGTCTTTTACTCCGGCTACTGGTCCAGCGCCGCGATCTACGGCCTTCCCGATGCAGGGCTTACGACCTATTCGCAGATGGTCGAACGTGTGCGATTGCTCGCCGAAACATCCCATGCGAGCGTGATCGCTGACGCGGATACTGGGTTTGGCGGATTGCTCAACGTTCACCATACGGTGCGAGGGTACGAAGAAGCCGGCGCGTGCGCTATTCAGTTGGAAGACCAGGAATTTCCCAAAAAATGTGGGCACACGCCCTATAAGCGCGTGATCGAAAAGTCGGAGATGGTCGATAAGATTGGCGTCGCTTGCGAGGCGCGTCGCAACCCGGACGAAACGATCATCATTGCAAGGACGGACGCGCGCGCGCCGGAGGGGTTTGAGCAAGCGATCGAACGCGGCTTAGCCTACGCCGATGCTGGCGCGGATATCGTCTTTGTCGAGGCACTTGAAAGCGAACAGGAGATGCGCGAGGCCTGCGCCGCTATCGACAAACCCATGCTCGCCAATATGGCTGATGGAGGCAAAACACCGATCCGCCCAGCCGAAGAGCTCGCCGAGATCGGCTTCCAGGTCGCTTTGTTTCCCGCCATAACGAGCCTGTCCGCTTCTTATGCGATTGAACGTGCACTGACGCACTTGAAGCTGTCAGGCACATCCTTGTCTCCGGACGTCCCAATGTTTGATTTCCAGGAGTTCAACGACCTCATTGGTTTCCCGGAGGTTTATCGTCTTGAGAAAAAGTGGGGCCGGATCACCGACGCCTGAACAGCGATGTAGCCACGCTCATAAAGAACGATTAGTCTTTACCCAGAGCCGTTAGGATGAGGTTGGGCATATAGGCATTGTCCCACGGGGTGTCCTTCGGAGGGCTCTCGCCCATTCGCAGGATAACCAGCTGTTCCGACGGGACAATATAGGCCACTTGATTGCCGTTTCCGTCGAACAAGACAAGCTCGTCATCAAGGTAAGCCTCGCTATGGAACGACTGGCTAAAGTCATTGTCAGGATTTCCGACACCGCGCCACTCCTTATAAGGATGGCCGAGGAAGACACCCATACCGGCATGCAGGTTCTGCGGCGTTGATGTCTTCATTTCACGGACAAATCCGTCCGGCAGCAAAGCCTCACCCTCCCAGACCCCGTTGTTGAGAACCAGAATAGCTAGACGCAGCCACGTCTCAGCCGGCAGCTGGACACAGCATCCCGAATGCGCCGTGCCGCCGTCGCGGTTCATCCAGATGTTGCCGCCCATCGCGCCCAGCGGGCCTAAAACTTGCTCTTCAAGAAAGGTCTCATACTGAATGCCTGTCGATCTTTCGATCAGCGGCGCCACCAGCTCGGCCGTCGCGTTGGAGTATTCGTAGGTCCCGCCTGGTTCATCTGTCAGGGGATAGTAATTGATAATGACATCATCATGGTGGGGATGAAGGTAGGCGCGATTGAGAATGTTATTGAGTTCAGCGGAGTATCCCTGGCGCAGCAAACCACTACGCATATCCAAAATGTGGCGGACAAGGATATCCTCTTTGGGGGTCCCCTGCCACTCCGTGATGAAGTCAGAGGCGCGTTGATCCAAACTGTCGATCGCACCCATGTTGATAGCCCGACCGATCGCAATCACCCCAAGCGGTTTAGCGAGGGACTTGGACTTAAGCGGCGTCTCACGCGTCACATCGCCAAAGTAATGCTCCGCCTCAAGAGCGCCATTGCGGTAGACAAGAAGCGCCGTCGATCGATGATCCGCCGCATACCGTCTAATATCATCAAGTGCGCCTTTGGCGATTGTCGGGCTGTCGACACGAACAAGAGGGGACGCATTGGGCGCGCCTGCCAAAGGCGACACCGTATCGTAGCGCGTGGTCGATCGCCCCGCCGCGAAAGCATCAAGCAGATCCTGAAAACGGCGTTTGTGAACGGTCTCAGCCGCATCGCCATAGGCCCCGACGCCGACATCGCTCTTCTGACCTTTGGGCTCCTCGGCGACTGCCATGCTGGAGACGATTCCCGCCAACGCCGATGCCATGAACGCTGCCACAAAACCACGTGAAATCATTGAGAAGCCTCCTCTCAACGCGCCTCTGATTAAGACGCGCAGCCGTGCCCGTCGATGGTCTGCTAGGGCCGCCACAAAGTCCCCGAGGTCTACGAGAATATCCGACTGCCGGATATTCTCCAGGGGTCGGAAGGACAAAATTCAGCTACATAACCCAACAGCACCGAGCATTCTTGGGGGTTTCCTATGCGCTCACTGGTTCTCCGTACCCTGCTTATCACGCTCTTGACGGCGATTGCGATCGTCATGGTCTTCGTCGCGACGAACTGGAAACTGACTCGCAACCTAGCGTCGTTCGATCCCATGGATATCTGGGCCGTCGAAACGCAGTGGCCCACGGTGTTGATCGAAGGCGCGCACCGCCCAATCCCAACCGCCGAGATCGATAGGTCTGACGTGTTCTCTGACGTGCTTCACGAGTGGGAGAGCACCGGCGGGGACGCGTTGATTGTCTGGCACGATGGAGAGATCGTCCTTCAAGCCTATTCAGACGACGGGTCACCCACCCGGCTGTCTCGGTCGTTCTCGATGCACAAGTCGGTGGTTGGGCTGATCGCGGCACTGATGGACCATGAAGGTTTGGTCGACCTGGACGCGCCGGTTGCTGAGCTGCTGCCTGAGTTTGAGGGGGATGCGCGCGGCGACCTGACGCTCCGCGACCTGCTCCAACACCGAACCGGGTTCGAGCGCTATCCCTTCTCGCCGCCGACGCTTAAGTCCTTGAACCTTATGCTGAGCGATCGGGTCGAAAAGACCGCGTTGTCCAGCCAGATTGATAGTGACCCGTCGGTCTTCGACTACGCGAACGTCAACTATCAGGTCGCGGGCGCTGTGCTGCGACGAGCATTGGATGCGCGTGCGAACACGGACTATGCGACCTACCTTTCGGAAAAACTGTGGCAGCCGATCGGTGCCGACGACGCCTATCTCTGGAAGGAGTCGACAACAGGTGCGCCCTATTTCTACGCGGGCTTGCAAGCCAGCGCCGGAGACTGGCTCCGCTTTGGCGTGCTCCTCGCACAGAACGGCGTCGTAGACGGTGAGCGGATCATCCCTGAACCCGTCATCGCCGAACTTCAGGCACGTGCTGAGGGCGAACCAGGATATGGCCTCGGGCTTTGGCTTGGTGTCCCTAGCGATGGGCCGCGATCATATGGTCCGAGCACGTCGTTAACCGTCGAGAATGATGGCCCTTTCACCTATGATGATGTGATGTTCCTCGATGGCTTCGGCGGGCAGCGCGTGATGATTTCGCCGTCCCGTCAGACGGTCATAGTCAGGCTTGGCGAGGCTCGTTTTGATTGGAACGATACCCGCCTCTTTAACCTCGCCGCCGCGGCGCTTGATGAAACCTTCCCGGTGGTCGATGGGGTCGAAACCCAAACGACCGACGTCCAAACAGCCGATGGCCGGCTCGTCTCTGTCAGGATCATGGAGCCCGCCCAGAGTTGCGACGCCTGCGGCACCATCCTCTTTTCCCATGGCGCGTTCTCAACAGACAAGTCCTATGACGCCGTGCTTGAGCCGCTAGCGCGCGCAGGGCACCTTATCCTGATCCCTCGTCACGTCGACGCGGCCGATCATCCTAACCGTGATGATTATCCCCCGGACACATGGCTGCCGCTTAGGCTCAGCGATTCAGCGGCCGTCGTCTCCGCCCTGATCGATCAGCAAGCCCCAGATGGCTCGTCAGTAGCTTGGATCGCCGCAGGACACTCTTTTGGTGCCCTGGTGGCCCAGGTATTGGGCGGCGCCGACCATCCAGCGGCGCCGCCGGAGCTTGATGGTCTTCCTACTCCGAGCCGGATTATCGCTCTCTCACCGCCGGGCGCTGTTCAGGACTATATTGATCCCAACATGTTCTCTTCCATCGGCGCTCCGATGCTGGTCGTCACAGGAACAAGTGATGTCGTTCCAATGTTTGCCGACCATTGGTGTGCGCATCTTGTCAGCCATGATGAGGCGCCCGAGGGATTGTCCACGGCGTTGGTTTTTGATGGCGAGGACCACTACTTTGACGGACTTTTCGGCCGGCCGGTTGAACGGGCACGGACCGATGATGACGGGCTGCTTATTCAGTCACTGATCACGTTTGCCAACACCGGAGCGGTTATCGAACCCGAGGACTACGCGGCGAGACGAGAAAGCTGCGGCTGACCACCCGTCGGCCCCACTATACGTCAGGCCACGTGCCTACCAGTCTGACATCAAACGGCCGTAGCCGAACTTTTTGTCGTCAATGCCGTTGGCACGAAGCGCGTGCCAATAGGTGGCGGTGTTGATCGCGATCACGGGTTTCTTGAGCCAGCGCTCCGCTTCAGCAGCAACGCGAACACAGGCAAGATTGGTTCCGCACTGAATAATCGCGTCTGGCTCGTCCTTGTTGAGCTCGATGATCGTCTCTCGAAGCCTTTCTTCTGGCTCATGGGCAATCAGCATGGGGCTCGGGCTCTTCAAGCCGATCACACGCGCCACGTCATAGCCGATATCGTTGAAAAAGGCTTCGACCATGCGATCGCCGACAGGCATATAGGGCGTCAGCACACTGATCCGCTTGATATCTCGTTCGCTTTTATAGGCGTTGAGAGCAGCCTCACACGCATGGCTACCCATCGACACCTTGACGCCCGCGCGCTCTTCAAAATCTTTGTGAAGACGTTCGGCACGCTCGGCGCCATCCCAAAAGGTCTCAGCAGACATTCCCATCACAAGGTAGTCGGGCGAGCAGGACATCACCGCATCGATCGCCTTCATCGTATTCTCACGGATGATCTCGACCAGTGCTTGAAAGCTCGCATCATCCGTCACTGGATCATCTGGAATGATGATACGGGAGAAATGATTGGTGACGCCCTCTGGCTGCAGCCACGCAAACTCCGGTTCCACACTCGTGTTCGTTGATGGCGCGATGACACCAAATTTGCGGCGGTAACCGAGCGTATCGACCATATCTGTCTTCCCAATCGACGCCTATTGGATGGCGTAGCTCTCACGCACTGAGTTGATCATGGATGTCCGCATCAGGAACGTCTTCTCCAGCTCTGGGTCTGAACACGCCTTCATCAGATCGGCCTGACGCTTGGTCTGGATCGACTCCTCCGTCGCCTCCATCAGGGCTTTGTTTTTCTTGGTATGCTCCTGGACGAACTTGACGCAAATGCCGCGGCGCTGACGCTCATAGAGACTGAACAGCTCATCGTAGTCGCCACCATACTTAACCACAGAGACCAACTTCTCAGCCAAGTTGATGGCGTCGTGGACGCCGCCATTCATCCCCATACCGCCAAGCGGATTGTTGATATGGGCCGAGTCGCCGACAAGCAGCACGCGATCGCGCACACGATAGCGTTCAGCGACACGTTGATGAACCCGATAGAGCGTACGGTGAACAATATCGTACTCGCCATCTTTAGCGATCAGCCGCTGCAGCCGTGACTGAATATAGTCATCGCTCAGGAAACGATCACCCTTGGCTTCAATCGGTGTGGGGACGAGCACGCGCCAAAGATCGACGGTCTTGAGGAGCACACACCATTCGTCAGGATCTGACACATAGTTCACCCATGCGAGATTCTCAAAATGGTCCTCAAACGGGAACGTCGTGCTCGCGACCAAAAAGCGTTCCGGATACGTATCGCCCTCATACATAACACCAGACGACCGGCGCACATTGCTGTCCGCACCATCCGCACCGATGAGGAAGGATGCGGGGATACGCTGCTCACCCTGATCAGTGAAGCAGAGAACATCGACGCGATCGCTGTGTTCACGACAGCCGATGACCTGGTGGGAGAACCGCACCTCAACATTCGGCAGCGCTTGCAGTCTATCGACCGTGAGGCGCGTCATTTTGAACTGCTCGCACTGAAGCCGATAGGGAAACTTCGTCTCGCCGGAAAGACGATCGAGGTTAAATTCGGCCACCTCATCGGTCCTTCGATCCCTATACTGATAGGTTGGAACGACTAGCCCCTGTTCGATCATGGGTTCGGTCAGATCCAACTCGCTGAGCATGTCGAGGGTTGGCGGGTGAAATGTCGACGCGCGGAGGTCGAGAGGCAATTCGTCGCGCCCTTCGAGCAGAATCACCGGGATGTTATTCTGGGCCAGGTAAAGCGCAATCGCGCACCCCGCAGGTCCGGCTCCAGCAACTATGATAGGGTTCATTATCCGCCTCTTGCAGCACGTCACTCTCTTGGTTTACCGGCCAAGAACGCGGAGTCAGCCGAGACCTCGCCTATGCTCGGCAATCGGATACGGGAGCTAGGATGCTCCCAATTTGGGCAAAATGAGCGGGTTTGTCGGCAGCATGACGGTCTTTTGCTCCGTAAAAAGCTCAATCGAGCCAGGCAAACCGTCCCTCCCGATACCCGACTGCTTGTAGCCGCCGAAATGCGCGCGCAGGTCGCGGGCCACAGGCGTGTTGACCCAGACCGTCCCTGCGCGAATGCCCATAGAGGCTTTCATCATCGATGGGACGTCATCGGTCCAAATATACGACACAAGGCCGAAGTCGGACTGATTGGCGAGTTCGATGCCGTGATCGAGGTTGTCAATGGGCATCAATGACGCAAACGGACCGAAGATCTCCTCCTGACAGATCCTCGCACCATTTGTCTGTGCGCGCGCGACGACTGGCTCGATAAAGAAACCCTGGTCGGCCCCGGCGGGCTTGCTTCCTCCGCATAGAACTTCTGATCCCTCCGCATGCGCAATGTCGACATAAGAAAGGACACGTTCGTAATGGGAATTGAACGCCAGGGGTCCGATTTCGACGTCATCAGCAAACGGATCGCCGATTTTAAGGTTCGATGCCCGCTCAACAAAAGCGGCAACGAAATCCTCAAAGATCGGACGCTCGACCATGATGCGCGAGCCGACCAGACATTGCTCACCATTGCCTGCAAAGATGCTCATAAGAGAGCCGTCAAGCGCCCGTTCAAAGTCTGCACTTGCTAAGACAATGTTGGCCGATTTCCCGCCCAACTCCAGGCCGACTTTCTTAAGCGTGCCCGACGCGGCAGTCATGATCCGCTTGCCGGTCTCTGTTCCGCCAACGAAGTTGATGGCATCGACATGCGGCGACTCAACAAGTGCGGCCCCCACCTTTGGCCCAAGACCATTCACCACATGGACGGCAGAGGAAGGAACACCGCCCTCAATGATGCACTCCACAAGCCGCAAAACGCTATAAGGGGTGTATTCGGATGGTTTGACGATGCACGAATTGCCGGTGATTAAACAGGCGGCGATTTTCATCGACGCCAGCGCGAGAGGGGCGTTCCAAGGTGCCACGACGAGGCCGACGCCAATCGGTTCATGCAGCGTCAGGGAGATGTAACGCTCCATCTGCTGATAGGTCTCGCCCGCAAAGGTTGAGGCCACGTCGGCAAAAAATTTGAAGTTATCAGCGGCTCGCGGCACATGAAAACTCTGGAACTGCTTGTAAGGGATACCCGTCTCGAGCGCCTGGATGAACGCTAATTCATCCTTGTGCTTATTAATTGTATCAGCGATGCGATAGAATATGGCCTGGCGCTCCGCGAGCGGCTTCAAGCGCCAATCGCCGCCTCTGAACGCGTCGGCTGCTTTTTCCGCAACAGCGCGCGCCTTGTCTTGCGAAAGGCTGACGCCGGTCGCGAACACCTCCTCCGTGGCTGGTGATATGAGCGACCATGTCTCATCTCCGTCCTCAACACGATCACCATTGATCAAGCTACCGACCGTCTTGGGGTAGCGAAATCCGAAATCACGTTCGAGCTGACCGACATTGCGTGGAGGGATAAAACTCACCATGGCTAAGACCCTTGGTTTGCCGCAAGGCGCGCTTCGTTCAGAGCATCTTCGTCAAGCTTATAGGTGAGCATCAAAGGAATACAGAGCAGCGTCAGTCCAGCGGGCACCAGTGATGCGCAAAGCTTGATGGCAAGAATGGCGCTCGCAGGCTGCACCACATCAGGAGCGTATGACGCAATCAAACCCATCGACTGCAGCATGACCCCGACGATCAGTGGACCGATCGCTCCTGACACTTTCTCGACAAGGGTGAAAATGCCGCTCATGGCGCCCTCTCGCGCCTCTCCGCTGGCAAGACGGTCATACTCCATAGTATCGGGCAGAAGCGCCAGGACACAGAACAACGCGCCGGTCGACACGGTACCGATAAACGCGGCACGAAGATAAAGGAAGATCTCGGGCTCCGCCGGGGTCCAGACGATCCAGGATGCAACGCCCAGCGCATAGAGCGCGAGAAACCGGATATAGGCCGTCTTTTTCCCGAACTTGGCAATGGCAAACCGCAGCACGGGGATCATGATAATCCCCATCATACCGAAGACGGAGAAATAGATCCCGATGGTCGCGTTACCAAGCTCCAACACGTAGCGGAAGAAATACGGCGTCGCTGCCAGAATAATGGCCAGTACGGCCAGCTGCAGAAGTTTGACCAAGGTCAGTACACGAAAGGGGGCGTTGGAGAAAATACCGGCGATTTTTCCGAACGGGTCGTCAAGAAGGCTCGCAAACACCGAGGGCTGGACATCCTCCGCCCCTGCCGACCGCGATGTTTTCTCAAGACCCCTTGTTCCAAAATAGGCGGACAGTCCTGAAAGGACGATCAACGTCGCAACAACGGCTGCCGCCAGACGATAGCCGTTGCGCGGCTCATCCATCAGGCTGACGAGAAACGGCGCGCCAGCCGAACCCAGCAGGACACCGATCATGATGAAAAACACACGGTACGACATGAGCTTGGTCCGGCCCTGATAGGTCGGCTCAATCTCTGGCGGCATCGCTAGATAAGGCACAGCATAGATCGTGAACGCTGTGCTCATACCGATCAGTGTCAAGAACGTCAGTACCACGCCCCACCCGCCCTCTAGTGTGGGTAAGAAGAAGAAGGCCGCAAACATCAACCCGGAGAGCACAGCGCCGGGCAGAAGAAAGAGCCTGCGCTCACGGTTCAGCTTCTTAAAACCATCGGAGATACCGCCCATAATGGGGTCGGAAAAGGCGTCATAGAGTTTCGAGACAAAGATCAAAGCACCCGCAACACCAGCGGCAACACCCAGCATGTTCGTCATAAAGAACAAACCGAAAAGCGCAAAAGCGTTGGTAAAGGCGGCGGTGCCGAGCGACCCACTGGCCCAAGCCGCCCGGCGCGAGAATGGAAGCTCGTGGGTAACACCAGGCTCGGCGGGCGTCGTCTGCGCCGTTAGCGGGCCCTCGACCACAGGGGCGGAGATTTGATCTGCCATGCGATGATCGACTAAGATCTAGACAGATTGCATGGGCGACGAGAGCCGCTTGAGCACATAAACCCCGCCGACACTCCCGAAATTGATCCGCATATCGCCATCAACATAAACGACATCGGAGTGAAGCTTCGGCGACTGTAGCTCCACTTCCAACGGTTGATCTGGATCCATGCCAAAGGCAGCTCGCACCTCGTCAGGGGGCTCACCATTCAGCCCAACAAAGTCTCCTTTATAGAAGTTGACTTTATAGCGTTGCGGTTCATCCTCATCCAACGTGTACTCACCAAAAACACGGTAGACAGCGTCCATGCCCCCATCGACCGGGGTGACATAATGCAGATTGTTGTAGGCGTGGGTGGCGTGATCAATCTCCTGCTCCAGGCGCTTCATGCGAATGGCGATCTCAGGAAACTTGGCCCAGGAGAGGATTTTCAGATTGCTGACATGTTCGATCGGCTTACCGGCCGTGTGGCGAGGTCCGAACTGAGCGTAAAGCGTGCCCCAGGCTGATGAAACAAACTCTTGCTTGTCCACAGGGCGCGGGGTCGGCGTATGCGGCACAAGCGACTGGATCGCCGCTTGCACCTTATCATAGGCCTCGTCGGAGTAGGTTCCATCGTCGCCGCTCAACGCAATGGCACTCAGGACTTCATCTTTAAGCGAGTTAAGATCGGTCATTCCGTCATCCTCCTCCGACGTGCTTCCTATTTTGAGTTAGTATTCAACACGCACGGTCAAGCCATAGGCCCGACGCGGCGCAATAAACGCAAGGCGGCTAAAGACTGGGAATTCGCCTGGAACCGCCGTACGGACAGCGCTGTTGGCATAGGTCTCATCACCCAGATTGCGCACCCAACCTTCGATCGCCAAGCCGTCCTTACGAAGACCAGCACGCATGTTGACCAAGGTCCGGCCCGGCGTGAACTGCTCGTTCAGTGCCGTGATGAACTGCTTCGATTGATAGGTAACATCGACGCGGCCAAAGGCCTCCCACTCTGGGGTGACCGGTTGGAAGACGCTCGCCGTGAAGTTTGCCTGGTGACGCGACGTCCGCGCGAGCTGGTTGCCACCTGCATTCAGACCTCGGACAAAATCGACATCACCTGCTGGAGCTGTTCCCGTCGGCGAGCTTGGATCAAACGGATTGTTATAGACAGTACAGAGGAAATCCGATGTCGCGCCGCAATCCCGGTCATTGATGCTGGTGGTGAAGGTGTCATCGTCGAACTCGGGCTCAGTGAAGGCGTAGCCGCCGCTGAAGTTGAACCAGTCCGTCGCGTCCCACGAGAACTGGAACTCACCGCCATAGACCGTAGCACCACCATCGACATTGTTGATAACGCCGACCATGGCATCTTCCACAAAGGTCGAGATCTGAAGATCCTGCCAATCGGTGTAGAAGACAGCTGCATCGAAGGAGAGCGTACCGCCGAGCGCCGAACCCTTCGCACCAAGCTCATAGGTCCAGTTGGTCTCCGTATCGAACTCTTGGGCTGACGCCGATGCCGATGTTGTGTTGTTGAGACCACCGGCCTTGGCGCCGCGCGCCGCCGACGCATAAACCAGAAGATCATCGGTCAGATCATAGTCAGCTGTGAAGCGAGGCGTCACGAAACTAAAATCGGCATCGCTGTCACCCGGTGCATCGTCCAAGGCCCCAGTGAAGGTGTTGATGAATTGGTTGAACGCCTCCCGTGAATCCGACGTGTACCGCATTTCTGCTCCAAGACGCAGGCGATCTGTCACGGCCCAGTTGGCAGCGCCAAAGACAGCAATAGTTTCGATGTCATTTTCGCTGACGGAGAGAGGCGTCGTGAAGCTTGAATCAAACGAGCCCGTCGTATTCTGACCAATCGCCAGCGTAAAATTACCCGGCGCGATCGCATCAGGCGCGAAGACCGTCTGTGTTGTGAAGAGGTCATCGATCTCGGTATCGGTGTAGTAGCCACCGATGGTGAAGTCGAACCGATCGTTCACCTCAAAAGCGACCCGCAGCTCCTGCGCAAAGTCCCGGCTGCTACCCTCATTGCCGGTGAAGTTCTGGCCAACAGCAACACCTGCAAAACTGAATGGCGGCGAGAATACTGTGAGCGGCGTACCGTCCGCAGTGAAGTCGCCGTCAGTGATATCGAGGTTGTCGGACTCACCATAGCTTGTCACCGAAGTGACAGTAATTTTATCCGTAATATCATAGGATAATGTCAGGCCCGTAACGAAGGATTCCTTGTCCGAACCAATCACTGACGGGAACAAAGACACCTCATCGGGCGCAACGAGTTCGCCCTCGAAGTTACCAAACGAAGGAATGGGCGGTCCAAAGAAGTTCCGCACGCCAAATGCTGCGTTGTTTTCCTCGAAGAAACCGGGATTCGCATCATTGTCTTGGTCGTTGTAGTAAATGAAGAAGTCAGCGCTGAATTCGTCCGTCGGCGTATAGGCCACCGATGCCATCAGGCTCGTCCGCTCGAACCCGCCTGCATTGTCATCAGGATCAGCAGTGTTTTCAATCGTACCATCAAAGGATGAGAAGCCGGCGGCCAACCGAATGGCAAGGACGTCCTCAATCACCGGAACATTGACGGACCCGCGAACTTCATAAAACTCATCGGAACCGTAGGAGGCATCCGCCTTCGCTTTGAACTCATCGGACGTCGCTGGCGTCGTGATATAATTGATCGCGCCTGAGAAACTGTTGCGACCGTAAAGACCGTTTTGCGGACCCTTGACGACTTCGACCCGGTCCAAATCCAACAGCGACAGGTCTAGGACCTGCTTGTTCGAAATGTAGACACCATTGATATAGGTCGAAACGTTGTTCTCAATGTTCTGAATATCTGTCTGCGCAATACCCCGAATGGTCGGTACTGCGAAGTTCCCATTCGCGTAGGAGTTGAAGGTCAGACCTGGGGTTAGGTCAGCAATCTCGTTGAGCCCTTGAACGCCGCCTTGCTCAAGTGTCTCCCCGCTTAGCGCCGTGATAGCCAGAGGGACGTCACTCAACGATTCCTCTTTCTTCCGCGCTGTCACGTAGATGATATCTGAATCCTCGGCAGCTTCATCTTGCGCGACAGACACCCCAGAGGCCGCCAGAACGGTGGAAATAGCCATAGCCCCCGTCGACAACAACCAAGTCGCAACCGCTGAACGAGAGCGTCCCCCGCTCTTTGAATCGTTGTTACTCATAAGTCCCTCCGCTCCTTCAAACACCAACTAGACCATTTCATACGTCAGCGGACGATTATCCAAGCGATGGCCGCGTTGCCCAAACAGTCAATGCCCGTGCTGTTAGAGCCGGACAAATCGAGCGCCGACATGATGTGACAGTTGTTCGCACTATGGCCTCGGACTTTTCGAATGATCCATTGGCGCCATACAAATGCTCACCAGTCGGATATATCGTCGCTCCGTAGGCGCACCTCTACGCGACCCACTGCAAGGCAATTGAGCCTATACGGTGCATCATGAGGATCAGCTCACATTTTCGCGAGCAATGAAGATTACCATCTACTGGAGACAGCCATGATCGCTCTTCGGTCATTACGCGAAATCACGATTGTCAACGCGAGCGCTTCATTCATGCTTATCGTCTGTCGGATAAATGGTAAGTCGTCAGGCGGAACGGTTGAAGGTCAAGAGCTATGGAAAAAGGCGTCCCGATTCGGGTGATAACCCGCACGCTTAAGGTGCTCAGGTCCATCAATCAGGGCCGCTCGCTGACCATGATGGAAATCGCCCGCGCCTGCGACTTGGCCTACCCAACAACGTGTCGGATCGTTCAATCGCTCGTCTATGAGGGGTATATGGAGATCGAGCCGCAGCGAAAGGCGTATCGTCCGACGGCCCTCGTCCAATCGCTCAGCTATGGTTATCAAGCCGAGAATGCCTTTGCAGCGGCCGCAAGGCCAGCCATCGTTAAACTGACAGAGAAGATTGGTTGGCCAGCAGTGGTGTCGACCCGCGTCGCTGACTCGATGGTCATTCGCGACTCCACCCATTCGCTGACAACCATGACGTTCTCGGAGTATTATCCCGGCTACGCGATGCCGATTTGGTCCAGCGCGTCCGGCAAGATCCATCTCGCCTATTGCGGCGACGACGAACGCCGGAGCATTGTTGAAAGCGCCCGGATGAAACAGCGAGCGAAGGACGACGAGGATACCGATGGCAGCGCCCTCACCGGTTTTGACCAAGACTATATCGACGGATTGGTCTCAAACATTCGCGCCACTGGCTATGCGCAAATGATACGCAATCAGCATACGAAGAACCCTGGAAAAACCTCGAGCCTGGCGGTTCCCCTCTTTAGGCGCGACACCTATGTTGCATCCCTGGCGATTGTCTTCTTCTCGTCGACAATGAGCCCAACAAAAGCGGCCACCAAGCATTTGGACGACCTTCTCGAGGCGCAGCGCGATATCGCTGAGCTCGAGATGCCGCAAGACGCCCACGGCTAGCCGGTTTATCCGCCTGTCGGGTAGGTATCCAAGTGAGCTGTCGATCTCAGGATCGGCGATCATAATGGTATCAAAGGAGTGAGCGCATGACCCAACAGCACCTGTCCTTCCCGCCCAGCCATGATGAAGGCGCCCGGCAGGCGTTCGTTGGCACAATCAAGGGTTATGCGAACATGGCTGTTCATCAGCAGTTGGAGCGTATCTATAACGAAGATATTGCTCCGTCCTTTGAAGAACAGCACGGCCGTCCACCCGCGACACGGGACGACGTGACTGACAGCGTTGAAGAACTGCCGCTCTACAAATATTGGGGTCTTCTCACCTATCACAGCCAAGACATGCTGTTTGATTCGGTAGCAACCACCGTACACCGAACAAAAGTTGAGCAAGAGGCCATCGCGGAGGCGCTGACTTCGTCACCGGGCAAGCTGGGCGCCCTGCATCTTCGCGATGGTCTTGAGCCCTCCAAGCCGATCTCAACCATCGAGATCCATCGCCAACCAGGTGGTTATATCAGTGCAGAGAACGATCGCGACTTGAGCGCCGCGCGCGTGTATTCAGGCACGATCGAAATCTATCGCAACGCCAAGGCTATGGGCGACGGATCGAAAGCGGGAAGCGATTCGATCGGCCTCTTCACCGCCGAGACCTTCAAGAGGTACTTCCCACAAAAACAACCGCGACGCATCCTCGATATCGGATGCGGTACAGGCGAGCAAACCCTTGCTTTCAAAAGGGCTTTTCCCGACGCTGAGGTGCATGGCCTGGATACGTCAGTACCCTTTGTGAAGTATGCTCATGCCTGGGCTGAGAGCGAAGGCGTTGAGGTCATCTTCCACCAGGCCAATGCTCAGGAAACGGAATTCCCTGACGGCCATTTTGATCTGATCGTTTCGCATATTCTGTTTCACGAGACCTCGAACAAGGTGCTGCCTCAGGTGATGGCAGAGGCCCATCGGCTGCTGACGCCAGGCGGCGTCTTTCTCAATTTGGACGTGCCCTATCAGCCTGAAGCGACGCCGCTTCTCAAACAGGTCACCAATCACTGGCAGGTTCGGCACAATGGTGAGCCATTTTGGACGGGCTTCATTCAAACGGACCTTAAGGAGAAACTCGCAGAAGCCGGGTTTGACAAGGACAACATCTTCCACGCCTACGAACCATTAGGTCCGGGCGCGTTCTATCTCGTCTTTGGAGGCGAGAAATGACGACGCCCAAACGCGAGCCCTTGCACACGTTTTTTGACGATCCGACGACAGATGTTTTGATATCGACCATTCTCTCGCTCACCACAGAGCTGTCAGTCACACGCGAGCGCTTGGATACTCTCGAGCGCATTTTGGCAGACAAAGGCACGCTTGAACGGGCGGACATCGAAACCTATCAACCGGGCCCCGAGGCAGCGAAAGAACGCGCCATGGGCCGCCAATCGCTATTGACCAATGTTGTCAGTAAGATGAACGCATTTTTTGAAAGCGCCTCGCGCTCGAAACAGGCCTAGCCACGCCTATGTCCAATCAGTGGGCGTCACGCTGCAAGTTCGGGGTGCTGGGGCCATCGACCAACACTGTTGTGGAACCTGATTTTCACGCTCTCACCCCGCAAGGCGTGAGCAACCACTACGCTCGCATCTTCACGCAAGACGCAAAAGCTCTGAGTAATGAGAGTTTTACTGCGGGTACAGACGTTATCAGCCAAAACCTGATGGACGCCGTCGATTCCGTGATGACCTGCAGTCCCGACTATTTGGTGATGGGCATGTCAGCCATCACGTTCTACGGCGGCCTGGAGGGCGCCAAGCGGTTTGAGAACAGAATAAAACAAAGAAGCGGCTTGGGATGCAGCGCAGGGTCGATCGCCTGCGACGCTGCACTGCAAGCCTATGGCGGCGTTCGCAAAATCGCTTTCCTGTCGCCCTACTACCCCATCGCCAATAGCGAAGTTCGGCGTTTCTTTGGCGACTGCGGATACGATGTTGTTCGCGATCTATGCCTCGAATGCAAAAGCTGGACGGATATCTCTCGAGTGGAGGAAGACCAGCTGCGCGCGGCACTTTATGATCTGGATGGCGACGATATCGACGCCTTGATCCAAGTGGGTACAAACCTCTCCATGATGCGCCTAGCTGGCGAGATGGAAGCCCTCCTCGCCAAACCGGTGATCGCTATCAATGCAGCCACCTACTGGCACGCTCTCCGCGCAAACGG